>PMAK01000102.1:0-24189 GCA_003153655.1 Phycisphaerales bacterium
GCGATTCAATGTCCGTGGTGGCGTTGGCCTGATCTTCGCGAAAATTCTTGGCGCGATCGGCCAGGGATTTGAGCGTTCTTACGTCGGGGTCTTCGCTGCGCTCCGCGAGGCGGGCGCTCATTTCCTTGAGCAGTTCGGCGTTCTCTGACGAACCAAGCGACAGTGGAGCTCGGCAAAGGCGATCGAAATCGGCGAGCTTGGCCGCGAGGTCTTTTCCCTTTTGCTCGAGCTTGGCGGCGTTGGATTGCATCATGCCGACCTGGCGATTCGAGACCGATTTTGAATATTCGGTGAAGATCGTCAGCAGCATACGCGCGACCGGAGCCAGCGTTCGCAAGTTGGCTGAGATCCGGCTGTTCATCTGAGAGACGAGTTGATCCACTTCCGCATTTCCTGNNCGGCGGGCGAGGTGGCGGTGTCGTCGCTCGATGTCTGCTCCGAGCCGAAAAGGTCGGGCGTCGCGCCGACGGAATGAACCGTTGTGAAGCTGAAGAGCGGGCCGAGTTCGAGGTAATGGGCGCGGAGTTTGTCCCAGTCCTCGTCCAGCATGGATTGAATGCGCGAGAGCACGCCCATCCCGTCGCCGACGAGGTCAGAAGAATCCTGCCGGCGGAACAGATATTTGCGGAGTTTTTTGAATACGATCACGTCGGCGGCGATGATCACGATCAGCAAGCCGCCGCAGATCGCGTCGCGGGTGACATCGACAAACTTCGGCGGCGCACAGGCCACGACCAGCGCGACGAGCAGCGGAAAGACGGCCGCCTGATAAAACGCGAAATCGGTCCGGGACATCCGGGATCGCAAAACATTTTTGGACCAGAGGGCCGTGATCCATGCGGCAATGCCTGCAAACAGGAGCGGGTGTTGGACGAATTCGTTCAAGAACAGCTTCATCGAAAACGGGTTCACCGCTTGTAATGACGGAATCACCGCCAGGGCAATCAGCGCGACGGCGATGAGCGTCCCCGGAAAAAGCTGCAATTGGGTCATACGCTTGCGGACCAGCGCGGCATGCAACAGAGCATCTTCCTGGCCGGGAACAAGCTGCCCGGCCTTGGCGGAAAACTCCAGGCTTTCGAGCCAGCCAAACGATCTGAATTGCTGCTTGGCTTCGACGACATAAGCAGCCGCCAGCTTTCCCCGGAAGGCGCTGAGAATTACGTTGGCCTTGGATTCCCACTGTGAATCATCCAGAGCGCGCCGGAGTTCCTTGATTCCCTGGAAGACCTGTTCGCCGTTGAGCAGGATCGCGGCGCGCTTGGTCGGCTCGTGACGGATCTTGGTGAACGGCTCGCCGGCTGAGACGACGCTCAGGGCATTGCCAACCATGAACGCGCGATATTTACGCTGCTCAAAGCGATAGGCGGCGCTGATGACGTTGGCGCGGAAAATGAGCAAGTCTTCGCGTTGGATCCGGCCGAAGAATTCGCGGCGCGCTTCGCGGGTGAGATTCATCACCATCGTTCGGAGGGTTTGGCTGCCAATCGTTTCGAGGATTTTTTCATTCAGCGCCATGGCGGAGAAATGAGCAATCAAGCGATAGTCGGCCGCGTGAAGAACGGTGGAGGCTTTATCGCCGATCGGATGCTCGAGTGTCTGGGATCGCTCCGGCTCATCGCCGCGCGTCGAGCGAAGGAGAAATTTCACGATATAGAGCGGCCTTGCGGCGGCGTTGATCAGTAAAATCTGATCGTCCAGTTCTGATTGCCCGCCGGCCAATGCCGCAGCCCATTTCATCAGGCGAAGACGAATATTGGCTGACTCCCCGGTGTCGAGATCTCTCAGTTCAAAATATCCTTTGAGGGCGGCACGCAAATCTTCGGCGCTACGAACCTGTTTTTTGTTCAGCTCATCGAAAATCGCCTCACGGTCAGCCGGGGAAGAAACACGTGGAATTGCCGGAAGAATCGGCTCACCGCCGACCTGGTCCTCGGGCAGGACGGCGGTATCCGCGCCGGCGGCTTGCTGCTCTTCCTTGAATTGATCGTCGTCGGGGGAAGGCTCTTCGTCGTTTTGCTCTTCCAGCGCAACACCGTTGCCATCTTCCGGCGCCGGCTCGATCTCCGGTTCGGCCGGAGGGGTGTAATCATCTTCCTGAGCGAGAACGATGTTGTCGTCTTGTGAACCTTGTTGGGCGGGCGCGGAAAACGGCGCCGGCTCCATGCGGAGTTTGATTCCTTCTGGCTCCGGCGGGGGCATGGGGGCCTGGGGCACATTTCGGGACGGAGGACTTGCTGCATTCGGCGAAGCAATGGCATCGAGAAATGCGCGGGCGGATTCGAAGCGTCGTTCGCGCCGCGCGTATGATTTCCGGAAGACATCGTCGAGCCAACCCGGCACTTGCGGATCCAATTCGCTGGGCAACTCCGCGCCGCTGGGCCGCTCGCCGGTGAGCATCTCAAACAGCACCACGCCGACAGCGTAGATATCCGATTTGACATCGGGCGCCGCTCCATCGCGCTGCTCGGGCGCGACATAGGCGAGCGAACTGCCCGACTGAGCCCGGGCGGCGGCATCGCGCGTAAGCGTGGCTGCGGCGGCGAGTCCGACTCCGAAATCCGTCACCTTCACGGAACCATTCGCGGCGAAATCGGTTTCAGCGCCAGAGGCTTCGAGAAGAATATTTTCCGGCTTGATGTCGCCATGCACGACTTGATGCTCATGTCCAAACTGAAGGGCTTCGAGCACCTGCCGCAAAATATTCACGGACTGGGCGACTAGCAATCGCTTGCTGACGATCCAGGCGCGGAGCGATTCACCTTTGACATAGTCGGTGATGAGGTAGGGCGGGTCGGCTTTGGGATCGAATCCGATCGGGCGAACGATGTTCGGATGCACGAGACGATGAACCTTGATCCCCTCCTGGCGGAGGTTGTTAACATATTGCGGATCTGTGGGAATTTTGACCATCGCCTGCTGGTCTGACCACATATGGTGGTGCGCGCGCCATTCCTGGGCGTAGGCGTCTTGGCCTACAAGCTCCTCGAGCACGTATTCTCCGACGCGCTGGTTCGCTTGATACATTAAGCCCTGCCTAATAGCTGAATTCGGTCAGTGAGCATCCATCAACCCCCATTGATCAAATCAATCAATATCATTGACGCGGCCGTTTGGCTAATGCGCCATTATTTTAAGAAATGCGCAACTCATTAAATACTGGGTGCCGCATTCAAAATATATAACTGAATCGCGGCTTTGTCCCGAAGCATCCTTGTTTGCGACAACTTGCCACTGTTTTGCGTAAAAATATCCATTCTTTTGTTGTAAAGCGATTTTGTGTGGTTAAACTGATGCTCATCACCTAAGAAATCGGCACGGCTTGGAGGAAGAGATCATGCGCATTAAATGGATTTTGGCAGGCGTCTTCGGTACGTCGGCCATGGCAGCGGCGTCGCCTTCACTTCAATTTTATACCGTGATCAATGAGGGCGACGCGATCGCCGGAGATCAATTCGGCATTGCTCAGCAAGTTGTCGTCGGGGATGGGGGCGTTGTCGGGATGGTGGGGGATCTCGACGACTCCGGCAACCTCGCCGTCATTTATTCGACACCCGCGGCCGGCCATGTGTGGAACAGCCAGCTTGTGGTTGAGAGTAACACATCTACGACCGTCAACGGCCTGGGCGCGAATCAACAGTTCGCAGAGTTCGACAATCTGGCGATGACGAGCAACCCTTCCGGCGGAACGCGGCTGACTTTGGCCGCCGTAAAACAATCAGACCAGGCCGGGATTCTTCAATGGGACGATAACTCCAACGTCACGTCACTCGGCGATGTTGCCTTCGAAGGGGACGGCAAAGGGTACAGCCGAATTGGAAACGACGGAACGGACAGCGGTGGAGGAACGCTGGAAATGCAGGTGAACGGCTCGGGACAGGTTTTGTTTCCAGCGGTAATTTCTTCGACGCAAACGCTTGTGCGCGGCGATACGTCTTCGCTGACGACTGTCCTGACGAGCGGCGGGGGACAGACTATTTCGGATCCGGCATTACGCATTGCTTTGGGGTCTAACAATACATCTGCATCGCTATTAAATGGCCCGTCAAATCCGCAGATTTTCACGATTTCGGCGAGTGGCGGCACTGCGACGCAAATTACAGCTTCGCCAACGCCTGTGTCATCCGAGCCGCTGATTGGTTACTCCAGCAGCACCGGAGCGCTCATCGTGGTCAATGGCTCAACCAGCGCCCAGGAGAACGTGGAATTTGTTCCAGCCGGTGGCGGGGCTCCCCAGAACGTTTCGACAAATCAGTTCACGCCGGGGTCGCGGCCTCTGAGTCCGCCCATCGGGGAGATCACGCCAAATGGACAAATCGCGATGTATATTCCCGACACGGTCCTGGGCAATTCCATTCAATATGGCAATGCGGGAACAGGCAATCCCGGGGCATCGGTGATCGCATCGGTGGCGGGATCTCCGCATGCCATCGCCAATCCCTCGTCGGCTATCGCGCTTGATCCGAGTGCGGGCCCGCTGTCCATTGAGGCTTTGCAGGATCCAGCCGGAAGCACGCCTTGGGTTCCGGAGATCAACGCCAACGGAACGACGGTCTTCAACGCGGAAATTGGTACGTCTCCGAGCAGCGAAAAAGAGGCGCTGCTTGATTGGCAAGTTGGGGCGGCGAGCCCGACGGTGGTTCTTGCTATCGGAGATCAACTGAGCATTGGCGGGCAGCAGGTGGAGATCGACGATTTTACGCTGAACCAACTCGTGAACGAGAACGACTATTACAAGAACGCACTCAGTGACGACAACTACCTGGGCATCAGCGTGGAATATACTGATCTTACGGGCGCGGATGCTGGGGACTCTGGGACGGCGGTGATCATCACGCAGATTCCACAGGTTCCGGAGCCGGCCTCGATTGCTTTGATCTCGATCGCCGGCCTTGGCCTGCTGGCTCGCCGAAAACGGTGCATCTAGCGCCTTGCCGAAACGGCAGGGGCCGAACCTCGACTGTCGATTTGGCATCCATAAGGGCTATATTGCGCCGATCGGTTTCTGGCACTCTCATCCATAAGTTGCTTATTTATAATTAGATACAATGGTGGTTCTCCCCATCTATCTTGGCACGGGCTTTGCCAATCCTCTATCGTTTCACGCATTCTGATAAGGAGTGAAAGCTCATGGCAAAGATTATTGGCATCGATTTGGGAACAACCAACAGCGTCGTCGCCATCATGGAAGGGGATCAGCCTAAGGTGCTTGTTAACGCGCAGGGCAGCCGGCTCACGCCGTCTACCGTCGCGTTTACGGACAAGGGTGAACGCATCGTTGGGCAAAACGCCAAACATCAACAAGTTACCAACCCGAAGAATACCGTTTTCAGCATCAAGCGATTTATGGGCCGGCGTCACAGCGAGGTCGGCTCGGAAGAGAAGATGGTGCCCTATACCATCATGGGGGCGCCGGAAGAATTGGTGCAGGTCGAGATTCGCGGGAAGAAATATACGCCCGAGGCGATCAGCGCCATGGTTCTGGGAGACCTTAAGAAGACCGCCGAGGATTATCTGGGCGAAAAAGTTACCGAAGCGGTCATTACCGTTCCGGCCTATTTCAATGATGCACAGCGAAAAGCCACCAAGGACGCCGGCGAGATCGCCGGGTTGAAGGTTTTACGCGTGTTCCCGGAACCTACAGCCGCAGCGCTGGCGTATGGACTTGACAAGAAAAAGAATGAGAAGATCTGCGTCTTCGACCTCGGCGGCGGAACGTTCGACGTTTCGGTGCTGGACGTGGGCGACGGCGTCTTTGAAGTGCTCAGCATCAACGGCGATACCCATCTCGGCGGCGATGATTTCGACCAAGTCCTGATTAACTTCCTGGCCGATGAATTCAAACGCACCGAAGGAATTGATCTTAGAAGCGATGCGATGGCTTTGCAGCGGCTGAAAGAAGCATCTGAGAAGGCCAAGATTGAACTGTCCGGCGCGATGGAAACCACGGTGAATCTGCCGTTCATCACCGCGGACCAGAACGGCCCCAAGCACCTGCAAATTACGCTCACGCGGACCAAGCTGGAGCAATTGATTGGGCCGCTGGTCGAGCGATGCCGCAAGCCATTGGTGGATGCACTCAAGGATGCGAAGCTCAAGCCGGAGCAGATTGACGAAGTGGTTCTGGTCGGCGGATCGACGCGCGTGCCGATGGTGCAGCGATTGGTGAAGGAACTGTTCAACGGCAAGGAACCGAACAAGAGCGTCAATCCGGACGAAGTCGTCGCCATCGGCGCGGCTATTCAGGGTGCGATCGCTACCGGCGAAGTGAAGGACATCCTTGTTCTCGACGCCACGCCGCTTTCACTCGGCGTCGAAACACTCGGCGGCGTGATGACCCCGCTGATTCCGCGGAATACGACTATACCTACAAGCAAGGCGGAGACGTTCTCCACGGCGGCGGACAATCAAAGCGCTGTTACGATCAATGTCCTGCAAGGCGAGCGCGAATTCGCCCGGGACAATCGATTGCTCGGGACGTTCAATCTCGAAGGCATGCCTCCGGCGCCGCGCGGCGTTCCGCAGATCGAGGTGACGTTCAATATCGACGTGAACGGCATCCTTTCCGTCGCCGCCAAGGACAAGGCCACGGGCAAGGAAAGCAAGATCACCGTGCAAAACGCCGGCGGTCTGAGCAAGGAAGAAATTGAAAAGATGAAGCGTGATGCCGAGCAGCACGCTGCCGAGGACAAAAAACGCCGCGAGGTGATTGATGTGAAGAACCGCGCGGAATCGTTCGCCTATGAAACCGAAAAATCGCTTCGCGAGCATGGCGACAAGGTGTCGGCCGACGTTCGCGGGAACATTGAAAGCGGACTGAACAACCTCAAGGACGCGATCAAGAGCGATGACGGGGACCGGATCAAGAAGACGATGGAAACGCTCCAGCAGGCCAGCCTGAAACTGGGCGAGGAAGTCTACAAGGCGACGGCCAAGGGTCCCGCCGGCGACGGCCCCGGCCCGGCCCCGGAGGCGGGCACCGATCGCGGCACAACCGGCGATGCCAAAAAAGACGAAGATGTGATTGATGCGGAGTATGAGGTGAAGGAATAGCGCCGCCCTGCTATTCTTGAGCCATGATCGACAAGTCGTTTGTAAAATGGTGGCTTAGCCGGGTGACGCCGTTCCGCGACGTTGTCCCGGAAAAGCTCGCTGCCGAACATGAGGCGGTCGAGCGGCTGGGGGACTACAACCAGAACTATGCGGAGTTTTTGAACCGCGCGGTTTTCCCCGCTGTCGATGATCTGGTGAAATTCCTTGCCAAGAACGGCATCACCCATCGCGTCAGTACCTGGGGAAATCAGCTTTCGCTGCGAATTCACCTGGCGTGGCGCTGGGGTGAGCTGGTCATCATGCAGAGCCATGAGGACTGCGTCACCTTTGAGCACCACATCATCACCGAGGGCGAAAAGCGGGGCGAGGACAGTTCAGAGGATCATAGCCATCAGTATGATCTGCGCGATCCGATTCCCGGTCCGATCGCGGAAAATGAATTGCAGTTTTTCCTGAGCCGAGTGGCGCAGGATCTGGTGGAGCCGCCGGAGGAGCCGGAAATTCCGCCGGGGAGCGAATCGCCGGATGTTCAAGCCTAATGTAAGGGTATGAGTAAAGTTCTTCTCGTGGGCCATTGTGGTCCAGACGCTACGTATCTGCGGATGGCCGTTAAGGCGGCTGGGGAGAATGTTGCGCTCTCGTCGGTGGATGACAATGCCGCGCTTGAGCAGGCACTCAAGGTTGGGGTGAATCTGATTCTGTTCAATCGGGAATTGGATTATGGGTTTGAGCCGGCCACGGGGATTGAGATGATCCGTGTGCTGAAACCGCAATATCCGCAGGTGCGGATGATGCTGATCAGCAATCACGCGGATGCGCAGGCGGCGGCTTTAGCTGCGGGGGCGATCCCTGGATTTGGAAAAAGGGAGATCGGCTCGGCGCGGGTGAAGCAATTGCTTCGGGATTTGATGGACGCGGAAACGAAGACATAAGTTCTTTATCAAACCGCCCGCTTAAGTCCGGCGGCCACAAAACCTGCTATCAACTCCGACCGATTTACGCCCTTCTTCTTGGCCAGCGCGTCGGCTTTGTGAAGCAGATCGCCCTCAAGCGATATGCTGATTTTTTTCGCGCCCTTGCCGATTTTGGGCCGTCCGCGCTTGGCTTGCTCCCATAATTTGCGCTCGCGTGGAGTTAGCGGCCGCGTTTTGTCGATTACCATGCGATCGTACTGTTTCGTCGCTTCCGCCAGTTCGGCGGCGCTCATCTGGGTATAAGGCTTGGATGGTTTCATCGTGCTCTCCTGCGGTAAATTCGCTTTTCGTCGTCATTTAGCGGGCGGGCATGAATGACATAAATTATGGGCGGCGGATCGATGATGAAAACTACTTGAATATATGTGCCGTCGGGAATGCGGCCCGCGACATAGAATTTTTGGTTCTCCCGCTTCTGGGGATAAGGCGGCCGTGCGTGACGCACGATATATTCCGCTTCAGTTGCGGTGATATTATGTTTTCCGATGTGTTCCCGATTGGCATCGTTCCATCGGAATTCCAGCACGGCGATTATCTTACTACCAAATTCGGCCCGACGTCAAGGTCGCTAAGCAGCTAACGCGCAGGCTCAGTTATGGCTGCTTGGCTAATTCGCCTTCGATCGCGCTGACGACTTCCGGGGACATCGGCTGTGTCTTGGGTTTGAACCGCGCGACGATTTGGCCGTTGCGGCTGATCAGGAATTTCTCGAAGTTCCAGGTGATGTCGCCGGCGAATGGCTTGTCGGTTTCGGGGCTGGTGAGCAGCTTGTACAGGTCGCACTGGTTCGAGCCCTTCACGTCCACCTTTGAGAACATATCGAATGTCACGCCATAGTTTTTTGTGCAGAACTCGCTGATCTGCACATCGGTGCCCGGCTCCTGATGGCCGAAGTCGTTGGAGGGGAAGCCGAGTATCATGAGACCCTGTCCGGAATATTTATTGTAGAGGGCTTCGAGCGGCGCATACTGGGGCGTGTTGCCGCACTTGCTGGCGACGTTTACGAAGAGCAGCACCTTTCCCTGGTATTGGGAGAGATTAACGTCCTTGCCACTGAGCGATTTCATTGTGAAATTCAGGACGGGTGGAACCGTCGATGGCTGCGTGGACGGCGGGTTGGCCGGTTCCGCTCCGAGCCAGGCGGCCAATCCCAAGGTCAGAAGCGCTGCCGAACACCAAATGGATGTATTCATGATTTCTCCGAAAAAATAGGGCCTTCAACAGAATACAACCGCCGAGGCTTCCTGGCTATTCCGTAAGCTGCCGTCCAAAGACCGATTCCGACGATTCCATGAACCGCGGCGCATCCTATGACGCTGCTGGGTAGCCGTATCGGCACATCCTGATTCAGGTTGGTCAGATGATAGGCCAGCGACATTTCCGTCCAGGCCGGCTCGCTTGTCAGGATGCCGTTAATGACCAGCGGGGGGTGGATCTTCACCATTTTCTCAACCGCGGCGTTCGATGCATGTTTTTCGAGAGTTGCCGACAACCAGACCGGCCACGTCAGCCATGCCAATCCAATGACGATTGGCATCGCAGCAGCAATGATCTCAGGTAATTTGCATCCTGCGAGGAGCACGGCGACGCCCGCGACCGCCAGGGCATAGGCGAGTAGGACAATCGTGACCTCAATCCACTGTTCGATTGTGTCGGAAGTCTTTAGAGCCGCGATCAGCCAAACCACGGCAACTGGTCCAACGGTCGCCGCGAGTCCAGTGATTGCCCAGTTGAGCTTTTTTTGGCCCAGAATTGCGGCTGGGATCAGGAACGTGGCGACAAACAATCCGCCGAAAAATAGTCCCAGGGAAGTCCCCGCCGCCCACCAGCATGCCGCACAACCTGCCAGCGATGCTCCAATCAGACAGATGCATCGAATGAAGATCATTTCCTCATTCGGGTTTCGGATTTGATTCGTCATCCGGCGCGCCAGGGCCTTCGGCAGTTGGATTTTGGGTTTCGGGTTTATCCTCCGTAACCTCTTCCTTATCCACCTTAGCCATGGCTACGAGCTTATCGCCCTCGTCGAGTTTGATCAGCCGCACTCCGGCGGCATTGCGACCTGTCTCGCGGATCTCGAGCACGCCGGTGCGGATGAGGATTCCCCGCTCGGTGATGAGCATGACTTCATCGACATCGGTGACGAGCTTCATGCCGACGACATCGCCGTTGCGTTCGTTGGCGTCGATGTTGATGACGCCGCGTGTGCCGCGTCCTTTGACGGGATACTCCTCAAGCGGCGTACGTTTGCCGTATCCGTTGACGCACGCGGTGAGAACCTTCATTTCGGTGTTCTGACCATTGGGAACGACGAGCATCGCGACGACGCCATCTCCTTCTCGCTTGAATCGGGCGCCGGTGACTCCACCAGCAGGGCGACCCATCGCGCGGACGTCGATTTCCTCGAAGCGTATCGCCAGCCCGCTGCGCGTGCCGAGGATGATGTGGTCTTTCCCGCCGGTTACACAGACGTCGATCAGCGAATCACCCTCTTCCAATCCGATGGCGATGATGCCGTTCGCGCGGATGTTGCCATACGCGCTGAGGGCCGTCTTTTTCACGGTCCCCTTGGCGGTGGCGAAGAGCAGGAACTGTTCGCCGCCGGTGAAATCCTTGATCGCCAGCACATTGGCGATTTTTTCACCCGTCTGGAATTCGAGCAGATTGGCGACCGCCCGGCCCTGGCTGGTGCGGCTTAGTTCGGGAACATCGTAGACACGCCGCTCATACACGCGGCCCTGATTGGTGAAGAAGAGCAGGTGATCGTGCGTGTTGGCGACGAATAGCTGCTCGACGAAATCCCCTTCCTTGGCTTCGGAGCCGCGTATTCCGCGGCCGCCGCGTCCCTGGCTGCGATAGGTATCGACCGGCAGGCGCTTGATGTATCCCTCGTGAGAGACGGTTACGACGACCTCTTCTTGCGCGATCAGCTCGGCCATGTTGAAGTCGCTGACGCCGCCTTCGAATGTGGTGCGCCGGTCGTCGCCGTATTTTTCCTTGATCTCAAAAATATCCTCGCGAATGATGTCCATGATCAGCGATTCACTGGCCAGAAGCGCCTCGTAGCCGTCGATTTCTTCGACGACGGCGCGGTACTCGTTCACGAGTTTTTCCAATTCCAGGCCGACGAGCTGAATGAGCTGCAAGCGGCCGATTGCTTCAGCCTGCGCCTGGCTCAACAGGACGGGCTTTGTGGCGGTACGCTCCATCAGGGTGGCGGGAATCTTCGCGACTTCAGGATGATTCGGCGAAATTCGGAATGCCTTGTCACGCAGCTTGCCGATCGCTTCCTCGCGCGTTTTGGATGAACGGATGAGCCGGACCACTTCGTCGATATCGCAGACGGCGAAGATCAAGCCTTCCAAAATATGCCCGCGTTGCTGGGCTTTTCTCAGCAAAAAGCGCGTGCGGCGGGTGATGACTTCCTTGCGATGGGCGATGAAATGCTGGATCAGTTCCTTCAGCCCCATCGTGCGCGGCTGGCGATTCACCAACGCGATGTTGATCATGCTCACCGTGATCTGGCACGGCGTGTATTCGTATAGCTGGTTGATGACGACGTTCGGATCGGCATCACGCTTGAGGTCGATCACGATCCGGCATTTGTGCTGCCGCCCGCTCTCGTCGTTGATCGCCGAGATGTCGTTGATGACATCTTTCTTCACGCATTCAGCGACTGAATCGATGATGGTCCGCCGAATGACGCCGTATGGAATCTCCTCAATGATGACGGACTTTCTGTTGTTCTTTTGGTCTTCAACCGACATCTTGGCCTGAAGCGTGATGCGGCCGCGGCCGGTGCGGTATCCGTCGAGGATTCCATTTTGGCCGCGAATGATTCCGGCGGTCGGGAAATCCGGACCGGGCACGATCTTCAGCAACTCGGCGAGATCACAATCCGGCTTGGCGATCACGAGAATGATGGCGTCACAGATTTCCCGCAAATTGTGCGGCAGGAGATTGCAGGCCATTCCCACGGCGATCCCTGTCGAGCCATTGACCAGCAGATTTGGGAAGCGGGCCGGCAGAACCGTCGGCTCCATCAGACGGTCGTCGTAGTTGGGCTGGAAATCGACCGTGTCGTATTCGAGATCGACCATTAATTCCGATTCGACGGAAGAAGGGCGGGCCTCGGTGTATCGCATGGCTGCCGGCGGATCACCGTCGGTGCTGCCGAAGTTTCCCTGCCCGTCGATCAACGGATAGCGCAAATTCCAATGCTGGGCCATTCGCACCAACGTGGGATAAACGATGGCTTCGCCGTGCGGGTGATAGTCGCCGCTGGTGTTGCCGGCGATCTTGGCGCATTTCAGGTGCTTGCTGCCCGGCCGCAAATTCAGGTCGTTCATGGAGACGAGGATTCGCCGCTGGCTGGGCTTGAGACCGTCACGGACATCGGGCAATGCCCGGTCCATGATCGTGCTCATCGCGTAGGTGAGGTAGCTGTCCTGAAGCTCTTGCTCGATCTGAAGATTTTCGATTCGATCGGCTGGTGTATTTGTCTCTGTCATGGATCGGAAATTGTACGCGATTTCCGCCCAAAAATCATTCGTCCATTGCAGTTGCCTCTCCGCGCCGGTTGCTTACACTTCCGGCCCGTGCCGATTGATCTTTCACCTTATCAGGCAGTTCTGCTCGATCTCGACGGAACGGTCTATCACGAGGACCAGCCGCTGCCCGGCGCGATCCAACTGATTCGCCGGCTTCATGAGCAGGGAAAGAACTACGCTTGCCTGTCCAACAGCACTTCCAGCCCTCTGCGCGTCGCAACCCGGCTGGGGACAATGGGGGTGGATGTTGACCTGGACCGGGTCTATACCGCTGCCGCGGCCGCCGCCGACTATGCCGTGAGCCATTTTCGTCATCCTGACAATAGCCGGCCTCGGATTTACAATCTGGCGACGGAAGGGATTCAGGAGATGCTCGATGGCCTGGTGGATTGGGTGCAGACTGACGCCGAGCCCTGCGACGCGATCATCATTGGGGCTCCCGCCAATTCGCACGCGACGCCGGAACGCCAGCGCGTCGCCCTGCACTTGGCGCGCAAGGGAGCGGCGGCGGTGGGAATCTGCTCGGATCGCGTCTATCCCAGCGAACGCGGCCTGGAATTCGGCAGTGGGGCGCTCTCCTGGCTGCTTTGCTTCGCCGCTGCCGTGGAACCGGTTTTCTGCGGAAAGCCGCAGGAAATCTTTTTCGAGGAACTCTGTCGCCGCCTGAATGTAGAGCCGGATGGATGCCTGCTGATCGGCGACAATCTGGAATCGGATATCTTCGGGGCCAAGGCGGTGGGGATGCGCACGATTCTAACGCTGACCGGCGTTGCCCGGCGCGGCGATCTGGCGAAATTACCGCCGGATTGGCAACCTGATCTGGTTATCGAAGATTTGACTGATTTGCTGTAGACGGCGACAGGGTTTACAAAAAAAATTACCGAACGTCGTCGTCGTCAGTATGCTGCGGCTTCACATAGATGATCCGCCTGCCGTCAACCTGCACGATGTAAAGGGTTGGGGTGTCGATCACGATCGTACCTTTACCCACTGCCGGCAGGAGGGGCACGACAATCGCAGCGCCAGGAGTGGACATCTGCGTGGAGGCGGTCTCGATCTGATCGATGGCCTGGGTGCTGGCGGTGACCGCCTGGGTTGCAGCGATCTGGGCAGCTTGTTCGGCAGCCGAAGCCGCCATGGCCTCGCCCATCTCTGCGCATGCTGCCAGCGCCAACCCGGCTCCCGCTAGCGCCAGCATCATGACCCATCTGAACAACATTCAAGAACCTCCGAAACCGGCAGCGAAAGACCAGCCTATTTTGCCCCATCCATGCCCCGGATACAACAAAGCGGCCTGTCTGCGTCAATGGATTCTGTTATTGGCCGCCATTTAAGCCCGGACCCGGATTATATTGCCCCGCGGGCGTGCCCCGCGCCGGCTGAGTGGCGGTAGTGGGACCGGCCGGTTCGATAATCATCGTAATTGCCGTTCCCGTCAGCGGGACGAAGTCGGGATTGTATTCCCATTCCAGCGTCTCATTCGCATTACTTGCAAGCTCAGGCACATCGATCATGGTCATGTCAAAATTAACGATGCTGACCACATATCCCGTGAGATCCGCCGCGTAGCGCCCATCCGGCAAGATCCGCGAACCGTCGAATACCCAGGACATTGGCGGCATCTCCTGTTTCGTTTTCACCGAGCGCATCAGCCGATTGGCTGGAACCACGAGCAGTTTTCCGTTGAGGAAGTATTCGCAAGAGATCTTCAGCGGCGGCCCGGTGGGAGGAAACCAAGTGCGATCCGCCTGGGCCAGATGGGCCGGCTCGCCTGGTTTCAATCCCATCGCCAAAAGTCCGAAATGAATGATTGAAGGGCGGGCGTCGGTGCGCAAGATGCTTTCATGTTCCTGGCCGCCGCGCTCGACGCAGAAGAATTCCAGCGGCATGTGCGCGTTCAGCGCTTCGCAATCAACGCGAATCTGCTTGTTTTTCAGGTCGATTACAACGTGCCGTAATTTCGGGACGCCATCGGCGGCGGGGCGGGTTGACGGCTGCGTGGCTGGGGCCGCATCGACGCCGTCCGCGCGCGATTCTCCTATCACAAGCAACGGCAATATGACCCCGGCCAAATATCGAAGAAACATGAACGGCTCCCGGCGAACCGATCCAGTCTATGCCGGAGCCGCCGGAAATTCACTCCTCATCGGCGAAATCTTCGCATTCATTTTCGACGAGGAATTCCCACTGATCGCGGTTGAAATGGAGGGCGCCTTCATACCATCCCGCGGCCGCCAGGCGGCACCGAGACAGCGTGCATTGAATCGTCAATATATTTGCGGGATTGCGGAGGCTCGGAAGCTCGAGGATTCCGCCATATCCCAGCGGCAGGCGAGCCCGCGTGACAAAACCGATCCCGCGATGATTGGCGTCCCGCGTGTACAGAATTCGAGCGGGCTCGTCCGAGCAGTCGGTAAACAGCTTCAAAGAGGCCCGCACCCGAAACGCGTTTCGGGCCTGCTTGCGGCGATCATCCGGGCTTGCCGCCTCGAGCGCGGAAAGCACCATCTCGGCTTGCGGGTGCCAGTCCGCGCTGTTTTCGGTTTCCGTATTCTGCATCTGCACAGTCATAAAATCCTCCACACGAGAGGTACAATACATTTTCCTCCAAAGGCAACCGAATCCGGCCGCGATGGCGATATCGTCCGATAAAAACGCTCGCTTCGCGGCATAGCTGTTTTTTGACACCGCCAGCGCCCGCTTCTACATTTCGGCCATGCGATCTGCCGTTCGCCTTGCGCTGTCGGGCGCGTTTCTTCTTGCCGGATGCTCATCCCAGATAGTGCCTCGGCCGGAGACGGCGGAGGAAAGCCAGCTCTTTGGACCGGTGGGTATGAAATTTGACAGTTTTTCCAAGGTTAAGGATTGGTCGGGCCGCGGCGCTCCTGATGGAGTCGAAGCCCTCGTCGAATTCGACGATCGCTTCGGAGACCGCACAAAAGCGGCGGGAACTATTCTCTTCGAGCTGTTTGACTATCGCGCGGGCTGGCCCGACCCGAGAGGCGCGCGGCTCGCCAATCCATGGACCGCTTCCTTGACCAACTATGATGAGCAGAAGGCCCACTGGGAAACGGCCAGCGGCTCCTATCTATTCCGGCTGGCGTATGACCAGATCGCGTGGAATCGCAATTACGTGCTCACGGCCACGTTTCAATCTTCCAGCGGCGCGCGATTCTTCTCTCAAACCGTTTTGCGCGCGCAGACACCGGAGGGGCACGAGCATGGCGTGAGTCTTGTCCCACCAAAGGAAGCCCGCATTGCCGGGTGAGTCCATGCGCGGCATAGATTTGTTGTCACTCGATCCGGTTCCGGCGTTGCTGAAGCGGGTCCGCGCCGAATTGGCCGCTGATTTCATTCCGAATCGGCCGATCCGCATCAGCCGCGCTCCGGGGCGGCTGGATGTGATGGGCGGGATCGCGGATTACACCGGCTCGCTGGTGTGCGAAGCGATGCTCGATCGGGCCGCCGCCGTTGCCCTTCAGCGGCGCGATGATCGGAACGTGCAGGTTTTTTCGTTCAATCTGTTCGATGACCATCGTCCGTTCACATTCCGCATTCCTTTAGATGCATTGGCGAGCCACTCGATCGAAACGCTTCGATCCGAATTCAACCAGCCGGGCCGGCGATGGGCGGGATATCTGGCCGGTTGTCTCGCCATTCTCCATCATCACCGGCGAATCGATTTAGCCGATCCGTCGCTGCGCGGGATGAACCTGGCGCTGCTCAGCACCGTCCCGCTTGGAGCGGGCGTGAGCAGTTCGGCATCCATCGAAATCGCGGCAATGATCAACTTCATGGATGAACTGAATATCCGCGACAAGGACCCGATGGTTCTGGCTTCGCTTTGCCAGGAAGTGGAGAACCGGGTCGTCGGCGCGCCGTGCGGAATCATGGATCAAGGAAGCAGTTGCGTTGGTGAAGAGGGATCGCTGATGCGCCTGATTTGCCAGCCGCACGAGCTTCAGCCCCCGCTTCATCTTCCGCCGGGTATCCGGGTGATTGGCATCAACAGCAACGTCAAACATAACATCGGCGGCGGAATGTACGGCAAGACTCGCTGCGCGGCGTTCATGGGTCATCGCATCATCCTGGAAAAGATGCGAGAGATGGGTCAAGCCTCGGGAAGGACAATGGAATCCGATCCGATGCGCGGCTATCTCGCGAACCTGGATGCTGACGATTACAAAAAGTTTTTCCGTCCGTTTTTGCCGGAGGAGATCAAGGGCAAGGAATTTCTCGCGAAGTTTGGCGGGACCGTCGACACCGAGACGCGTGTCGAGCCGGATCAGGTCTATCACGTCCTGAAGGCGACCGATCACCATGTGCTTGAACCCATGCGCGTAAGGAATTTTGCAGGGCATCTCGAAATGGCCGCGACATTGACCGCGGGCTCGCCGCAGCGAAAGCTGGCCTTGGATAAGGCGGGGCATCTCATGTACGCGTCGCACCTTTCGTACACCAATGACGCGCTGCTAGGGGCTCCCGAATGCGATCTGATGGTGAAGCTTGTTCGCGAGCGCGAATCAGCCGGGCTGTATGGCGCGAAAATCACCGGCGGCGGGAGTGGCGGAACGGTCGCGGTTCTGGCCAATGAAGGCACGGACGATGTAATGTCGGAAATTATGGCGGAATATGAAAAACAGACCGGTCGCAAACCGGAGGCGTTCCTCGGTTCAAGCCCGGGGGCGTGGGCTGTGGGGACGGTTCAGCTTACGAATTTAACCGGCCAAGAATGAAACTAGGCACTAAACTATAACGAATGCTCTCTGACCCCCAACCCATCCTCGATCGCCTCATCGCGTTCCAGCGCATCGTTCGCGACATGATCATCCGCTCACGAAAGAGCGCGGGTCTGAACGAAATCAGCCGATTGAGCTCCGCCGATACCATTTACAAGATCGACACCGAGGTCGATCCGCTTCTCGAATCGTTTTGCGAGGAATGGGGACGGCAGACTCCGATCGTGGTTATCGCCGAGGGACTGGAAGACAAAGAGGGACGCGAAGTTGAGAGCCGGGTTTTCCCGACGACGGCCCGCGAACAAGACGCCGAGCTGCGGGTGATTTTTGATCCGATCGATGGAACGCGCGGGATCATGTACGACAAGCGTCCGGCCTGGGCGCTGGCGGGTGTCGCGCCCAACAAGGGGGGCAATACCCGTCTCCGCGATATTGAGATCGCCGTCATGACGGAATTGCCCACGAGCAAATCCGGCTTCGCCGATGTGCTCTGGGCCGCCAAAGGGAGGGAAACCCACGGCGTCCGCGTCGATCTGCGAAACAATGATTCCGAGCCGCTGGCCATTACTCCTTCCAAGGCCGACACGATCAATCACGGCTTCGCGACGATCACGAACTTTTTTCCCGGGACCAAAATCCTCGCCGGCGACCTGATGGAACACCTGGCTAAGAATCTCATCGGCCCAGCCGACGTAACCAAAGCCACGGTTTTTGAAGACCAGTACATTTCCACTGGCGGCCAGTTTTATGAGTTGATCGTGGGCCACGATCGGTTCAACGCCGATCTTCGGCCGCTGTTCTATAAGATTCAGCATCAGCCGGAGGGATTGTGCTGCCATCCATACGACTGCGCAACATGGCTGCTGGCTGAAGAGGCGGGCGTGATCCTGACCAACGGCATGGGCCAGCCGCTCGATGGACCGCTGGATGTCACAACCGGAATCTCATGGGCCGCATTCGCCAACCCGGCATTGCACCGGGCGATTGAACCCATTCTGACCGATTATCTCGCACAAAAACTGCGCGGAATTTAATACTTAAAGCCCAGCCCCACACCGCCCCAGACGGCATTGGTTGCCGTGATGTCGCTTGAAATTCGGTTGTCGTAATAACCGTACCCCTTCACGTCGAACTCGCCGAATTTCTTTGAAAGATTCAGCAATACATTCAGAGAATAAGATACGGTCACGCCCACTTCAAAATGCTGCCAGCCCGTGTTGTGCAGGGGATTCAGGATGACAAACTGCTGCTTCAGGCCGCTGATCCATCCGACATTGACCTGCGGCGAAATCACGAGCCCGATGTCCTCAAATGCAAAATCGTGTTTAAGCCCGAATTCGACGTACCAGCCCTGATTCTTCTGATAGTCATATGCCCCCAACACGTACGGCGAAAAAATCGGCTTTCCCGTGTCGAATAGCAGCGAATCGTCGAAGGTGATTTTTGTATCCACCTCGGGAATGTTGAACTCCTCGCGTTCGGGATAAATGTAGCTGACGTGAGACAATTCCAGGTCGAATGGCCGGAGATCCCAATCCGCGCCGGCGATGGGACGGATTTCCTGAAACCGCGAAAGCGGATCGGCATCATAAATATTGGTGAAGAGCTCCACGAACGGATGCGGATAGCGGCCCAGATCAAATTCCAGCCGGCCGTCGAACAGCAGATTCAGCGAATTTCCGTGCGACGCGACGACATCATGATCCACGCCGCGGTAGACGTACTTGTTGGCATAGGCGAAATCGAGGGAGAAATGCGTCCCGCCGTTGTTGAGATGCTGATCTCCCCAATCGGGCGCGGGAGATGGGGTGCCCGAGGAAAACGGGTCTTCCTGTGCATTGAGAGATTCCTGAAAAGAGAGGCCCGTCACGGAAATCTGCGGGAAGGCGCCCGAGCCGCTGGGCGCCGAGTCATCGGCACGCGCGCAGCCACACCACGATAGCGCCGCCGCCAAGATCGCCAGGAAAATCCCCAGTCGCATTCGGGCTCCTTAGAGTTGTCGAAATGTATCGACGCCCGCGCGAATTGTCACGGAAGGAAAGCCGTAATGGAATGATTTGTGCACCGCTTGCGGGAAATCGGGTCGGTATTCAGACGAGTCCCAAATCCAGGAGGGCCGATTCCGACATACGCGACTTATCCCAGGTCGGCTCCCAGACCAGCTCGATCTCGGCATCCTTCACTTCGGGAATGCTTTCGATCTTGCGCTCCACTTCGCCCGGCAACGACCCTGCCACGGGACACGCCGGCGAGGTAAGGGTCATCTTCACCTTCACCTGATTCTCAGGATTGATGGCGATTTCGTAGATAAGGCCCAGTTCGTAAATATTGACCGGGATTTCCGGATCGTAGACCGTTCGCATCACCTCGACGATGGTTGCCTCCAGCGCTCGCTGTGCCGGCGACAAATCCCCAACAGTCGTGTGCATTGCATGGCCGAAATCCAATGGCGTCGGGTGACTGACGCGCGCCGGTTCGCTCGCCGCCTGCTCTTTCAGTTGCTCGACCTTCCCCGAGTGCGGCAGCACCGGCAGGGGTTGATGTTCGTGTGCGGGAGGCTGGGACGATTCAGACGACATGGTCTTCATTTCCCTTTTTGTGCGTTCAGACTCGTCGCTTCAGTGCGAATACGTTCGATCATGCTCGACAGGCCGTTGCGACGGCCCATGCTCAATTGCTGATCCAGGCCGAGGCGCTTCAAAAGACCTTCGATATCAAAAGCCAAAATAGCCACGGCGGTTTGGCCGCTGTACACGCGCTGCAGAATTGAGATCAATCCGCGCACAATGGCCGCGTCACTGTCGGCCAGAAATTCCATCGTGCCGGTCGTCCCCGGTCGCTTTCGGGTAACGAGGTGTACGGTGCTCATGCAGCCGCGAACGCGGTGAGCCTCGACTTTCATCTCGGGGAGCATCGGAGGTAATTTATCTCCCTCATCGATCAGGTATTGATGGCGCTGCTCCCAATCGCCCAGGAATTCAAATGTTTCGATGAGTTCATCGGCGGCAATCTGCGGCGACATCGCGCTGGCGGCTGGAAATTGTATCTGATCGGAATTGAGTTTTTGCGCCACGCCGGCGTCGGTTGCAGTAGCGCGACGCTGAGTCATTCTATTCGCGTCCGTCTCCAGGATTGTTTTCAATGACTCCGCCAGAACTTCGATCTCCTGCTGAGTGTTGTATATCGCGAACGACGCCCGCGCGGTGGCGGAGATCATGAGCCGATCCATCACCGGCTGGCAGCAGTGATGCCCGGTTCGGACCGCGATGCCGTCGGCGTCGAGGCGCGTGCCGACATCCAGCGGTGCCAGCGACGGATTCTCGACGACAAAAGAAATCACGCCTCCCTTGTCGCGGGCCGTCCCCACGATCCGAACGCGCGGAATGGCGTCCAGAAGCCGGGTTCCGTGGGCCAGAAGTGATTGTTCGTGTCGCGCGATGTTCTCCAGGCCAATTGAGTTGACGAAGTCGATTGCCGCGCCGAGGCCGATGCCACCGGCGATGTGAGGAGTGCCTGCTTCGAATTTATGCGGCAGGACGTTGTATGTCGTCTTCTCGAACGTGACCGAACTGATCATGTCGCCGCNNCGCCGATGCCGGTGGGGCCGTATAGTTTGTGGCCGGAAAATGCGTAAAAATCCGCGTCGAGCTCGCGCACATTGGTCGGGCCGTGGGCGACCCATTGGGCTCCATCCACCATCACGACAGCGCCGCGCGCATGCGCCTTAGCGATAATTTCCCGCACCGGATTCAGCGTCCCCAGCGAATTGGACAGATGAACGATCGACACAATTTTGGTCCGGTCGTTCAGCAGCTTGCCGAATTCGTCCATGAGCAGCTCGCCGCGGTCGTTCATTGGAATGACGCGGATTTTCGCGCCGATCTCCTCGGCCAGGATTTGCCAGGGAACGATGTTGGAATGGTGTTCCATCGCCGAGAGGATGATTTCATCGCCGGATCGCAGAAACTTTCGGCCGTAGGTGGACGCGACGAGGTTGATGCTCTCGGTGGTTCCGCGCGTGAAGATAATCTGGCGCGGATCGGGGGCATTGATGAATCGCGCAATTTTCTGGCGGGCGAGTTCGTACGCAGACGTCGCTTCCTGGCTCAGGGTATGGACGCCGCGATGGATGTTGGCGTTTTCGGATTCGTAATATTCGCGGATGGCGTCGATGACGACGCGCGGCTTCTGCGTTGTTGCGGCATTGTCGAAGTAAATCAGCGGCTTGCCGTGGANNGGCACGGGCGTTGTGGCCCGCGCCATAATCTTAGCGCGCTTTTTCGTCGTGCTCGCCCAAATCCGTGATGCGCAAATCCCGCGGCAAGCCATGCTGGGCGGCGAGGAAATCTTCCAGGTGGCGCCGGACGGGCTCAACCTTAATCCGCCGCGTGATGTCGGCGGCGAAAGCGTAGGTCAGCAGATGCCGGGCGGCATCGAGGCCGACGCCGCGCGAACGGAGATAGAACACCATCTCCTCATCGACCGGCCCGGTCGTGCTGCCGTGCGTGCATTTGACGTCGTCGGCATAAATTTCCAGCGCGGGTTGGCTGTTCATCTGGGCATCATCGCTCAGCAGCAGCGACTTGCTCGATTGCTTTGAATCCGTCTTTTGCGAATCCGGGCGAACGAGGATCTTTCCCTTGAATACGCAACTCGCCCGGTCATTCAACACATGCTTATACAATTCATGGCTCGGACAGTGCGCGGCGGCGTGATCCAATAGCGTGTGATTGTCGCAGTGTTGATCCTTGCTGACCATCACCAGGCCATTGAGCGTTGCGTCGGCGCCCTCGCCGGCAAGGACAACCGTCAGATCGTTCCTCGTCAGCTTTCCGCCGAGGGTGGCGGCCTGACTGATCAATTTACTCGAGCGGCCGAGCCGAGCAGACAGGACGGAGACCATATACGCATCATTGCCGCCGACGTGAAGATGATTGTGATCGATCCGCGAATCATCGGCCGCGACGAGTTCCGTAACAGCGCTGGTGAAATGAACACCCGATCCGCCGATGAAACTTTCGACCAGTGTCAGCTGGCTGCTTTCCTCGGCGACCGCCAGCACGCGTGGGAATGATTGTGTCGGCGTGGAACCGGTTGTTGAGACGAAGACCAAGTGGATCGGCAGATCAACGCTGATTCCTTTGCCGATATGAACCACCACGCCCTCGCGCATCGATCCGGTGTTCAGCGCGATAAATGGATTGGCTGAGATATCCGCGATCTGCCCCAAATGCCGCTCGAGCGCCGCACAGTCGTCGGCTTGTGAGAACGTGCACGCGGTTGCACCACGCGGCAATTTGCCCTCGCGGGATAGCGACGGGGCAAAATGTCCGTTGACGAAGACCAGTTCCACGACGGCATCAGTCCCGAAACTCGATTTCCGGACGAGTTCGATCGCTTCTTCATCAATCTGCGCTGTCGCCGCGACGAATTGCGTTTTGGCGATCGGGCTTACGTTGGTAAGCCGCCACTCTTCGTCTTTCGTGGTGGGGAATCCGACAGATGCAAAGCGCTCCGCGCCGGCTCGCCGCAGCGATTGAAGCCACGACTGTGCCGCTGCGTCGTCGAGCGCGCCTATCGTTCCAGATTTTCCCGATGCCAATCTTGTCATGTTCCAACCAAACTCTTAAGCGAATCTTCAAACTTCTGCGGCCACCTGGCGCTCGACCCAGTCGTATCCGCGCTCTTCAAGCTCCAGCGCCAGGCTTTTGTCGCCCGACTTTACGATCCGGCCGTCGAGCATTACATGAACGTAATCCGGCTCGATGTAGTTGAGCAGGCGCTGATAGTGAGTCACCATCAAAATCGCCCGATCCGGCCCGCGCAGGCTTTGGGCGCCGTTGGCCACGACCTTGAGGGCGTCGATATCCAGGCCTGAATCAGTTTCATCCATCAGCGCGAGGCGTGGATCGCAGACCGCCATCTGGAAAATTTCGTTGCGTTTCTTTTCTCCGCCCGAGAATCCCTCGTTAACGGCGCGGTTCATGAAGCTCTGATCCATTTTCAGCAGGGCCATCTTTTCCTTGACGAGCTTGAGGAAGGCGACGGTGTTGATTTCCGGCTCGCCATGATGTTTGCGGACGGCGTTGACGGCGGCCTTGAGAAAGTAGCTCGTGCTGACGCCGGGGATTTCCACGGGATATTGAAACGCGAGGAAAACGCCTTCACGGGCGCGCTCTTCGGCGGAGAGTTCGAGAAGATCCTTGCCATCGTAGGTAACGCTGCCGTCGGTCACTTCATACGTTTCGCGGCCGGCCAGCACCTGTGCGAGCGTGNNGCATGGACCTCGCCGGCGTTGATGGAGAGATTCACGCCCTTAAGGATGTCGCGCCCGCCGGGAGCGGCGACGCGCGCGTGTAGATTGCTGATTTCAAGAAACGCCATGAATTCCTTCCAATGCTTTCAAGCGGCTATTGCAGCCGACTATCAAAAACGCGCGTTATCCAACGCTGCCTTCAAGACTGACGCCCAATAATTTCTGCGCCTCCACCGCGAACTCCATCGGCAACTCGCGGAAAACTTCCTTGCAGAAGCCGCTGACGATCATGCTGATCGCATCTTCGAGACTGATGCCACGGCTCTTGCAATAGAAAAGCTGATCCTCGCCAATCTTACTGGTGCTGGCTTCGTGCTCGGCACGGCTCGTGGTGTTGCGGACCTCAATATAGGGAACCGTATGCGCGCCGCATTTGTCGCCGAGCAGCAGCGAATCGCACTGGGTGTAATTACGGCTATTCGTCGCGCCTTTGAGAATCTTCACCAGCCCGCGATAGCAATTTTGTCCTTTGCCGGCGCTGATTCCCTTGCTCACGATCGTGCTGCGCGTGTTCTTGCCGATATGGATCATCTTTGTGCCGGTGTCGGCCTGCTGGC
>PMAK01000102.1:24205-31472 GCA_003153655.1 Phycisphaerales bacterium
CTTGGTGACGAAATTGTAGATGCCGCCCTTGCCGTCCTTGTCGCCCGGATACCAGTTCTGCACCGTGCTGTATTTGATGCTGGCGTTATCCATGGCGACGAGTTCAACGACGGCGGCGTGCAACTGATTTTCATCGCGCATCGGGGCGGTGCATCCTTCGAGATAGCTCACGGATGCGCCTTCATCGGCGATGATCAGCGTCCGCTCAAACTGCCCGGTGTTGCGGGCGTTAATGCGGAAATAGGTGCTGAGTTCCATCGGGCATTTCACGCCCTTGGGCACGTAGCAGAAGCTGCCATCGGTGAAGACGGCGCTGTTGAGCGTGGCGAAATAATTGTCGGAATAGGGAACCACCGACCCCATGTATTTCTGCACGAGATCGGGATGCTCCCGCACCGCTTCACTGAAGGAGCAGAAGATGATTCCTTTTTCCGCCAGGGTTGTTTTGAATGTAGTGGCGACGGAAACGCTGTCGAAGACCGCATCCACCGCGACGGTCGGCGGCTGCTCCACGCCAAGCAGGGCGGCTCGCTCTTTCAGCGGCACGCCGAGCTTTTCGTATATCTTGAGCAGTTCCGGATCGACCTGATCGAGACTCGTCAGTTTCGGCTTGGGGGCCGAATAATAGATCGTCGCCTGATAGTCGATGGGCGGGTGATGAACCATGGCCCAGTTGGGCTCGGTCAGCGTCAGCCAATGCCGATAGGCTTTGAGCCGCCACTGGAGCATCCAGGCCGGCTCTTTTTTCTTGTGGGAGATAAAGCGGATGACTTCTTCGTTGAGTCCGGGCGGAGCCTCATCGGCTTCAATATCGCTGATGAAGCCCCACTTGTACTCGCGGTTGGCGAGCGTCTCGATTTCAGTTTCAGCGGTAGGCATTACGTCACGCCCTTGGCTTCGGTCTTAAAAGATTCACGTCCCAGCTTGGCCCGCTTAGGCCTGGAAGCTGCTGCCACAGCCGCAGGTGCTGGTCGCATTGGGGTTCTTGAACACAAACCCGCGGCCCATGACTTCATCCTTGAAATCGATCTCGGTGCCGTTGAGATAGAGGTACGACTTCATATCGCAGAGAATCTTGATCCCCTGGGATTCGATTTCCTCATCGGTTTCGCCCTTGCCCTCTTCGGTGAGGTCGAGCATGTAGCTGAACCCGCTGCATCCGCCGCCTTTGACGCCGACGCGGAGCTTGGTCGCTCCTTCGGGGAGTTCCTGCTGCTTGATGATGGTCTTAATTTCACGGGCCGCGGTTTCGGACAAAATGATCGCCATGGATCTGCTCCTTTACGGTTAAATCTGCAGTGCAACTGCCATTTCGACTAGTGTTCCGGCTCCGTGGCCGGGATTGGTTTTTCGTTTTGCTCGACGCAACATCTCAGCCGGTACATCGATTCGCCTGCCGGGTAATACCAGGTCAGCCAGCGAGACATCATGCAGGAACTGCATCAGCTTATAATGCAGCGCCTGAATCGGCGCCTGCGCCGAACCGCCGCGAACGCTGACCGGGCCCTGCGGCTCATGTTCATGATCGCACCCCGGCTCAACTTTGCCATCCAAGATTCGGATCAGTTCATGCAAGGAAACCGCGTCGAGGTCTGATCCGATGCGATAGCCGCCTTTCTTGCCACGGGTGCTGACGACAAGACGGTGTTTTTGGAGGCTTTTGAGGATATTCATCAGGAGAGCCCGGGGGAGGCTATATGCCGAGGCGACATCCTTGGCGGAGATTACAAGGTCGGGCCGCTCAGCTAGATAGCCAAGGGCTACGAGGGCATAATCGGCTTTTCTGGATAGGCAAAGCATGGTTGATACCGCGTCTCAACGAATATAGGACTGGGTGGGTACGATATCAAGTGCGGGGATGGCTTTGCCTATAATCCCTTTCCCGAGCATTACCTTTGGGGACACATCAAAGGGTTTTGGGGCAGAAAATAAAGTAGGCCAAGGCTATGCTTGGCTGAATGCTCGCCGTCGTTCAGATTCAGGCTCCCCAGCTTAATTGGGCGTCCATGCCCCGAATACTGATATCGCAGATCTTGGCGCTATTCGGTCAAATGCCTCCATATGTATGGGTGCTTCTAATCGTACTGCTCCTACTCGGCTGGAATAAAGGACCATTCCGTCGCTCGGCAAGATGCCCCCAGCATTACGATCCAGACGACTACGATGATGGCGAGCCGGACGACGACGAAGATGACTTTGATGACGAGCGATAGGGGTTTTGAGGCAGAGTTCTGACTTTTGGGGCAAGCAATCGGTTCTGAGGCAAAGCCTGCAGATTTGGGTAGGTAGGATTTTGGGGGTTGCTGTGAGAGTTAGTCAATATCCTTGCCCCCCACGCCGTCAAACGTAGATTAACCTTCTAATGCAAACCACCGTCACCAAATCGGCCTGGCTCATCCCCCTTCCCGGCGGGCCGCCTGTTGAACCTCTGGAACTCAAGTCCATGGCCGGCGGGACTGTCCTCGGCAGGCATGAACTCTGTCCGATTCGTCTGCCGGCGGATGCCGATCAGGTTTCTCGGCGTCATGCGCGGTTTACCGAACATACTGGCCATTGGCGGGTGACCGATCTTCATAGCCGATGGGGGACGTTTCTGAATGGCGTGAAGATTCCGCCCAATCGGGATATGCCGCTGAGCGAGGGGGATTTGCTGCGGATTGTGCCGTGGACGTTTAGTTTTTCGACGCGGGGTGTGCCGCAACGGGCGCTGCAGCTTGTGGATGATACGGCCACCGCGGCCATGATGGTTCGGAGCCATGCACGCGATGGCGTGATCGCGCCGCTGCAGGATGATCTGCTCAATCTGCTGCTGGAGGGCGCCTCGGCGATTCATGCGGCTGAGGATGAGAAATCGCTGGCCAATGTGCTGATGGACATCGCTTGCCGCGGCACGGGCTTGCCGAACGCGGCGGTGCTTCGGGCGCTGGATGCGGCGGGACGCATTGAGATTGTCGCGAGCCGGGTGGGGCCTACATTGCGGGAGCCGACGGCGATGGGATTCAGCCGATCACTGCTGACCACCGCGTCGCAGGGTGTTTTGGCGGAAATGTCGGCCGAATCCAGCGATGATTTTTCGCAGAGCATCATTCGGATGAACGTGGATGCGGCCATCTGCGTGCCGCTGATGCTTGGGGCGACTGTGGCGGCTTATCTTTATCTCGATTCACGCGGCGGGTCGCATGCTCCCCGACAATTGCGGCCAAATGCGTCGGGATTCTGCCAGGCGCTGGCCAAGATCGCCGGGCTGGCGCTGGCGAATCTCAAGCGGTTGGATATGGAACGGCGCGGGGCTCAGATCGAAGCGGAGATGACCGCCGCGATGGCGGCGCAGAAATGGATTTTACCTCGCGGGATCGTGCAGGCTGGGTCGTTTACATGTTCCGGCACGAGTCGCCCTGGTGAATATGTGGGCGGGGATTTCTTCGATGCGATTGTTCTGCCGGATGGGCGGCTGGTGGTGGCGCTGGGTGATGTTTCGGGTCATGGCGTTGCCGCATCGGTTTTGATGACCGCGACACAGGGGTTTTTCCATGCCGCCGTCACGCAGCACGGGGATCTTGCCCGGGCGGTCAAAGATTTGAATGCGTTCCTCCACCCGCGCCGGCCGGAGACGATCTTCGTCACGCTATGGGTCGGCCTGTTTGATCCGAAGAACCTGACCGTGAGCTATGTGGACGGCGGGCACGGTTATGCGCTCCTGGCTCATCCCGATCAGACGTTTCAATCGCTTAGCGAGGGTGACGCCATGCCCATCGGTATCATGCCCGATTCGATTTACAGCGTCGTCACTAAGACGCTGCCACCTCATGGACGAACTCTGATCATCAGTGACGGGCTGGTTGAACAAACTCAATCCGATAGCGGCCCGGACCAGCCTCGAGAGCAGTTTCAAATTAAGCGTGTTCAATCCGTGCTGGCGGCGACTAAGATCGAGGACGACGCGGTTGCGCGACTGTTCGAGGTGGTGTACGAGTTCGCGGGAACACAGACGCTGTCGGATGATGCCACGGCAGTGCTCGTAAAATGGTGATTGCTTTCAAAAAGCCCGCTGCAAGCCATCCCTGGGCTTTCCATCGCCAAATTGACTATTAGCACAACCGCGCTTAATCTTTGGGCAACCGACCGCACGAAATATAAATTTGAGAACCCCACTTCAAATCGCTATAAATGACCGTTCGGAATCGTTCTGCGCTGGTCTTTAATCCAGAAGTATCGCTATGAGAGGCTACCCGCCCGCACAGGGCCTGTACGATCCACAGTTCGAGCATGACGCCTGCGGCGTCGGCTTTCTTTGCCACATCAAGGGCAAGGCGAGCAACCGTATCGTCTTGCAGGCACTGGAGATGCTGGAAAATATGAACCACCGCGGCGCCTGCGGCTGCGAGCCGAACAGCGGCGACGGCGCGGGGATTCTGGTTCATATTCCGGATGGCTTTTTCCGCCGAAAGTGTGCTGAGCTTGGGTTTATCCTGCCGTCGCTGAATCAATATGGCGTCGCCAATGTCTTTTTGCCGCAGGATGACAGCCAGCGCGCCGAGTGCCAGCGGATGCTGGAAAAGGTCGTGTCCGACTATGGCATGGTCACGCTCGGCTGGCGCGACGTGCCTGTGGATAACAGTTCAATTGGTCCCACGCCCCGGGCGTGCGAGCCGCGCATCCGGCAAATCTATGTCGGGATGGGTAAATCGTTCTACAACCGGCAGGATTTTGACCGTCGGCTCTATCTCGTCCGCCAGCGGGCCGAAAACAGCATTGAATTCAGCGATCTTCCGGAAAACGCCCGCAGCATGTTTTACATCTGCGCGCTGAGCGCTTCGCGGATCATTTATAAGGGGATGTTGACCGCCGATCAGGTGCGCAAGTATTTCCCCGATCTCAGCGAGCCGGATTTTGAAAGCGCGCTGGCGGTGATCCATTCCCGCTTCAGCACCAATACATTTCCGTCATGGGATCGCGCTCATCCTTACCGGTACATCGCCCACAACGGCGAGATCAACACCCTCCGCGGCAACCGCAACTGGATGCGAGCCCGGTATGGCTCGCTGCAATCCGACATCTTCGGCGATGAACTCCAGAAGATGTTCCCGATCCTGACCGAATCGGGGTCGGACACGGCCACGCTGGATAACGCGCTGCAATTCCTCACGCTCAACGGCCGCACGCTTGCCCATAGCGTGCTGATGCTGATTCCCGAGGCCTGGCAGAACAACCACAAGATGGATGAGGAGCTGAAGGCCTTCTACGAATACCACGCTTGTCTCATGGAGCCCTGGGACGGCCCGGCGAGCATCGTCTTCACCAACGGGGCGCAGGTTGGCGCTGTGCTGGATCGCAACGGCCTGCGGCCAAGCCGGTATTACGTCACCAAAGATGACATGGTCGTCATGGCCAGCGAGGTGGGCGCGCTGCCGATCAAGCCGGAAAACGTCGCCCGGAAATGGCGGCTGCAGCCCGGCAAGATTTTCCTGATCGATTTCAAGCAGGGACGGATCATCGACGACAACGAGATCAAGCGCAATCTCGTCGAAAAGCGTCCGTGGAAGGAATGGCTCAACCAGTACATGATCCCGCTGGATGATCTGCCCGCGCCCAGCAAGGTTCATCAGCCGGACCACGATACGCTTCGCGTGCGGCAGCATGCCTTCGGGTACACCGTTGAAGATTTGAAGATGATCATGATGCCCATGGCCGCTCGGGGCCAAGAAGCCATCGGCAGCATGGGCGCTGATACGCCGCTGGCTTGTTTGAGCGATAAGCCGCAGCTTTTATACAACTATTTCCGGCAACTCTTTGCGCAGGTGACCAATCCGCCGTTGGATGCCATTCGCGAGGAATTGGTCACAAGTCTCTACACGTATCTTGGGCGCGAGGGGAATCTTCTCAGCGAGGAGCCGAAGAACTGCCACCTGATCAAGCTGAAGCAGCCGATCCTTTCTAATAGCGATCTGGAAAAACTTCGGGAAGTGGCGCATGGCGATCTTCGCGCCGTCACGCTTCCGATGCTGTTCAGCGCTTCCGAAGGTGAAGCAGGCTTGGAAAAAGCGGTGGATGCGCTATGCGTCGCGGCGGCAAAGGCCGTTCGCGAAGGAGCATCGATCCTGGTGCTGTCCGACCGCGGCGTGGACGCGGAGAATGCTCCGATTCCCAGCCTGTTGGCCACCGCAGCCGTGCATCATCACCTCATCCGCGAGGGAACCCGCACGCAGTGCGGCCTGGTGATCGAGACCGGCGAAGCACGCGAATCACACCATTTTTGTCTGCTCATCGGCTACGGCGCGGGCGCGGTCAATCCTTACCTGGCGTTTGAAACGCTGGCTGATCTGCACAAAGACGGCATGCTTCCGCCGGATCTGGCGCTGGAAGATGCCAAGAAGAATTTCATCAAGGCCGCGAATAAGGGAATCCTGAAAGTCGCGAGCAAGATGGGGATCAGCACGGTTCAGAGCTATCGCGGCGCGCAGATTTTTGAAGCGATTGGGTTGAGCAAGCGGCTCGTGGACAAGTTCTTCACCAACACCGCCAGCCGGATCAACGGCGTCGATCTGGATGTGATCGCCCGCGAATCACTCATGCGCCATCGGCATGGCTTTCCACCGATCCGCGTTAATGGGCAGGTCCTCGACAACGGCGGCAATTATCAATGGCGGCGCGACGGGGAATACCACATGTGGAACCCCGACACGATCAGCAAAATGCAGCATGCCGTCCGTCTCGGAATCACCAAGCCGATCGATGGATTCAAGGCGTTCCAGGAATACACGCGGCTGTGCGACGACGAGGCCAAGCATCATTGCACGCTTCGCGGATTGTTGAATATCAAGCACGCACCGACGCCGATCCCGCTGGATCAAGTCGAATCGGCCAAGGAGATCGTCAAGCGCTTCGTCACCGGGGCGATGAGCTTCGGATCGATCAGCAAAGAGGCTCACGAAAATCTCGCGATTGCGATGAACCGCATCGGCGGCAAGTCGAACACCGGCGAGGGCGGCGAGGAATCCGACCGCTTCAAGCCGCTGCCGAACGGCGATTCGATGCGCTCGNNACCGCATCGGCGGCAAGAGCAATACCGGCGAGGGCGGTGAGGACGCCGAGCGATTCTTGCCGGATCGGGATAAGAATGGCAAGCCGATTTCAATGCCGGAATTGAAGCTGTTGCATGATTCGCTTCCGGCGGCACAGACGCTTCGCCGCTCGGCGATCAAGCAAGTCGCCTCGGCTCGCTTTGGCGTGACCGCGGAATATCTGATCAATGCCACGGAATTGCAGA
>PMAK01000003.1 GCA_003153655.1 Phycisphaerales bacterium
TCAGCGGCGATGACTTCACCATTCTGACCGGTCTCGATAAATCCTCTTCCACATGGAATGAGGGCGATTTCAGCTTTAACGGATTGGTCGCCGGCGATGGCTTCACCTTGTTGGTCCAACACCTTGGCATATCCCCAAATTTATCGACAGGCGGTATACCCGCCGCCGATTTAGCCGCCATTGACGCCTTCGCGGCCGCCAACGGNNAAGCTCTCAATGCGTACTGGACCGCCGCCTTAAAACAAAATTCTGACGCTATCGGACAAATGAGTGCTTGGAGTTGACTAAGCTGGCAGGTCGGTTCTGTTCTCGCTAATGTTCGCCCACCGTGGCGAAACAAAATCTGATGCAAACTGCTCTCGCGAGACTCCGATCTCGTGGCGACGATATATTGTGTACGTCACACGCTGAGGCAATTCTTGCCAATGACTTCCCTGACGCCTTGAAAGATATCGCGGATGTACTGGCTGGCTTCTCGATTCAAGTTGAAGAGTTTGTGCGCGGTGGCGGCGGCGAATCGCCAATTACGCAGCGACTGCGGCAAGCATTTGAAGAAAAGAAATGGACGAAAAGAGAGTTTCAGATACGGAAACTTATAGATGATCGGCAAACTCAGGCAACCAGTCACTCCGTTGACCATGTGAAAGTCTTTGATAACGGTACCCTCGCGTTGGAAATTGAATGGAACAATAAGGATCCATTCTACGATCGAGATCTGGATAACTTTAAGCGATTGCATGCCGACGGAGGAATCAGCGCCGGCATAATAGTTACGCGAGGGCGATCTCTTCAGGACAACCTATCCGCCCGACTACTAACCTTCGCCAGGCGAAAGAATGTTTTAGGTTTCGCCGATTTGGATCAATACGAATATCATCCAACTCCCCGCCAGATAAAGGCCATTAAACAGCTGGAGGCGAAGGGTAACCCATTCAGCGAGGCGTGGGTGTCAGTATTCAAAGCCGACAAGTTTGGCGAGGCTACGACGCATTGGAAAAAACTAGAAAGCCGAGTGACACGGGGCGCCGGCAATCCGTGCCCTCTCTTGCTTATGGGTCTGCCCGCAAACATCGTCGTCGATTCTGATCGATAAAATCATCCGAATAACGGGATTTGATTCCGACTATTTTTGGAGTGATTTGAATACGTGCGCCAAGTCGGCTCATAATCCTGATTCGCCTGATTTCCCCACATCAACCATCCCCGACGTATGCCGCGAGCAAAAAGCTCTAGATAGGGTCCCGGGCTACAAGATTCAATTATGTCGTATTGTTCGTCAGGTTTGCGGCTATGCTCGCGCTTACGTGTCGCAATGTAATTTACTTGGCGACGTCCTGGGGCCAATGTACGAGCATTGCTGCCCCGCACACCGAAAAGAAGCACTTCGGTGACGTTTCGAAAATAAAAACCGACGCCGCGACCATCCGGTCCGCCATCTTTACGAATCTTATGCCATACGATATTCGTCTTGTATCCAAATCCCCAAGCCTCCATCACTCTTATTCCTTCTGGTAGAAGCGCATTTGGAACCCAAAGGTATAGGTGAGCTGTACTGCAACAGACAGGTTCTACTGGTAGAGAACAAATTTCATTCAATGACAGCGTCGAGTACCGAGCCAATCGTCGATGCTCCGGCGCAACTTTGCCTGTTCGATTTTGGAACTGCCAGGGTGGATCTGCTAGGATCGTCGCAAAGCGTCGATTGCCGACAAAACCGGGGAGGCTCTGAAGGCTATTGGGCACTACGGCTTTCACCATATTTCAGAATGTAGCGCAAGTTCACCTCAGTATCAATTCTATTCCCATCACCTAACAAGGTGATCCACACGGATTAAGGAGCTTTGGAGATTGTGCCTAGCCGACCCAAAGCGACTAAGGCTATTATGAAGGACGGCTCCGGCCCCATGATTTTTCCGCACCGTTGAGTAACAATGTGTCGGTATTCTGAGATTCACAAACAGGAGCTCCCATGGCCGAAGAAAAACCCTCTCTGCACATCGACACCGATTGGAAAAAGCAGGCCCAGGAAGAAAAAAAGCGTCTCGTCGAGGATGAAGCCCGCAAAGCCAAGGAATCCGCCCCGGCTGCCTCTGCCACAATTCCCGGCTCACCCCAGGCACCCGCCCGTCCCGGCGCCACCGCGACGCGAGGCCGCCCCGAAATCCCCGCAGCCAATTTCGCCACCCTCGTCCAATCCATCCTCACCCAGATTCTCTACTATCTGGGCGACCTCACTTCCCGAGGCGGCGAGCCAAACGTCAACCTCGACATGGCCAAACACCAGATTGACATCCTCGGCGTGCTAGAAGAAAAAACCCGCAACAACATCACCGAAGAAGAAAAACAACTCCTGGACTCAGCCCTATACGAAACCCGAATGCGCTACGTCAGCGTCGCATCGCAATTCACATAAAATCAAGCAAAGATCAGAACCGCAGAGACACGGAGAGCGCAGAGAAGGACGCAGAGAAATGCCTGTTTGCCCCCGACAATAATCTTCTCTGCGTCTTCCTCCGCGTCTCTGCGGCTCAACGGCTCACTGTATTTCATCTGCTACGAATCAATTCCTCATCCGCGATCCCCAGTTCCCGGCGCTTGATGTCGATATCCCGCAGAAACCGCGTCCCATCGTTGTAATACCCAGCCGTCGGCACAACCTCCGGCATATGTCCCGCCCAGAACGCATTGAATCGCCGCATCAGCGCTTCGCGAAGATATTTGCTCAGCATCGACGCCAGCGCTACCGCCATGCACTGCATCTCCGCCTTTTCGCGGAAGAGGATGCGAACTGAATTCCCTTTTGCATGCAGCCGGTATTCGCTATGCCCATCCTGTTCCCGCACCACTTCCAAAGACCATTCATCAAACATCAGCCGCAGCAGCGAGCCATAATGTTCCCGCCCACCCTGGCGATCGCAGAAGATGGTCATCGGCTCCCCGCCAAATCGTTTCAGCAAATAGTCCAGATGAATCGCCGTCACCGAAAATAGCACCGAAGCCTTGTTCCGCGTCGCATTCATCAGCTGATTAAGCCGTCGCTCTAAAACGACCCGAGCCGCCAGATAAACGCATTTCGTTTGCGTACGCCCCATTTCAGCCCGCAGCGCGTTGGCGAACATCTGAATCGGCAAAGCCGCCTGCTCCAGCGGAAACGCCTCATCCTCCGTCGGCCGATACCACGGATAATCCGGCATCTCCTCCAAAACATGATCCGCCATCTTCCCCAGCGCCTCGCACAGATCAGCCGGCATCTCCCCGCTCGCACAAAGCACCGCCAAAACCGACCGCTCCAGCTCCTTCAGCCCATTGGCCGGCGAATAAACCAGCTTGCTGTCATTCACATGGAGCTTCCGCCCCGAAACCAGGCGGTTCTTGCTCACAACCTTGGAAAGCCGCTTCCAAAGGCATGGAAGCTCGTCCGGCCGCACTTGCGAACCCAAATCAAACGCGCAGCAACCCACCACCAGCGGCCCCAAAAGCGGCCCATATCCCGCCTCATCTATCCCGGCTACGATCATGGGGCGGGATTATACTGACTTGACAATCCGCGCCGCCTAAATAGATTGAATAAAACTTTGAGCACAAGCGAAAAAGTGGACGGGGGCGTAGCTCAATTGGATAGAGTACCGGACTGTCGATCTGAGTCCCAAGCCCATAACTACATTCACTGTGCCCATTTGTGATTTGTGAACTGGACACAACATACCTGATACGGACTCAAAAAACAAACCGGCCGGGCGTAGTCGGGCGTAGTCGCGTCGATTTTGGCTGAAATTTAGTCCGGTACTCTATCCTTATGCCTCTAAAGTTTGGCCGCGACGGCTCAAGCCAAGTTGGCCTGCTATCGATACAACAACTAACGCCATAAACAGGGGAAGGTAAATGACTCAACACACCAGCAGCAAGGCGAGAATCGTCTATTACCGGCTAATCAGAAAAGAACCGCCGCCGGAAGGTTGGGAGTATTTCGTTATTAAAGAGACAACAACAGCCGGTATTCTAAAGGGCAACCATTTCATCGCCGCACAGTCTGAATCTGATGCCGAGAGAATCATCGCCGAAGATTACCGGACACAAGGCAGTCTGTGCGCAATCGTCCGAGACGCACGGGGACACCCTACTAGGGGTCAACTCCGTCATTCTCGGCGGGCGTGATATCAATCGCATCCCGCATGTGGGCCATCATTGTTTGCCGCAACTCATCATTGCCCCACACAGCGGTCAACACCGGGATTGAATCGCCCCTGTTGATGGCAGATACCGCGATGGCGTCATATCGCTCATACAAATGCGTGATAATGTCCGACAGAGTGCAAAGACCGATGGGGCGCTGCTCCAACTCTCGCGGATTCACAAGCTCAAAACGTGAATCGTTGCGCGTATCGTTATCGTGCATGTGTCGATCCCCTCAACCCGGCTAGATGACTTAATAGCGACGATCCCACAGGCTTGGGCATTTCATTTCGTCGCCGGTTGATGGCTTTGCGGATTGTCTTCAAATCAGATTCATCCACGCGGCGATACCCATCAACACGATGAATCTTAATACCCGGTACTGCGTTTAAACGTAGCACATCCACCACAAGCCTAGGTGGGACGTTCAACCTGTTCGCTGTTTCAGCAATGGATAAGAGCTTCATCGCTGATACCGATTCCTTCCGCCCGGCGCAAACGTTAAAAACATCCGCTCAAAGCTGTACATTGTATTGTCCGTCGAATTGGATAGGGTCACAGTGAACCATGCACCGCCGAGACGCGCCATAAACGTGGGCTGTCGCCGATCATTTGGCATATTGAAATTCAGTGTCTTGTAGAGAGTGCTACTTTGCGTCGGCCATGAGTACCCGTCATTATCCACGTCTGCCGCGACAGCGCCGGCCCTCACTGTAAGATTGGCGTTCCAAGGCGTCGTGCTGATGGATGCCAGCGATTCGTAGCCAAAGACGTACCCAACGGTTTGAATCTCAAAGCCCGCGATTGTGTACGTAGACAGAATCGGGTGAGGCAGAGTCACCGAAGTTCCGCTAGCTGACACCGGATCGGCAAAAATTGGATCGCCGGTTGAATTCACAAAGAATCCCGCGCCCACGGCCTCAATTGGCTGGTTCACTGTGAAATTGACGTTGGTAGAATCCACCGTGCCCGTCAATCCCGTGCTGGCGCTCCCGAACGTTGAACCTGCTCCAACCTGGGTCGCTGATAGTCCAGTCGAAATAAACGTTATGGGGTTGACCTCGCCCATATCCACTTCGACCCGCTGCAAAATTGCTTCGCCAACAGGATTTGGATTGATTGGGGCGAAGGTGATAAATGAGTTGATGGCGGTCCCGCCCGAAGTTCCAGACCCCGAAAGTGCGAACGTCGTCACGTCCTGATCCTGCAATTGCCCCGAATCAACCTGATATACCGCGCCATCCCAACCACCCAAGGCGATTGTTTGAATCGCAGAAGTTGGGCCGATAGGAAAGCCAAATGGGTCGGTAGATCGGGCGGAGTAACCCGGCACGTATGACGCCACACAAGTTGGCCCCATCAAAGGCGCATATTCGACCGGCCACATTCCACCGTTTCGGGTGTCATAAATGAGGTGTGTTCCCACGCTCTGGTCGCGCGGACTCACGTAGATGTGAATGTACTTGTTGGTCTCATCGTAAATCAGAGACACGTTGTTTTGGTTGCGGTCGAGGTTCTGGAAAAACTGATCGTATGATTGCCCGCTTAAAAGTTGCGGTGGCTGATATTGCGCCCAAAACGGCCGCACTGAATACAAGCCAGACGTGCCAACAAAATACAGCGTGTGCTGTGCGTCGGTACACCACGCTCGCGGTCCAACAATTCCCATTCCATCCGACATCAACACGAAACTACCGCCGTCACTTGGATCGCCTTCGATCAACCAAACCTGATTGATGCAACCCACAATTGCCAAGTCATCATTGAAGGGGATAAACGCCGTCACAGGCTGGCCGATTTGCCCGGACTCGGAAAAGTTAGCGGCCCAGGCCGAGGCGGGATCGGTCGCGGCAAAGTTCATATCTTGCGCGTCTCCCATACGTGAGGCGTAAATGTTCTGCGGATTGTTTGCATCCTGCAACATAACGAGCCGACCGCGCCACGTCGCATTCAGGGAGCAAAACGTAGGCGCAAGGCCGGTGCTAGTGGTGTAGGTACTCATCGCCCCCGTCGTCATGTTCAAATATGCTGAGGTGCTTCCCCCGTAATTCATATACGTGGCGAGATCGAGATAGCACATGCTGACGTTGTTGGTTGAGCTAAGAAGCGGCGGCGACTGATTGCCGGCGGTCGAGATCGTGGCCCCGTTCCCCACGTAAACGATGCCGTTTGTGGCCATAACGAGAACATTGAGATACCCGCTTGCAACGGACGGCTGAAAAATCGCTTCGCCTGCTAACATGCTGCACCTACTGCTTTCTTATTCGCTTCAACCGTTTCCATTAAACCACGCTTGTTGAGTAGAGGGCCGAAGAAAAACCACTTGCTGTCGTCGAGATCGCGTCAATACCAGTAAAAGATAAAATGCTTTGTGTGACAGCGGCCCCTAATACACCGTTCAAGGATGTTTGCTGTTTGTAGGCGGTACTTCCTATGACAAATTGCGCCGCAACGGTGATACTTCCACTCGTAGGCGGTCCAAAAGCCCCACCCTCCACATAAGTATTAGTATCGAGTAGCAAAGTGATTCCCCCCGCCTCGCCGATAAGCGCCCATAGGCCGATGCCAGAGCCGGGATCGTCAAAGCTAATTCCGTTGAATGTAGAAGGCCCAAATCCCCCAGCCATCCCCCACAAAGATATTTGTCCCCCGACTGATGCAATCTGCCCCCCGCCTGTGGAACTTACTTGANNCCAAATGCCCCACCAGCGCCAGTTGAAGGGGCGTCCAATTCCATTGTGAACGATATACCGAGAGTCGTTGAAGGAGCGGCCGGATTGGGCTGCGGTGGATTCCAATTGATGAATGCAGGCCCGCCACCTATAACCGTTCCGCCCGTAGACGTGGCAAACATGGTCCCGGAATCCGTAATACTCGACACGGCTGGCGGTGGGGTAATTGCACTTCCAGGCGCGACGATAAAGCCAACGGGCAGCATTCCCTGAATGAAACTGCCGATTTCCGGGTCGCCGGGATAGTAAAGAATCGACGTACCAAATCGCTGTGCGATACGCTTGCGGCCCAGGCTGTCATAGGGCAAAACATTCACACCCGTCACGGCTGTACCCGGAGGCTGATTCTCGCGGTCGATAGAACGGACGATTCCATTCACAGGTGAATTGAGTTTGACGACGATTGGAGTATTGGGTGGGGGCATGTATTGGTTCCTTTACTTGACTAATCCCGCCTGCTTAACAAGGGACCGCCATGCGTCGGCCTCATCGCGTGAAACTTTGCTTGCATGAACATGGGACGCCCGCCAGCTAATTCCGGGCAACAAGTCTTTTTTCTCATCCGGCGATGCCGAATCCCACAATTGGGATAATTGCTGGGGCGATAGTGATGAATCGTAAGCAACCGCCTGTTGCTGTGGCAGCACAGCACGTCGGGCGACACGTTCTATCGCCTCTGGTGAATATTGCCCACTGTCCGCCATGTCTTTCGCCACTTTGTACTGTTCGCCGTCCCACGCATCGCCCTGACGGTGCGACTGAAATTCCTTCACATACTGATTTTCGTCGGCCACATGCGCCTGTTGTTCAGGCGTCATTGAGCCGCCGGAACTTTCTGAGCGGATTTGTTGAAGCAGCTTATCCATCGGTGATTCAGATATAGATACGGGCGCGGTTCGAGAAAAAAGACTATCGACGATTGCGCTGATCCGATCTTCCGGCGTGTTAGCCCGCTGGTATCGGTTCAAAATATTGGTCACAGTAATGGGGGTTAGATGCTGTTTGAGCATGTAGCCGCCAAGTTGCTTTAGCTGTTCGCCAGCCGCATCGTCGGGATTGCGAATCTGATCGCCCTTATAGTCACGATTTGTAAGAAGGTCCGCAGCCAAATGAAGAACGGGCGAGCCTTTGCCAGAAATCGTATTGAGCGGATGGGTTAGATAATCATAAATATCATTGGAGTAGAAGCCCGGATTTTCCCGCACATCGCGCCCCTTGTCGTCTTTTTCGCCTGTTTTTGGGAACAGCGTATCAGTCAAATTCTGTGGCGCTTTGCTGGTGTTGTAATAACTTTTCAACGTGCCATACAAGCCGGCCGCAAGAGCGGATGCGACCCAATATTTTGTGCTGCGATAATTGCTTAAATCAGGCTTTGAGACGCCTTCCGTCGCCGCCCTATGTGCCCCTTGGGCGATCTCAGTTGCGGCGTGGCCGAGACTACGAATTGTCCCGTAATTCCATCCCACAGACAGCGTTGAGAGAGAACCAATGTCCCTCATTGTGCGATCCCACAGAAGATTATCCCGGTTGAGCAAGCCCAAAATGTTATCAACATGGTTGCTAATCTTTGAAGCCTCTCGCTGAATCTGCCGGGTTGATGCGTCCGGGTTGTTGTCAATAAATTTATTGAGGGCATCGAATGCGAAACTCAACTTGGCGCGTTGCACAGATTTGAATATCACGTCTTGAGTCAAATTTTGACTTCCGACAAGCGGGGCTTTTACAAGGCTCTTTAGCCCCTCCCACGGAGATTTGTTTTTCCACGCTTCGCGGAAGTTTGTGGCAATTCGATTGTCATAAAACTTGTCATGCTGCGCGGTCATCGCGCCTGTAAGCGCGTCAATGATCTTGGCGTGAGTAGGGTCTAACACGGGACGCAATCCCATCATCTGTTCCTGAATGGCCTCCCCGTTACGCGCCGAACGAAGGCCAAGCAATCCTTCACCGGGATGAATTCGAGAACCTTCCGCAATCTGTAAGGGAAGCTGTTCTAGGCCGAACACTTTTTTCAGATGAAAGCCGGAGACGCCAAGGGCAATCTGTGTGAGAAAATTATTCGTCGCACGCAAAGTATTCAGCACGCCCCGGCGAATCGAACCCCCTTGAAACAGTGACGGCGTTGCGACATTGCGAATCAAATCGGCAACAGCTTTCGGTGCGGCGATTACTTCACCGTCGCCCTTCACAATCTCCTGAAAACTCTTGGGCAAAACGCCAGTAACATCAACAAACCCTGCGGGCAATTTGGCTGTACGAATCAGTGTTCCATCATGAGCGAGAGATTTTACCGCCCGGCCCATGCCGATAAATCGACGTTGTGCCTCATCAGTCGCGGCAAATTGCTGCATTGGATTATCGAACGTCGGCACGAGGCCAGCATCCAATTTTGATTGAAAGTCCCCTTCGGTTCTTGCCTTTAATGTACCGGCCGCACGTCCGCCAAGTTTGCCGCTGCCATAAATCCTATCACTGATCCTGGCTGATTGATCCGGGTCTTGCTTCCACAGCATGTTCCAATGGCGATCCTCAAAATCTTTTGCGGCGTCAACCCCAAGGTCGGCTATCTGTTGTTTCCGTTGCCGAGTAATGGCGAACATTTTCTCCGCAACTTCACGAAGTTCCGGCGTTGCTTGTGGCATGTCGTCATACATCCGCGCTTGAAAATCCTTTTGAAGATCGGGCGATAACTGACCAAATGCTTTATCAGCGTTAGCCAATGAAGCCATCGCACCCTCATGTTCGTTCATCGCCGAATTCATTCCGGTGCGTAGTGCATTCGCGGTATCCGCCAACGTCTCATTTTCTTTGCCGGATAGCTTGAACAAACCGTGGGCCTCCACCGGGAAAAGGCCGGCCAATGCGTCTTTAGCCTTTCCGCCAATCGTCTTTAACGTGTTTGCGGATTTAGCCATGTCGGCCAATACGCCTACCGGCTTCGATGGCAACGGTTCGGCCGACTTCTCCGCGAAATTCTGATTGGCCGCAGCCACCTTGTTTTCAAATTGCGCACCTTTGTCAGCCTGTTCCCCAAGTCCTGGTGCTGGCGGTTTTGCGACCGCCTCATTCACAGAGTTTGTATGATCGCGCTCCTGCTGTAGCTCGTTCAGCGCCACGTCCCGATCCGCCATGTTCGATAAGGTGTCAGGTGTCGCGGGCTGTGTTCGGGGATTTGTGGTGGCGAGTTGCCGGGCATTCTGTTGTTGCTCGAATGCTTTTTGCTGTTCAAGCAAAGCCTGATCCCTCGCGGCTTTTGCTTCCACCGATTCAGGAGGCATTGGCTGTACATTTGGAACGGCCGGTTTAGCCATCGCCTGTTCGGCAGATTGCTGTTGTGCGTGTTCAGCCTGCAATTCAGATAGTGGAATCTGTTGATCCGCGATTTTGTTCACCGCAGACTCGGACGCGGGAAGGATCGGCGCATTTGCAATTTCTGGATTCTGATTCGCGGCGGCATTCTCGGATTCTTCCGGCACACCGCCCGGTAGCTGAATCATCCCCTTACGCCGGGCAATCGCCGCTTTGGCCGCTTCAACTTGTTCGGGTGTGCGGGACTGGTCGGTGACTTCTGTATTGAGCAAATGCGGAAGTAACGCGCCGGTTACAATATTTTCAAGCGACCCTTGGGTAATGGGAGTGTTCGGGTCGTATGTCTGTTTAAGGGCATTGCTGACTGTTCCAACCACTGTGTTGAGCGCAGCGCCTTGCAACGATTTTCCTAACAATGATCGAATCACAGACTCGTCGCCCGAGGCAAGTGCTGATTTCAATCCGGGCGCGAGAGAACCGATTGATGCGAGTATCGGAGCAAGCGCCGCTTGGACCCCGCCTTGTAGCGTGGCGGTTAAGGCTTCTTGCCCCCCGGAAACATTCTGCCCTTGTTCACGCAAGCCGGCGATGTCCGCGCGAGTTTGGCCAGCACCTTGCGCCGCCATCAACGCGGCACTCAAAGGGATTCCTGCGCCGGGGATGAGCGACGTACCCACAAGCGGCAATGCGCCTCCGACGATTCCGCCAACGGTCCCCGAAGCGTTCGGGACGACAGGCGTTGTAACGCCCAAGCCCTGTTGTTCAGCATGGCCGGCCGTGGGATTCACAAGAGAATGAATCGCCGCCGCGCCTTGTCCCAATGCGTTTGAAATACCGCTCGCATAGTTTGCGAGGTTTCCAAGCACAGGATGTTGGTCGATGACCGCTGCATTATTCTTTTGAGCAAGTCCCTGAGCGTTTGCCAAAGCCTCTTGCCGTTGCTGCTCCTCCCGCGATGCGTTTTCTGCATTTCGTTTGTGCCAATCTTGGGTGTCAATGAGATCGGCCATTTGAAGTTGACTGTCGCGAACCAGACCGCCTAACGTCGAAGCAATAGACGTTGGAACACCGGCCAAAGAACTACCGCCCAACGGCTCACTGCCGAGCATGTACGGATTTTTAATGGGTAGCAAAGAATGGTTCTGTTGAGTCGGCCGCGTCAATTGTGACAAGGGAATTGGCTGTTGCTGATTCAAGTCAGAATCAGAACCGGGACCGGAGAGAATTTGTGACAGCGGAATCGCGCTCATTGTGGAACGACCATTGGCTCTCCACTATCGGGGTTAAAGCCGGATACCTGATACGACTTCCCACCCACATTTATTGTTTGGCCAAGCTGATAAGTCTGTCCGTTGAATGAGCGTGTCTGCTGTGATTGCTGTCTCTGTTGTAAAAGCCGCTGTAGAACTCCAACGGGTTGCTGCTGTTGGTAATTCACAGGTTGAGTAGTGGGCGCTTGCTGAGATTCAGACATATTAGGAATTGCGTCTACCGCCTTAGTGTATTTTTGATCCGCCGTTTCAAAATCGCTTTGTGCCTGGGTCAGTGTGTCTTGGGCGCGCTGTCGATCTTCCGGGGAACTCAAAATCGAATCGCCAATAGTGGATAGTCTTTTCTGTGCGGACTGCAAATTTCGGTATGCGGTATTTCTTTCTTGCAAGTTCGCGGCAGTCTGCGTTTTCCACTTTGTCATATCAGCCAAACGTGTTTTATTTGCCTCTCCGGCAAAGCGACCTAGTGCTGAATTGACCGCATCATTCATGTGTGCGGGGGTAACACCCGGTTGTTGGCTGAATTGGTTCAAATAATTCAAATCGGCGTCAGAGACGCGCCCTTTCAAGTTACTGATAAGAGAATTTGCGCCGCCGGCAGTCTGCGTCGTAACGGGACCATTCGGCCCGCCGAAAAGAGTCGTGTTCTCCGTGTAGCCTTGCTCTCCCGGAATCCCGCGCCCAATAGTCATTTGATCGCCTGGGGTCACAGGATGTTGTTGCAACGCGCCGGTTGGAATCTTCATCAAGTCGGCGAGCGGCGTGTTCGCTGCGGCCTGGGCAAAACTTCGATCCGTGGGCTGGGAATAGCCCCCTTCAATAGGTTGAAGACGATCCGCGTATGGATCGACTCCCCCGCCGCCAGCATTGGGGTCAAATCCGGTTGCAGATACCGCCTCCTTATGCGCCGCCTCTCCGGCGGTGTCCGCAGCTTCACGGATATGTAAACCCAACGGTGAAGACGCATAATTTCTTCCAGTACCCGCGCCCATCCCTGCGTTACGGATATGAGCATGATAAGCCGCTTCCTCTGGTGAATANNAATTGGCTCATGCGATACCTCTTATTGTTTTTGTTCTTTCGTATCCGCTGTCGATTTTGAAAAACCGGGACGATAGCTGAATTGCAATTTGCACGAAACTATGCGGCTCATCACTTCCGTCACATCAAAAAGATAAATGCCTTGCCCGGTATCCGTCGCGGGAATGAAATTGCGACGCACGAGCTTGATGATTTGCCAACGATGCAAACCAAGCAGGTCGCACAACTGGTCGATATTCCAAATGACACGCCCCTTCCGTGGTTGAAAGGCAGATCGCGCGACGAGGATTTTATCGACTGCTTCAGGATCGAAACGTACCGTCTTTGGGTTGATCTTGATTCCCGGCAGTTGCTTGTTTCGATACATATCCATCACACGACGCCGGTTCACATTCAAAAGTTCTCCAACCTCATCAGGTGATAGCAAATGCGGCGCGGATATCATGTTGAATTATAGGCAGCGTAAGTACGAAATGGTACGTAATACTGCAATTATTGTAATAACAATCTGTCCGCAATAATTCACGCCCTCGCGCGTTTTAATATTGGTATCTTTCATATCACCCCTACAGGCGCTACATTCGCTATCCATCCACTGAATCGGCAGACGCACGGGAGCGATTGTGCGAGACGGTTGCAGGCTACGCGGCCGGAATCGCGGAAGTAGGCGCGCTGGCGCTGTGGCGAGCGGGTACGCGCCTTGGCGGGGACGGCATAGGCGTCCATTCCTCATTGAGATTCCAATCTTGGGGGCCAGCGGCGCTTGTGAGGGCGAGTCTTGTATTGCGAAGCGGCAGGAATGCGATTCCCCTGGCACGGGCGCGGTGATAGGCGACTGCCCCGGTCAATCGCTTGGTATTTTGGATAATTTTATGAACGGAAAACACCGTCAACGCCGGCTCGACCGTGCGCAACCATTCGACAAAAGCGATTGTCATGGTGACATGGGGCCTATCCGCTATTGCGCCGGGCAAGTGACCGCGTTTTGCCAGTTTCACAAGTGCTGAAGACAACGGATCGGGTTTCACTAAATCTGTCCAGGCATAGAGGCGATCCGAACGTGACATAACATCCGTTTCGTTCATGGCCAAAGCAGTCCACCACGGGGAGGAATCTTGAGCGCCATATTGCTTGCGTAGGGCGTCTCGAATTTTCAAATATGCCTTTAGCGGAAGTTCTGAAACTGGCACGGAGGTTTTGAAATTCCATGTGACCTCACACCCATCTTTGCATTTGACTATACGCGATGGCACGGGCAGCACAGTTGAAGGGTCGAAATCAGCGGCCAAAAGTATTGTCATTCCGTTGTATGAAACGATATGGGATTGTTTAAACGCATCTGCCTTGGCCTTGGCTGCAAGTGATACCCTCAGAATAGAAATCGAATCGGCTAATCGCGCCCAATGTGCTGCCCAATCTTTCGGTTGCCGGTCGCCAGCAAATCTAGAAGTGAATGAACGGATTCCGCCGGCCGTGCGCAAAACATAGGTTGCGGCATCGGGCAATTGATCCAGCCAGAATCTATCCATTTCACTCATTTTTCTCCCAGGATTTTCTGCGCCGTAGCCTCGATCAATTCGCACAAATGCTGCCTACCAACTCGCGTGTAGGCATATTCATCCATATCAAGTTGCAAGCGATTGAGCGCCGCATCAGGATCAAGACCGTCATAGCGAGGACCGCGCACCGTCAAAATCCCGTTTTGATCCAGCGTCATGGTAACTTTCAAGGCGGACAGAATTTCTTTGAACCTGTCTGTTGAGATACGCACAATTAACCAACCTTTCAAAAGCATTCGTATCTCGCCGTTCAAACTCTTTGTATCTCCACGTTAAGCGGACAACGCATCCGCTTAATTCAAAAATTCACTCTCGTTCGGCACAAAACTGAATCTGCCTTTTTCCAGAACGTCCAACTTGTGCGCCAGCGCATTCGCAAGTTCAAGATTTCTAAGATCAACTTCATCGGCTGATTTGATGAAATCGAGATTCACTTTTCCGCTATCGCGTTTTGATAAATAAAAAAGAACGTCGATATAGGGCCGAATCAATAGTGCCTCAAGACGGCCGGCGATAAAAACCCCGTTGCCAGTCCATTCATAATCCGTCTGCTGAATAGGCAAGCGGATAAGTACGCCATTCACTTTCCATACCCGTTGAAGGACGTGAACATGGACGCGAACTGTTCCGCCGTCGAGCGACTCGACTTTATTTACGCGAACTATCAACATGCACTTATCCATACAAATTCACTTCACAAAAACCGGGACTAGCGAGGCGTAAGCAACCACGAAAACAACCTCGCCAGCCCGGCATTATCCAGACATCTTCATTTTGCGAATGCCTTCGGGCCTTGTGACGGTGCTGCGTTGCAGTTTAAGTCCAACCCAAATGGCTTTGTTGAGTTTGCTGTCACGAGCGCCGCGTATGGTTGCGACAGAGGATTGCTCTAGCGCGTCATCGAATTTGCGTCGAGACAAGATTGCGCTGTTGCAGTCCTTACACCACATGGAGTATTGCTCGTACACCGCATCGGCAAAAACCGTTTCACCCTCACCGCAGATGCAGAATTCATCTAGGAATCGTCCAATCACATCTTCTTCTTGCCGATATTCGGCTGTCGCTTGTGCCACAGCTTGCGGCATACGCAAACCTTCATGCTGCCAAGCTGTACACCCACGCACCGCCCATGCAAGAATCCCCGGCAGTTCGTTCAACAATTTGTTTGGCAACTGCGTATCAATTTCGTCGTTGGGAATTACTACGCGGAACGGCACGAGTCGAATGCGCCGCCACGCTGCGTCCCCGTTTTCTGTAATGCGAGGCTTATTATTTGTCAGCAGAATAGTTTTGAAGTGCCGGTTGAACGTAAAATAATTCTCGCGAATGAATCGGCCAGTCATGGTCGAATCACCAGTCATACGCTTCACCAGTTGCAACCTCAGTTTTGCGCCGTTTTCTGTTTCGCTTGCGACAACCAATCTCCGATTGAGCAACGCGGCGATTTCTGTGGGATGCTCGCCACGCTTGTTTTCGGTAATTAATCCCTCTGGTGCGCGATAGGCATATTCGCCCATCAGGGCCAAGAGGGTATCCAACATCAGATTTTTCCCATTGTTTCCCATTCCCCAAAAGACAAAGAATTCTTGAACGGAAATGTCTCCGGCAAGGCACATGCCGAATAGTTTTTGAATATATGAAACTAATTCGTCATCATCGGCAAAACTCCGGCGCAAAACACTTTCCCACAGTGGGCACTTTGCATTTGGGTTGAAGTCAACAGCACATGCCTTCGTGATAAAATCTTTGGCGTCGTGCGCTTGAAGTGCGCCAGTGCGTAGGTTGATCGTCCCATTCCGGCAGTTAAGTAACCAGACATTCACATCAAGATCAATTACATCTTTGGCGAGATCGGGCTTGGCAACGTCGATCATCGCCATGAGTCTTTCGCGACGTTGATACCGTTCTATCAGTGCCAATGTCGCTTTCCGTTTCTCACCGTCCGGTTCATTCTGTAATTCCCCGTAACCTTTCAGAACCGTTTGTTTCGCAAGAGATATTGCTTGTCCCGATACATCCCGCTTCCATTGGATATTGTCATACACATAGTGCCCTAACCCTGGAACATGGATGAGATGGTCACGATGCTGCTGGGCGAACTTCGCGGCCATTCCAACATCAGTCGGCAGCTTCGCAATTTCTTCCTCGGTCGTGGGCACACCTGGTATTTCGTGTGATTGGTAGAATTCGGTTTGTGTCGCGAGAACATCGGCGATTGTTCTCTCGCGGTAATCGGGTCGGGTTTTCCACTTGCTCCGCTCGCCCCGCTTCGACGACGAAAAAATCCGCTCAATCTGCTGATGTCCATTTGGCCCGGTGTAAAACGCTATGTTGTGGCACAACGCCGAATCTGCTTTTGACGGATCGCCGTCATGGGCCGAATCAGCGCCATTCCACAGCGCGTTGATCTTGTCGGCATTCTTCGCGGAGAACAGTTTTTGTTTTATTTCCTCATCTGTGAATTGGGGCGGCGTCATCACTGTTGAGTGAGGCAGAGTTACGGGTTTGAGGAAAAGTTGTTCGTTTAGGATCGTGTGAAGATCGACTGTTGGCAGCGAAGGACTTGGCAGTGTGCGATAAATGCAACCCGTCACGACAAAGTAGCGGCCCTGTGTGTAAATTTCGATTGCACCTATACGGTCGTCACCCAATCCCGTGACTTTATTTCTCCATCCTTCGGGGATTTCACCCTTAGCGTATCCATGTAAACCCATACCGCTTTGTGACTTTTCCANNAACGCCGGCCAATAACAGGGCATCCACGATGGGTTTCGCCCAAGGCAACAATTTGCCTTCCCCGGAGAAGCAATGATCCAGATCAATCCCAAGATAAGGGGCCGAGAATTCAACTCCGATACCGTCAAACCTGTTGTCGCTATTCACAGTGGCTGCTACCGATTCAAAAGTGTTCCAAGTTGCGGGATCGTCCGCCCGCGCTTCCACACCGTTTGTTTGGTAAGGCACCTTGGCAAAGTATCCAGGCTTTTGATTTTGTGGGGGCTTCCAAACGCTACGATAACAAACCCATTGTCTTAAAGTTTGCAACTCTGCCGGAACTTCTTGCCGATATTCGGCGAAAGTGCGCGTTGACGGTGCAGGCCGCACAACGCCGGGGGGAAGATTCTCCGATGGACGCGGTTTTGTACGCACCGCCGCAAAGAACTGATTGAGCTTACTGTACGGATCGCTAGGAGATTCACTAACTGCGGATGAAATCGGTTTCATTTGGTTGCTTACTCTTTTTGCCCAATGGGTAACAGGAAATCACGGGGACTTTCGCGTTTCCTTGTTTGTCCAACACTTCGTATTGTTGGCGTTCATCTGTGAATCTCCTGTTCATGTTTTCACACCCACTCACACAGTCGTTGCTTCGGAAGTCCGCTCGTGCCGGGCAGCCTTCGCCGCGTCGAGTTCGCTAATTATTTTTGACAGTGTTACAAGATCGGCTTCGCTGAAAACGCGACTATTACCAGCCCGCGCAACTGGTCGGATATTCCGCGATCTAAGAAAATGTTCGATGCGGTGAACGGGCGTTCCGAGCTTTCGACTTAGTTCGCCCACAGTAAGCAGATTGGACATACGGCAATCCTTTCATCATTGTGCTTACGGCATACGCCGGATCACATGATTAATGAAAGCACTGCCGCATGAAAAAGAATAGTGGCGTAAAGGTGACGTGCCAGCATCAGAGCGACAACCGCTTCATTGCGCCGGCGTCAGTCAATGCGACCGCACCCGTGCAGCCCCGTTGCGTTGAGACAAACCCCCACTTTGCCAATTGTGCCACAGGACGTTTAAGTGTGTCCTTTTTTAACCCAAGATCGTGTTCGATTTTCTGAGTTTTAACTTGGGTGCCCACGCCCATCGTTGAAAGGTAAACCAATACCTCCGCTTTGTACCCGTCAACGTGTTGGCATCCATGCCGCATTTCGTCAACGGCAGCGCGGTGGGCGGACATCATCGAGTTGGCGTCCACGAAAAACCGGCCATCAATCTTTATGAGCGTTCTAGGAGGCGAAAAAGAATTTGCACCGTCGCCATGCACTGCGCAAGCAAGCCGCTGAATTGCTTCATCCTGGATAAGTGCCGCTACGTCTGACATATTGCATTATACACCGCATCCTGTGGTTTTTATTTGATCCGCATCTTTGGGCGTTGAAACACGTTGAAATGCGAGCAAGGCGTAGCACCATGTTACTGGTGGTGGGTTTATTACGTGCGCGAAGCGTTGCTCCGGAATTTAGCTATGTTCATTTTCGTTGCTCCGGAGACGTAAGGCGCGGTGAACGCAGATAATACGAGCCGAGACAACAAGAAGCGTGGAGCTTCGGAGCATTTTCCGCATTACCAGATATTATACAGCCTCGTAGAGAGGTGATAGTGAAATAGCTCCGAAGCTCCGGAACTCTTATGGAAGTACGCGGTAAGTGGGGCGCTATTATTGAATTGCATTTCCGGAGCAAGTCCCGGAGCAAAGCCGATTTTCCGGAGCATATCTCCGGCGTAGGGAATCGTTTTCGGTGACGCTTGTTGTGAAATTCGCGAGGACCGGAAGCAGAATACAATCATGTTGCGCGAACTCAACACAGCGATGGTGATTCTGCGCAACATGATGCTTTCGCGCCACACATAATCTCTCCACCTTCCGCAATTTACACCCTCCATCACAGTCGTAATACAGCGTCAAGGGTCTCTCCTCCTACCGCACCAATTCCGAGTCCCGCAGTGGCGCGCTACGGCTACGGCCCCCTACGATTAGGCAGTATGCCCTTCTCCACCGCTGAAGCTAAGGCCGCGTACATGCGCGCATACCGCGCCGCGCACAGGCCGGCGAAGAAACTGCGGCTCAAACCCCTTGCCTTCACCCTGGTCTCACATGATGGCGCTGCGGTGCAAGCTGGCCGCGTCAGTCCTGGCGCGTCTGCCGATTTGTGCCCCAGCATCGAATATGCAGGTATGCCCTATTTCCTTGTGGGCCTGGAGCGGGACAAATCCCTTGTGTTCCAAGCCCGTAAACCAGAACCGGCTTCTAGGAATTCACAAGCGGATGCCCCGGCCACTGAAGCTCCTGCCGTAGATGGTCGCCCGTGGCAAGATGCGCCAAGCATCTATGCCAGTCGCATCGCCAACGCCCCCGATCCGGTTTTTGACCGCAGCGACACCCCTGGCGTAATTGATGAGCCGCCCCGCCCGATTCCGCAGGCCTCGCCGATTCCAACGTGCGAAGCGTGTGGGTGTCAGTTGACGAGTGGGATTTGCTATACCTGTACGAACGCTGCGCCGGCTGTCGATGAGCCACAGTACGATGGGATGGGACGCCTTGTGCCGCCGGAAGCGCTATCGCCTGCACTGCCAACTTCGGGACGGGTCAGTCATAGCGCCGCAGCCGGTCGCGGCGAATATGAAACCCCATCGCGCCGGAGATTCAGGCATCGCATCGTTCGGCGTTAGTCAGACTGGCCGATCCCTTTGCGTAAGATTTGAGCCATAATTACTGTGGAATCCGTTCTCCTTATTGACCGCTGGTTTTGTTGTCGAGTTGGTCAAACGCATCCCCCTTCTTTTTCTCTGGTGGGTCCGACGGTGCTTCGACCACATTGGAGAAAGCCCCCTGGCTCAGATAATACACGCGACCGTACTGAGTAATGTAAATGAAAGGTCGATACCCATCGCTGGCGGGATTCGCGCAGAATACCGGCGTCATGTAGGCATGGAGTGCAACCGCCCCAAGCAGGAAGCATCCGGCCAAGATGGTGCAAACAATTGATTTCATTGCGGTCCCTCGGAACGCCGGCAGAATAGCAGCAAGGCGAATCCCAGCAAGCCGATGCTGGCTGGTTCGGGGACGACGGTGTAGCTCCCCGTGATTCCATCGACTCGTAATCCCGTTGGGTTAATCCCGCCGAATGGATCAAAGTTGAGCGTCTCGAATGTCAAAATGTTTACACCCGCAACCACATTGTTGCTGCTGAAACTGATTGGCGTATAGATGGGTGTAGAGACTGTTGAGGGCGGAATATCAACCAACATACCATTGAGAAGGATACCGAGAACTTCGTCGTCTGCCGCGAGATTAAGGGAAATCGAAACCGAATCGGCGTTGCTTGGGAGCGTAAAAGTAGTTTGATAATCGAAGGGACCATTCGGGAGATACTGATACACCGATGTCGGTGTAACCCATGCGGATGTAGAGCTACCCGGCATCCAAAAGACCGAATTGAAAATGTTGGTTGTATTGGCAACTGAACCATCGCCGCCGTCAACAATGCTGTAGTGTGGATCGGGGGAAGTGCCATCGGGCAGCGATACGCGATTTGCCCCCACACCTGTATCGTACAGATCGTTGATCGAATCCGCCGATAATGGTGCGGCTGAAATGGCTGCTATTCCAACGATGCAAAACAGAAATCGTGCCGCGTTCATGGAAGCCCCTTTCATGGCGATGGTCGGATATCGGATGAACGCGCCAGAAAACTGAAGTGTAATATATTACACTGACCACCCGCACAGCAACGGCTACCGTTTCTGTTAGTGCTAAAGAACGAATTGCGGAAAGCGCGGGTTGCTGCGGGGTTGACCCAAGAGGAGCTTGCGGCCAAGGCGGGTGTGTCGCGCGAATACATCAATTATGTGGAGCGGGGGAAGTCCGATCCCACGGTCAAGATGTTCGTGAAACTGTGCAAGGCGATGGGGGCCTATGCGCCCGATGTGCTGAAAAGGGTTGTGCCCAAGGCGAAGTGATTCGAGGCCGGGCGCAATGACCAATGTCACACATGGGCTAATCATGTCCGAGCCACATGCGGCTGAATTTGAATCTGGATCGGGCGGTGTACAATTGGCCTCATGGTTAAGTTATTCCTATCGCATACGTCGGCGGATAAGCCATTTGCCAAACAACTAGCAACCTCGCTCATGGACAGCGGATACGTCGTATGGTTGGACGAGTGGGAAATTAAAGTGGGTGATTCTATCACTCAGAAAATTGAGAAAGGGATTGAAGGCTCCGATTATCTCTTGCTCGTACTTTCAAACAAATCAATCCAATCCAAGTGGGTGGATCGAGAATGGCGAGCCAAATTTGGGGTCGAGGTTGAGAGCGGTCGGCAGCTAGTGTTGCCCTGTTTGACCGAGAAGTGCGATATTCCGGCGCTGCTCCGTGACAAAAAGTACGCTGATTTTATTGAAAGTTTCGACATAGGCTTTAGGCAACTGATGGACAAAATTAATCCCATTCGTCTATCTGGCCGGCCAGCGATTGCTATTGATCCGACGGCTCACGCTGATGAAATTATGGCGATCATCGCAAAACTCCAATCCCCAAATGCCATATTATCCGAATGCGTTACGGCTGGGCTAATCCTAGCTCGCAAGATTAAAAGTCACGCGTTAGAAGAATTCTGCCGACATGAGTTGGCGGGGATAGTCCCAGGGTCCATGCTTCCGACACCGGCCGACGAGGAATCTCATTTGTGGCGAGTGGCGGAGTGTTTTGCCTCAACGATTGGCCCGTTAAATACGAACTGGATCGGGTTTGAAACTGAGGCGGGACTGTTTAATTTCATCGAAAACCAACCGGATAAATTTGTGCCGATGAAGCTGTTTTGGACTTGGCCAGTCGCGGATATTGAAAAGGAAGCCTTGAATCGTAGGCCACAATCCACCGCAATGATTATTTACAGAAAGTATAAGGAATTGATGCCCGGTCACGGCAAGGAAGATTTGGATGTCCCGCTCTATATGCGGCCCAACGTCAGCGAAAAACTGCTTGCAGCAATTAGGCGGCAGTTTGTAAGTCTGCTGCTGTCTTGCCTGCCGTCTATCAGGGGAGATTCTTCACGGCTGACGGAAATTGGCTAGGATTTACAGCGCTGTACTTTTGGTCAGCCGAATAATAAAAAAAAAAAAAACGCCTGGAACCNNAAGAGCATTTTGCCCGACAACTATCGGCCGAGCTTATTCTTAATCAGTTGTAGTAACGGCTCAACGACTGGCGCAAGGCTCGTCGCGATTGAAATCGTAGCTGCTATAGCGCTTAGCTTTTCGCTCAATTTCATTTTGGATTTCGTCGTTTGTTCTCTGACTGCCAAATCCTGGATAAAGCCAAGTGAGGCCTTGACTTCTTGTTTGTCCACGTCGTCAAGTTCGGGCGACGATGCCACTGCTTCCGCGATTCTGTCGATGGCGTCGGCAACTTTTGAATCTATTGTGACGGTAGCATTCTGTGTCGCGTGCGAAGAACCGATTTGAAATGCCCCTTGCATTGTTTCGGCCTGTGTCTTATTCGTGCTGTGGTCACTGAAAAAGAAATTTGTTAGCTGTGCAAGCCGCTTTTCTGGATCGGTGAATGATTGGTCATCGCCAGTAATGCCAGCCTTCTCCAAACTGAGCGCCCAATCCAAAATCTTGTTTTTAATCTGGTTCGGAATGTCATGGATGAATGTCGGGTTCAGTTCCGCCAAGAATGTGAGTTGGGAAACAATAGCCGGATCGGATGCTCGGAATAAACTACGGATTTGGTGTGCTACGTCACCATCCAACCGCTGATAGATACTACGGCCCTCTCTTTCGATGTAAGTCAAAACCCTCCCAATTGACTCGCCAAGCGGGATTCGGAGGCCCAAGCCTAGGCCGCCAATATTCTCAATACCGCTTTTCAGCAGTCCGTACCCTGCGGGTATATAGCCGTTCGTGTTGTATGCGAACGTAACAGGGATCATTCGATATTCGGGCACTTGTGATCCGTTGGGGTAGCCGTTTTGCTCGTGGTCCAGCCATTCAGATATGTCCTGGCGATTCAGTTTCGAGGCCACCCGTTTTGCCTTTCTAAGTGCAGTCAGAACATCCTCACTTTCGGCGCTTGCTTGGAGTTCGTTGACGATTCCCATGCGAAGATTTTCGCCCTTTGCATCTGATTTGCAAGCAGCATTCGAGTGCAAGTGACGCTTCCCCGCGATCCCGCTGGGAAATTTTCTACAATAAAATTTCAGCCCNNCAACCCCCTGTGACGCTTCGAGGAAAATAGTGGCGATAATTCTCCACATAAGTTTTGTCACTGGATAAGGTACCGGCAGCTACCACCCCACCATCAAAGGGTGACACCCCCGGTCTTGCGAATTGCACATCGCACATCGCTACGAAATCATTGCACGATACCGTGTACTGAAAATCCAAATTCAGATTTGCGCATTCACGATTCATAGTNNTCACCTTCCGAAGTCTCCGCACTATGACCGCTTGGCCAGTCGTCACACGATTGAGCAACTTGCCCGGTTCATTAAGCGAGACATTCAGACGGTTCTCAAAACACTTTCACAAACAGCGGAGGACCACAATGAAGTGCATTTTGACCGGCCTTAAATCACTGCTTCAACTTACTGCCGGGATGGCCATTCTAGTCCTGTGGGATTCGTGGCATCCAATTGATACCGCGATGCCCTCTATTGGCAACGCCATCGACAACGCGGGGGCATTGGCCGGTTCCCTTCTATCCCTTTTCCATTTTGTGATTCTGGTCATCGCGGCCTTGTGGATCGTTGCTTTTGTGGCGTTTGGATTGCTCCGTCGATTGAGAAAATAAGGGGAAAGTACCGGGCGTAATCAACGCAAAGCGATAACACGATTCACATTTGAGAGGGGAAATCATGGCCTACATTTCACGCGATCCATTCGCCCGCACCGAATTGCACCGGCAATCCGTTGAAGTATCCGGCGGATGCGATTGGTGCGGACAACAGCATAAATCCGGCAAGCTCTTTCAGTACCGAACCGAATCCGATGGCGGCAGAGAAAACCGTCACACAGGATTGTTCTGCTCAAAATCTTGTCACGATGCGTATCACGGTCATTAACCCAGGAGATTCACAATGAACGACAGTCTCAAAGCAACAATGACAATACTGGCGGGTTATCGGGACGATGCCCAATACCTTATGCGGCACTCCGCGTCACGGCCAAAACGCCAAGCGAACGTGCGAAAAGCCGTCACGCAATTGGATCGTGCATTGGTCGCTATCAACAAAGCGATCCGGCATTTAGACGATCAACAGCAATAGGCCGCGTGACTACGCCAGTCTCGCAAGCGGGGTTTGCTTTTCTCAAACGGAGGGAATTATGGCTAACGGGAGTAACACAGATACGGATACTGCGGTTGCACTTCGCCGCGAATTGCGAATCGCAAAACTGGTTGCGTCAAACGTACCAGTGTTAAGCGCGATTCCCGGCACGGCTGGCGGGCGATGGACAAACCACTATCGAGCGCTGGCAAACAAGCAGGTGCGGCAGATTCACAGACAAATGCACAAACTTGGCATTGATCCAAATCCCAAATTCTTCAAACCTCGCCCGGTTGCCGGGCTGGAACGAATCCGCCGTCAATACACAGGCGATCCGGGTTGGGATAACGAAATTGGCGTCAGGTTCGATGAACGCGGACCTTATTTCACTTACCCGGCCGTCCCACAGAATGTTACTGTCGATTCGCCTGGCCCTACTGTGGTGATTGATCCCCAACCGGCCATTCCGCCCAATGCAATTGTTTGTCCGCGTATCGAGTGCGATGTTACTCCCATGATGAATCTGCGGACCATCGGCCAGCTTGCGAAAGAATTGCGGGTAGATCAACACAAGGTTTTGTACGTGATTCGTGTACGAAAGATTCAGCCGATTGCACGGGCCGGGATGTATCGCCTGTTTGATGACTCCGCAGTGGCGCGGATTGCATCGGAGTTACAACAGATTGCCAGCGTCCGATAAATCGGCCCGATTTGCTTTTCGGAAAACCTGGGGAATATTGAACAGTTGATGAATCACGCTATCACATTGCAATCTATTGCAGCGCGCGTAGACGCCCTGGCCGCAATGCCGGGCGTCCGTTCATGGTTTGACCGCAGAATATCCGACTGGTGTTTCGATCAATTAGAACTGCGCCAAGTAGAACGAAGCCCGCAACCTTGCCATATCGTCCCGTTGTCGGCGAGAGCTTACAGCCTACCGGAGAAAATCTGTCTCTTAGCTCGCGTTCACGATTTGATGTTTATAGGCACTGATCTAGTTGGACTATCTGACAGTTTGATTGATGATCCCGCTGATTTTGGGTGGTCGTTTGCTTACTTCAAATCCTGTGAACACGCCAAGCAATTAACCGACGCCGACGCTGAAGCGTTACAACGATTCATCGTTGACGTTGAAAATGTTGTTTGTGCCGAGTTGAAATTGTCCCCCGCGTCTCCCTCTGTTCCTGATCCCGTCTCCATTCCTATCCCGGTGCTTTCGTCTCCCGATGCGCTACTCACAGAGGAACAGGCCGCCGAATTGGCCCATTGTTCAGCCCGCACGATTCGCCGACTCATCAGGGCCGGGCGTCTTGACGCAACAGACTACGGCACAGGCAAACACCACAACTACCGCATTTCGCCTAGCGCCCTAGCCCGGCTCAACGATCCGCAACCAAAACCGGCCCGGCAACGCCGATCTAGACGGCAATTCGCATCTTCGGCGTCTCTTGATTCTCTCCTGCCGGACTTTTAGCCTTTGGCCAGAGTGCCCGTTTCACAATCAACGCAACCCGTTTGATTCGGGCCGGGTCAATTTCTTCGTGGTCGTAAATCGCTCCGATAGACCGATCCGTGTGACCCATCATCAATGTGAGGGCGTCCCGGTCTTTGGCCCGCTTGCCGTAAGTCTTGAATGAGTGCCGAAGCCGATAGAACGTCAACCCTTTCAATTCGGCCCGTTCCGTCAGCTTGCCAAACGTGCCGCTGATGGCGTTATGTACCTGAACACCTTTGACCCGGCCGTGTGCGTCTTTCTTCTCTACTTCGCGGTACATGGGCTGCCCCTTACGGGTGATAAAGATCAAGGCATCGTCACCATCCTTATCACGGGCTAGGCGGTTGTGCCGCAAGCCGGACACTATGGCCAGAGCTTTCCGCGTCCGCTTCCAAACGTATCCCCGGCGAGCTACGCCCGTCTTTCCCCGTGCCATATTCAATTCCCCCGTCTCGAAATTGATATGCCGCCAGCGAAGACGGGCGATGTCCGCTACGCCCATACCCGTGTTAACGGCCATCAGAATAAGGCCACGATGCAGCGGCGATGCCGCCTTGCACAGTTTGTTGATTTCCTGGCCGGTTACGATGCGATCCGAGTAGTCGGCCTGCCCGGCTTTTACACGGTCTTTACTAATAGCGGCGGGGGACGTGTCCGGCCCGGTAAAGGCCGTTCCATAATTGGGGGTCGGGTAATAGCCGTTTTTGAACCCAAAGTTAAAAGCGGCTCGGATATAGGCCACGGTGCGTTTCCTGGCATGTCGGCCAAGCCCCCGTTTCAACAGGGTATCCATGTAAGCGGTGAAGTGTGCCGGCGTCAAAGATTTCACGTAGCCGTTGATCCCCACGGCTTCCGCAAACTTTTGAAGTTCGGAAACATAGTCCCCATAAGTGCGAGGGGACAACTCGCCGCTAAGGGATTTGGTCCGGCGATCCGCTAAAAACGTCGAAATCAGATTCCCAATAGTCCATTCATCCTTGGGGACTTGCACACGAAGATTGTCTAACCCGGCCAAAATGCCGTCGATCCTCTCATCATAATTCCGACGTGCCGCAACCCCTTGCGGATCGGCGGCGATTGCCCCAAAATAGTACGTGACGCCATTGATCTTCTTAGACCATTGGCCCGATCCCTTGTGTTTGGAGAAACAAACGTGACTGGTATCCTTGCCATTTCGCATAAACAGCCCTCAATGTTGAACGGGCGTAGTCACGGGCGTAGTATCGACCAAAATCGGGTGTCTCTGAAGGTTTTTGAGCGTTCCGAAAAAGTGCAAAATCGCTCGGAAAAACAGGGCGAAAACGCACTTTTACGGGGGCGTAGCTCAATTGGATAGAGTACCGGACTGTCGATCCGGTGGTTGCGGGTTCGAGCCCCGTCGCCCTCGCTTGTAAAACAAGGACTTGTGTCAATATCACAAGTCCCGCGCCTCGGCCGCCAGTGGGCCGTGTCGCGCGTCGGCCCCCGGCTCTACTTCCGGGGTTTGTCCCAGTCGCCGAATTTCTGTTTCATCTTCTCATTCAATTGCTTCGATCCTCCGCGCGGGACTGTCAGCGTCGTCCAGTGTTCCTTTGCCCAATGGCGACAAAGTTGCACGATCTGGCCGCCGTGATACGCCTGATGCGATAGCGCCCGAACCAGCGCATCCAGCACGGACATCGGCTCTCCCCGAACCGTGATCGTCCGCGTCAAATCCGCATCCGTTAGGTTTGACAGCGTATTGAATAAAACGGCCCATCCCTTTTCCCATTTCGCCATCAAGCTCGCCCGATCCGCGATGTCATCGACGAATTCCGAATCCCGGTCCCGATTCGGCTTCTCGCCATCAGTCGTCAGAAAATCGCCGAACCGCGAGACAAGATTTCCGCTGGCGTGCTTCATAATCACCACCACGCTATTGGTATTCTCATCCAGCGCCAGATGCAGCTGCGCGTCGGAAATCTGCGCCGCGGCCTGTTCCATCATCTCCTTATCAGTCCGGAATCTTCGCGAGAAAGCATCAATGATCGCTCGTTTAGACTCTGCCATGTTGCCTCCGCTCTATGGAAAACTCATGCGAATTTGCCGAAACCAACACTCCGTTGCAGTCGGTATAACAGTTCCGCGCGGACCATAAAATGTAACGAATCTCACTGTTTGTACAAAGCTTTGTACCATTGGATCGGGGCAGGGGGTCGTATAATCGCTCCACTGGAGCAGAAGCGAAATCTCTTAAATTGTGGAGGGTCATTATGAAATGCGCTCATTCCCGCTGGACCAGCGACTCATCTAAAGTACGTCGCGCTCGTGCCGGTTTGGTTATCTTGTCCGCCGCGGTCTCATCTGTCG
>PMAK01000147.1 GCA_003153655.1 Phycisphaerales bacterium
GGGGACTGGCGCTTTGGGAGGGGATTACACCAACCTACGATCGTACGCCGGCAGGTCCGCAAACATGGATTAGCTGGCTGTATGCAGCGGGAGATACCGCCCGCTATCTGGTGGTTCCAAGTCACGAAGAGCGCGCGACTCCATTGGTTTTGCGGCCATTTCGCGCGGGCAATCATGCGCTGTTCGACATTTACCGGGATTGGAGCTTGTTACGCTACATCGAGATTGCGCTCGGAGGAATTGTGGCGGTGGCGGGAGCGGCGGCGGCCTATGAGCTTGGCTGGAAGCGAGGCGGCTGGTTGCCGGCGATTCTTCTTGGCGCAACGGCCGCTGCGTTGCCGCTGTTTGTGGAATTGAGCGGGCAAGCGCGTCCCTACGCCATGGCGTGGGGATTTGGCATCATCGCGTTGTATTATGCGGCCTGCAGCTCAGAGCGTCCCGCCGCGATAAAGTGGTCGATCATTTTTATGGGGCTGGCGATCGCGTCGCGGATTGACATGCTTTTATTGGTGCCACTGGCATGGGCGGATCTTTGGGGCGGTCAATCCACGCGCCGGGGGCAGTTTGCGGGTCTGGTGCGATACACTTTGCTGACAGCGCTTGTGTCGCTTCTGGTCGCACCGTGGCTGCTGACCGATTTGGTGGGTAATTTGCGGGCGATTGCGTCGGTGCGGGTGGCGGACCCTGCAGGCGGTTCTGTATCGGCGAGAGGCACCGTCTTTGAATTCTTCGTTCGCCAGGGGCTGGGGATCGATTTGGTTCTCATTTTCTGCGCATTGTTCCTGGTCGCGCCTGACAAGCAGCGGATTCGCTGGGCTGCGGGGATTTATGTCCTGCTTCTGAGCCTCAGCATGTTGAAAGGAACGGGATTTGGATTGCGGCACCAGGGCGCGCCGATTGTGGCGCTGGTGACATTCGCGGGCGTTGGCATGGCGGCAGCCATTCGGCGCTGGCCGCGTGCGGGGCCGGTGATACTGGTGCTGGCGTTGGTGCTTCCGGCGGCCAATGTGATTGGCGCGATCGTTGAGCGAAAGCGGATGGAAATTGAATCTCACGTCACGGCATGGATCGAGCGTCACGTTCCTCCGGGCACCCGCGTATATATCAATTCAAACATTCGCGATCCGCTGCCAACCGCTTCCGCCTCGGACGCATTGTGGGGTGAAGTAGCCAACGATGACGCGTGGAAGAAGAAATTGGAATCGGGCATGAAGCGGTTTCATATAGCGGCGGATGATTATCCTCGCGCGTTTTCGGAAAATGACATGGTGGTGGAGCGCGGCCTGCGGCGTGAATGGTTTATTCTTGGGAGCCGTCCCGCTATCCCGGACCCGCGATACGACATCCGCGTTTATTCCGATTCCGTTGTTTTCCGCATCGAAGACGTTCCGGCGGAATTCAAACGGACCGGCGGCATCCTGGTCACCAATCACGCCAGCGGCGCGTTGCTGACGGACGTGGGGACTCCGGTGATCCAATGGATCAATAGCGAAGGCGACGGCATGCGAGTTTATTGTTCGCCGGATGTTCTAGAGCGGCTGAAGGACCGTGAAAATTTGGATACCTGGTAGGACAAGTCCTCCGCTTTTTATCGGGGAATTCCCTCGAGCCCGGTGTTCCATCCATCGGGCATGCCGACGATGCAAAAGTTCCGCGTAAATCTGTTTCCAGCTGCGCCGCGCACGACGGATTGCACCGGCGTGAACGTGGTGGCTCGCCAATCCCATTCATTGCAGTGCGAAGGGCGTGGATTGATGATGGCGAAATTGTTGAAGGTATTACCCTTGGCCTGACCCAGCCAGACGCCAACGACATTGCGCATTTCCCATGAGTCGAAGACGTTGCCGGCCTGCGGAACATCGGATGATCCCATCCAAATCGCTTCGCCGCCATCCACATCAAAGCAGCGGAAAAGATTGTTGCTTGCGGGCGTGCTGCCCAACTGAAGCGGCGAGCCGCGTCCGCCGTGAATCTGCACGTAAGCGAAGAGGTTGTTTTGCACTCCGACGGAAGTACGGGCGGCTTCGGCCAATATCACTTCGTTGGCATTGGTTCCCTGAATGACGCGTTCGAAGTCCAGGGAGTTGAAATAGCTGTTGGTTGGGCCGCTGCGCAGGATGATTCCGCGGGACGTCAAATCCCAATTGCAGTTAATGAGAGCATTTTGATCGCCGCCAAGGATCAGTTCGTTCATGTTGCCCGCGGAGACGCCTTTCCATGACATGTTATGAAGCATGGTGTGGCCGGCGAACATTTGGCCTCCGCAGTGAATCGTCTCGACATCCTCAAAGAGAGCGCCAGTGGAATTGAGGCGCGCGATCTCCATGCTGATGAGCTTCAGCCGCTGGAAATTCGGATTGGTTTCCATCGCATTGTCGTGATAAAAAATCGCGCCCGGATCGGTGGTGCAATCAATGGTGAGATCGCTGATCGTCCCGCCATATCCGCCGCGGCCCTCGAAGAAGGTGTTCGAACGATCATTCGGATCAAACGGCCGTGTCAGCACCACCAGATTCCGGCTCACTCCGCGCAGGCTCGCCCCCGCCGGCCGAAAGAGACTGTGGACGATCGTGTAGCAGCCCGGCGAAAGAACGACATCCGATCCCAAATTCCACGCCGTCTGAATTTGAACGCTGTCGTCGCCGGCGCTTGGCGAAAGCAGGGCCGTTTTGCGACGCTCCGGCGGAAGGCGGACACTCACGCGAGCCGCCGTTGTTTGATCGCCCATGATCAATGAGTAATCTCCCGCCGGGATTGTCTTGGGCAGCGTCAAACTCGTGCCATCTCGAGCGTCTTCAACTGCGCCCCATGTCGATGCGGAGAGCGCTATCGCATTTCCGGCGAAATCGACCAGTGTGTAGCCTTTGGGCGGCAGGTTTTCCTTGCGGCTCCAAATGTAGTCTGTCCCTCCGGGCTCGATCGACTGCCGCCATAGACCGGGATCGACAGCCTGCGCCGACGGCTGGCCATCCGCGCGAGATTCGCCGATTGCATTAAGTGCGCATAACGCGAGGACCCATAGAATTCGTTTCATTGTTTCTCCTGAAATGCCGCTTGAATTCAGTTCAACACGCCACCGCCGCGAGCTTGTGACGGGCAAAGGCAATGATAGCTTCGATTGTTTTAGCGGGAAACCACCGGATCGGATGCCGGGAGGGACAGTAATTCGCTGAATAGCTTCACGTAGCCCGAGGCGATCGCTTCGCGGCCGAATCTTTGATCGGAGCGGTCTCGAATCGTCGATGGATTTAGCTCGCCCGATGTCCATCGCGACGCGACGGATGCGACGATCTTGGCGGCGGCGGCGGCTTCGTTTAGGGGAATCAAGGAGCCGACCTCGGGGGAATCGATGATGTGCGGCAGCGCGCCGACGGGAGTTGCCACGAGCGGCCGGCCTCGGCTTAGCACCTCGAGCGCGACGATGCATTGGCCCTCGGTCCAGGATGTGTTGAGGAATAGATCACAGGAATCGATGGCATCCCACTTCGCCTTTCCGGCGACGGCGCCATGAAAAACAACGCGGCCCGCGGATGAATTTTGCGCGGCTTGTTGCTCCAAGTTTTGCCGTTGAGAGCCGTCGCCGAACAGATGTAGTTCAAACTTCTCGGGATTTGATGCCGCCAGATGCTGGAATATTTCGAGCATGTATTCGACGTTTTTTTGATGTTCGAGGCGACCGAGAAAGCCGAGGCGGATGATGCCGGCTTCGGAGGGTGGCGGCGGCGAGACGGGTGCGGCCGGGGGCGGGACCAAGCCGAGAACGACTATGCGGCCGCGATATTTCATCGCGACGAGATCGTCGGCAAAGCTCGGGGCGGGAACGACGATGACATCAAAACAATTCAGCAGATTCTGATCCGGCCCATTCGGCCACATTTCGGCCGGGCGATAGGGTATGACTAGAACCGCGGGAATCGGCCGGCCGCTCAGATCCAAAACTTTTCGCAGCTTGAGATGAATTCGGGGCGGCATGATCTTGGCGAACACCAGGAGATTTGCGCGTGTGGCCATTCGCAAACCCGCCGGCAAAAGCAGACGGTCCGGAAGCGCCCATCGGCATCCCCAGCGGAAAAATGAACGGTGAAATTCCGCAGCAACAATTTTGATCGTCGCGAGGTTTGGTATTTCACTNNTTTCACGCAGAGGCTTGCTCCACAAGGCTAGGCTGATGTCGGCCATGTCTCGCGGAAGGCAGTTGATTAGGTCAATCGTAAAAGACTCAACTCCGCCGACCGGCTGAAAGCCGCCGCAGTAAAAGAGGATGTTCTTCCGCCCGGTCGGCATTTTCTAAACCTGGATGAGCTTTTGAAAAAACTGGGATAAATCCGCCTGGTAGGCATTCAGATCGTTCGCCATGACACAATCTCTGGCGGCGTTGCCCATCGTTAAGAGTAGATCGCGATCATCGTCGAATCGCCGGATGGATTGCTCAAATCCGTCGATGTCGTCGTAGGGACGAATGAAGCCTTCAATGCCATCGCGAACGCGCGAGCCGCTGTTGGGTGTCGCGATGATCGGAAGCGCGCTGCCCATCGCTTCGAGTATGGCGCCGGCGGAACCTTCACAGGTTGATGGAAAGAAAAAGATGTCGAACTTGTGCAGCCAATCGGCGACCTGGCTGTGCGGGATCGATCCGACGAATTGAACGCGATCGCCGAATGGCTCGAGATGCGATTGATCCAGCATGACGGGGCCGACCATTGCGAAGCGCACCTGACTGGGATTGAATCGTTTGGCCGTCTCCAAAAACCAGGGCGCGCCTTTGCGCAATCCGACGGCGCCGACGAATCCAACCAGGAGCGGGCCAGTTTTTTTTGTTCGTTGAATTGCCGGTCCCGGCGGCGCTTGCCAGGGATATGGCGCGACGGTGATCCGCTCGGCGGCAACACCGACGGAGATGAGTCCCTCTCGCACGTACTCTGACGCACAGGTAATGCCATCCAGCAGTTCCCAGGTCTGCCGCTCAAAATTGAGATATTCCTGGTGCAGTTCGATGCCCTCGCGGGCGCTCCAGCCTGGCCAGCGCTGAACCTGCCGCTTCATTTCCGCCATCTCCACTTCCAGCGGAGCGATGATCTGATCGCCGCTGGTGCGCAATCCCGCGGATCTGGCGGCACGGTAGGCTTCCGGCGCAGCGTTGCGAACGAAGCCATGCAATATATTCGCCCGGCCAAATCCCTTGCGGATGATCCACTTGGCTGTCTCGCGAGAGGCCCAGATATAAGCATCTTCCGATTTGGCAAATTTCCTCATCCGTAATTTCAAGCGGAGCGCCATTGCCGGGTTGCGGAGGACGCGGGACGGGTCCAATTCGGCGCAGGCGCGCTCGGCCATTTTTCGGCCAAGTTGCGGACGGAACTTCTTTCCCACCCGCGCTATTTTTTCTTCAAGCGAACCCTCGCGCACGAACCAATCGATGAAGACACGCTCGAGCATCCCCGCCCGCTGCATTGCCAGCGGCACGGTGTAACGGAGACGCGCGCCGTCCTGGATCATTGCGACGCGTGGCTGATCGCGGTTTGCCTGCGTCATTCCCGGCCGCCTTGGAACGCGGACATCAAGCGTCCCGCCGCCGCGCTCCAATGAAAATCCTGTGCCCGGCGTTTCCCGGATTCGATCAGGGTTTGTCGAAATGTCATATCATTCGCCAAGCGTGAGATCGCTTCCGCGGTCAGGTCGGGGCGTTCGGCATCGACGACCAGGCCGCCGTTGCCCACGATTTCGGGAAGCGCAGCGAATGATGACACTACCGCGGGCGCGCCGGCGGCCATCGCCTCGGCGGCTGGGATTCCGAACGTCTCGTAGCGTGAAAGAAATACGACCGCGACGGATTCGCGCATCAGTTTTGGCAGCGTATCCACGCCCTGATAGCCGCAGTGAATGATGTTGGGATGAGACTTGGACTGTTCCAGGTAATTCGGCTCGCTGCCGCCGGCGATCCGAATTTGCATTTTTGGATCACGCCGCTGGAGTTCGGCGGCGAGCGGAAATACGAAATTTGCGCCCTTCCGTTGAGTCAGCCCGCCGACGACAAGAATGTACCTATTCTCGGGGAATTCAGACGGCCCCGGAATTTGCCCCTCGGCGAAAAACTCCTCCTCGACGCCGTTGCCAACGACGACGATCCGCGACGGATCGGTTCCGAAGAGCGCGTGGATGCGACCTTTGAGAAACTCTGAAACAGTTAGCACCTTGTCGGCACGATCCAGAATCATTTTCCATCGCAGGCCCATTCTGCGACGTGTTTGGCGCATTCCGGGGTCATTGTACCAGGGAAGTTCGGGCTCAAACCAATTGACGCAATGAATCGTCGCGGCGAAACGCGAACGCCGAAGCGGGACGTAGGCTTCAGCCGGACAATAGACCCAGTCGGCGCCGTCCACCCATCGATCCGCCTTGGGATGGCCGGTTAAAAGCCAGAGGCGCTCCATTGCTGTCCGAGAAAGTGGATGCCCCATGGCCGGCAAGTGCGCGAGCGGAGATCGGCTATCGATATGTCCATTTGTTAAGTCATGGCGACTGACCAATAGCTTGAGATCCACGCCAGGGTGGCGCGTGAGTTCCAGGACCATGTGGATCATGTGCTTGCCGACGCCGGTCGGTGAGATCGCGGTTCGCTGGGGGTGGATGTAAGCCGCAATTTTCATCTTGAGCTGTTTCCCCACGTGCGGGGAGCGAGAACATTAATCGCAACGGTTTTGCTCATGCACCGGCGGGTGATTTTGGAACCATGAAATACCATTCCGCTTTTGTCCATCTTTCGATCGTCGCAGCGTCGAACTCCTCGGGCGAAAGTGTCACGTTGCGCGGAAGTTGCAACGGCGTGCGTTTCTCGCTGTGGATGACCTGCACGCCGTGGCTGCGTTCAAAACGCTCGCGGAGCCGGGATGATACGCCGGGGGCAAGCTCATCATGAATCTCGACGATGATTATTGCGGACTTTAGCTTCGTGACCGCATCGGGATTCAGCAGGAAGTCTTCTGCGCCCTCGCAATCACAAATTACCGCGGGACGGCTTGTTGTTTCGAGCGCTTTGCGAAGAGAATTCAGATCGCACAGGCCGCGAAGGGACATACGATCCGAGACGGCATTCAATTGCGCCTGCCGCGCGAGCAACGCCCGGGCCGGCTTATACATCTCAAAACAGATGGTCTTTGCCTGCGGGTTCCGTTTGGTCAGGCCCACAGCGTAGTAACCCTCGGCGGCGCCGATATCGACGATCACATCCGGTTGCGCTTTGCAGATCGCTTCGACCGGGCCCGTTAGCTCCGATTCATATATGCCCAGAATTTTGGGAACCACGCTGCTGAAATAAGCCACGGAAATATATTTCATCCCTTGAAAGGGGCCGCTCAAGATATGATCGGGCCGACCGAGTTTTTCAAGAATCACCTGCTCCAACTGATGTTGGCGGCGAATCTTTGGATGCCACATTCTTCGCATCGCCTGCAAGACGCCCATGGAGCTTTCTCCGGGAAGTAATTCGAGCAGACGTTTAAGAATTCGTTTCATTCGGAGCAGCGCCTCCTAGAGCCATCTTGAATCCACGGACGGCAACAAGCCATCTTCGCGCCAGTATACTGCCTATGGGTTCAGCTCACATCGCGCGGTGCTTGGGGAATATGGTTGACATGTTTTGCCCGAGACAGCGGGTTGATGCGAATCAATTTCGCTCGCAATTGGCCGGCGCGATGGACCAATTCCTGCCACGCTTCGGGGTCCATTCTTCGGACGTAGAGACGGTAAAGATAGACGGAGAGCGACGTGACCAACACGATTGTGATCCAGCCGTTCCGGAATGACGATGGCAGCAGCATCCGCGCCGCCGAGGCGATTCCGACAGCAATTGCGCCGCCAATAAACGAACCCTTGATGCTGTCGAATATCTCGCGCCAGCCGAAGTCCGTGGGCGAGAGTGAAATGCGCAAATTTGAGAGAGAGTAGATGGCCCAATAAATGGCGACGCCAGCGCCTGCACCAACATTGCCGTAAAGATATGCACCGATACCAACGAGGATAAAAAATAGGACGCAACTGATCCACGCCATAACTGCCTGGACCGAAAATCGGCCTTGCGCCGGCAACAGCGACGCAGCCGGCCATGCCAGCGCGCTGAACGCCATGCCGATGCTGAGAACCTGCAAGACGGGAATTGCCGGATACCATTTGGGTTGAAACAAAACGTGTATTCCCGGTCCGGCGAGGGCCGCTTGAAGAAAACAGCACGGGACTGCGATCGTCGCGAGCATCCTCAATCCCCGGAGCATCGCCCGCGCCTGACGATTCACATCAGCCTGGAGTTTGCAAAGCGCGGGAAAAAGCACGTTGTTGAAATTGACGACAACCAGGGCCGTCGTCTGAGTCGAGAGGTTGAAAGCAAAGAAGTACGCCCCCACCACCGCGGCGGGATACATCAGTCCCAGCGTGAGGTAATCGCCGTTGGTGACGAGCAGAAATGTAATGCGTGTACCGAAGGTGGCGGCGCCGACGCCGAGAAGACGGCGCCAGAGGTGGAGTTCGAGCCGAGGCTTGATGACTGCGCGAGTGAGATACCAGGCTGCGCCAGCGGTGAGCGCAGCGCAAATGAGCCGGGGCCAGATGAAGCTATATGCCGCGTATCCGCCCCAGGCGAAGAGAATCGTCAGCAGCGGAAGCAGGGCGTTATTAAGCATTCCGAGCACGGCCAGGGTGCGGAATCGGAGATCGATCCGGAGCTTGGCCAGCGGCACAAGCGAAGCATTCGCGAGCGGAAAACCCATGGACATCGCCAGCGTCAAACCGAGCATCGCGCGTTCGTGATAAACCCGCGCGGCGATCGGCGCGCAAGCACCCCACGCGTCGCAAGGCGCGCAAGCCAAGGAGATAGTTGTCATCGCTCGTTTAAAAGCCAAGCCGCGTTGTCCCGCCCGCCGCAACGCCGATCCGTCCCAGCCGCTGCTAAAATTGATTCAAAAGAACCTCGATGACGGCAAGGCCGAGGATGTCGTGGTCATCGACCTCGCCGGGAAAACCGATATCGCCGACCACATGGTCATCGCCACCGGCCGCTCGGCGCGCCAGGTTGCGGCCTTGGCCGACCACCTCGCGTCTTCGATCAAAGAAGGCGGCCATGGCCGCCCCTCGGTCGAGGGCTTGCGGGTCGGCGACTGGGTGCTGATCGATG
>PMAK01000046.1:0-173 GCA_003153655.1 Phycisphaerales bacterium
TCGACAAACTCGGCATGCGCGACGAAGACCTCACCATCACGCGCCAGCTCATTCACAAGCCCAACGGAATCGTGATCGTCACCGGCCCGACAGGTTCGGGTAAAACAACCACGCTCTATTCCGCACTCCGAGAATTGAACGACCCCAGCAGCAAGCTGATCACCGCCGAAGAC
>PMAK01000046.1:179-7893 GCA_003153655.1 Phycisphaerales bacterium
CCGCCCTCACCGGCCACCTCGTCTTCAGCACGCTCCACACCAACGATGCCCCAAGCGCCATCGCCCGTCTCCTCGACCTGGGGCTGGAACCCTTCCTGGTTACAGCCACCATCGAAGGAATCGTCGCCCAGCGCCTGGTGCGAAAAGTCTGCCTCAACTGTAAAACCGAATATACCCCCTCCCTCGAACAATTGATGGAACTGGAATTGCGGCCAGAGGATGTGGTCGGCAAGAAGTTCTACTACGGCAAGGGATGCAATAATTGCAACAACACCGGATACAAAGGCCGCTTCGGCATCTATGAAATCCTGCTCCTCGATGACGACATGCGCGACATGATCATCCAGCACGCCAGCACCCAGGTCCTCCGCATGGAAGCCAAAAAACGCGGCATGCGCACCCTCCGCAGCGCCGGACTAATGTCCATCTACGACGGAATCAGTAGTATCGAAGAAGTCGTCCGTGAAACGATTGTCGAAGAGGGATAATGTCGCTGCCGTTTCTTCGGGCCAATTCAAATCAAATAAACGCCTTCAACAATCCCGGGATACCCATCCCGGGGCTTTTTTTTTCCTCAATTTCGCTCATCTTTTGATCTCACTGAGTCCGATAAGACAACTATCACCCGGGCGGTGTCGCGCGGGAACCAATGCCAAGGAGAAAAAATTATGTTGAAGTCCACAATGGTTAAGTGGGCCGTCGCCGCTCTTTTGGCGGTTCCGGCAGTACCCCTTTTCGCCAAGCACACTCACCGCAAGCCGCTGGTGACACGCTCCCATCACACGAACCTCGTGTCGGGCAAGCGCGTTCACCGCCGCCTGACGACCAAGCATCACCGCTCGACCCTGCTCGCGTCAAAGAGCCTCAAGGGCCACCGGTCCCTGACGCATCGCGGCATTCACAAGAACGCGCTCAGCTCAACGTCGCACTTCCGCGTGCACGTCACCAACATGCCGCCCACAATCGACGGCATCCGTAGCTGATCTTCCCAAAAATACTCATGTAAGCCGGNNTTTTTATTTGATATGACATTCAACCCTGCGGCGGCGGCAACTCCGCCACGAACTCCGCAAGCTGCTTCCCCGACGGACTCTGTGCCGACCGCACATAATATCCGCTCGTCCCAACGCCCGTGCAAAGGCTCTCCTCAAGACTCAGCCCCAGAATCCGCCCCAGACAAAAACCCGCGTTGAAATGATCCCCAGCCCCCGTGCTGATCTTCGGCTTCTCAACAAACGGCCCCGAAAACCTCGCCGTTTCTTCCGCCGTCGCCGCCGCTGCCCCTTTACGCGGATGAATCACCACGCACGAAATCCCCAACTTCTGCCGAATCGATTTTGCCGTCTGTTCAATCATCGGCTCCGAATCCGCCGGCACCGTAATCCCCAGCGCGCTCGCGATCTGATCCGATTCCTTCAGGTTCAACCCCAGAATCACATTCACAAACGGCTGAAACCGCCCCAAAATAATCAGCGCATCGGAAATATCCGTGACAGTCCGCTTCTCAGGATCAGCCAGATCAATGAAAAAAGTTCGATCCCCTCGCGCACAATGCGGCAAAATTTCAGTCTGAAGCTTGCTCCAGATATCCGACATGTTCGACAGCATCGTCCAGTTCACAAATCCGATCAGCTTCGCCCCACCAACCATTTTGATCAGCGCGTCCTTCCCGACACGCTGCAAAAGATTGTCCCAGCTGATATCCCCCAGCGTCTGATGCTTCCCGAACATCAGCTTCCCATCCTCAAATTCCAAAGCATCCGTATGCCCCGGCTCGGCGATGCTGATCACCTTCGCCCGATTCGCCAACTCCGCGAAAACCGGATGAATCACTGGATATCCCAGGTTCCCGACATATGTCACCGCAAGCCCCGCCGCCGCCAGCGCATTGGCCATGATCGGCCCATTCCCTCCCAATTTGGTTTGCTTTACCAGCAATTCGTAGTTGCTCGATTGTCCCGCGGCCGCCAATATTTTTTCGCCGAGGACGGCAATCGTCTTCATCGCCTCGTAACGATCCTTGTCAAACCGCTTCGCGACAACAGCGATGATCTCATCGACGAATCCGTCCAATCCGATCATCGCATTCATCGATCCAAGCGCTGGAATCGCCGTGGACAGTTTCCGGGCGGCGGACTGGCAAATCTGCTGGCGTGTAAGCGGCATAATGGTGTGCTTATCTGGTGTATCGAGCGGGTGAAATTTATCCAGGAGTTGGTTCCGGCCCAACCGGCAACGGCGGCATCAGGTTAAAGCTCGGCGGTGGTGATTGTGATTTGAATATCTGCTCTTTCCAAGCCGGCTCAATAAACACACCGGCGGGAATATAAAACATATTGCCGAAGAAAAGCGCCGGCTCATTAAAGAAGTTCAGAACATTCGGCAACGCCACGGATTGCAGCGGCGCATAGTCCGGCCAGGTAACAACGCTGTCATTAACATAATACGCCGACGACGGAGACCACAGCCGCTTCTGCATCGCCTGATCCGTTTTGATCGGCGCCGCATTCAACGGCTCTGAACCCGGCACGTGTTGCTGCAACTGGCATCCACCCAGCAGCAACCCACCCATCCATCCTGCCGCAACAACCGTTCGCACGCTTTTAGGGATTAAGGACATGATCCATATCTTTCTTGAAGGCATCGCTATTAAAGTCGGTCAAACCGCCGCCGGAAATATCCTCATCTTCATGCCCCGGCGAATAGTTCATCGGGTCGGACATCGCCCGCGTGGTCGGATCATCGCCGTTCCCCGACGAATCCGATGAACATCCCGCCGCCCCGAGCATCGCAGCCCCTGCCGACGCAATCAGCAAAATAACAAATCTCTTCATCGGCCACACTCCGGCAGATTACCAGCATCATTCTACCGACCTTCAGCCGCATACTCGACTGTATAATTCGGCGATTCCTTCGTGATCGTAATATCATGCGGATGGCTTTCAGCCATGCTCGCCGAAGAAACACGGCAAAACCGTGCGTCTTTCCTCAACAACTCAATATTCTTGGTCCCGCAATATCCCATCCCAGCCCGCAATCCGCCCACCATCTGATATACAAAATCCCCCAGCATACCGCGATATGGAACCCGTCCTTCNNGGCACCAGCTTGGTCGTCTCCTTCACGCCCGCCTGGCCATATCGGTCTTTCGACCCGCTGATCATTGCCCCCATGCTACCCATCCCCCGATAAGATTTATAGCGCCGTCCCTGATAGATAATCATCTCCCCCGGCGACTCATCCAGCCCGGCAAACAAGCTTCCCATCATCACGCAACTAGCCCCCGCCGCGATCGCCTTGGTGATATCCCCGCTATGACGAATCCCCCCATCCGCAATCACCGGCACCCCCGCAATATCCGCGATCGACGAAGCATTCATGATCGCCGTAATCTGCGGCACGCCCACCCCGCTGATAATCCGCGTCGTGCAAATCGCCCCCGGCCCAATCCCCACCTTCACCGCATCCACCCCGGCTTCAATCAAATCCTTAGCCCCCTCCGCCGTCGCCACATTCCCCGCGATTACCTGAATATCCCATTTCTTTTTGATCGCCTTAACCGTGTCAATCACATTCTGGCTATGCCCATGCGCCGTATCCACAACAATCACATCAACATCGGCCCCGATAAGAGCCTCCACCCGTTCAAAATCATTCACCCCCGTCGCCGCCCCCACCCGCAATCGCCCCCGCCGGTCTTTGCACGAATTCGGAAACTGATGCATCTTGTCAATATCCCGCATAGTGATCAGGCCCATCAGTCGGCCTTCCTTGTCCACCAGCAGCAATTTCTCAACCTTCGACTTGTATAAAATCCGCTCCGCCTCATCGAGCGTCGTCGAATCCGGCGCGGTCACCAACTTCTCCCGCGTCATCACATCCCCGATCTTCCGCGAATCATCCTCCTGAAATTTCAAATCACGCCGGGTCATGATCCCCACAAGTTTCGGCGGCTTGGAATTCCCATTCCCCGCATGTCGCCGATGAGGCAAATCCCCCATCTCCGCCCCCCCCTCCACAATCGGAATCCCGCTGACGTTGTATTCCCGCATAATTTTGCGGGCCATGGCAATGGTAGCGGTCGGCGGCAAAGTAATCGGATCAACAATCACCCCATTCTCGCTGCGCTTAACCTTCTCCACCTCGCGCGATTGATTCTGCACCGAAAGATTCTTATGAATGATCCCAATACCCCCCTCTTGCGCCAAAGCGATAGCCAGCGCCCCATCGGTAACAGTATCCATCGGCGCGGAAATCAACGGAATATTCAATTCAATCTTGCGCGTCAGACGGGTATGGGTATCAGCGTCGGCTGGAATAAACGAGCTTTTAGCCGGGATCAGCAGAACATCATCAAACGTGATCGCATCATGAACAATTTTGGGCTGTTCCATGTGATACTGTTACGGCGATGGGGGCGGTGTGTCAAGTTTTTTTGTTATTCGTTACTGGTGGGTAGTGTCCTAAATCTGAAATTTACTTGGTAAGATTTTCAAAATGAATCCAATTATCGAGATTATGCGGGAAAACGAGGGTACTCAGATCGGGACCATTTCTTGCGACGGAATTATGCCAGATATTGGCGATGAAATTTCCCTTTATTCGCGTCCAAGTGGTACTCATCAAACGGTAAAAATTGAGCGCAAGACCTACCTCTATGACGACAATGGCGAGCTACACAAGATTCAATTTTGGTGCATCTAAACGCGCCTGAAAAAGCCGCGGAAGACATAAAGGGGTCGCTTTGACTTATGTCTCACCCACATCAGAAGACATAAAGGGGTCGCTTTGGAAGACATAAAGGGGTCGCTTTGACTTATGTCTCACCCACATCAAAAAAGTCGCCTTGAATCGCCGTCTTTCGCAACTGCCCGGAAATTCAATCCTCTTCTCTGCGTCCATCTCCGCGTCTCTGCAGCCTGTCCCGGCGCGCCGGGGTCTCAGCGGCTCCCTATGCCTTTGGAACTGAATTTATCGTCCGCTAACCACCCAAATTTGAAATCCCCCAAAGAATCCACCATCCTATACCCATGCAATTCGGACATTTCGACGACAACGCCAAAGAATACGTCATAACCCGCCCCGACACCCCGCGCCCCTGGTCCAACTACCTCGGCAGCACCGAATACGGCGCCATCACCACCAACAACGCCGGCGGATACTCCTTCTACCGCAGCGCCGCCCTCGGCCGCTTCCTCCGCCTCCGCAGCAACTCCGTCCCACTCGACCAGCCCGGCCGATATTTCTATCTCCGCGACCGCGCAACCGGCGACTACTGGAGCGCCAGTTGGCAACCCGTCGGCAAACCCCTCGACCAATACAAATCCATCTGCCGTCACGGCACCGCCTACACCGTCATCACCTCCGAATACAATTCAATCGAAACCGAATCCACCTATTTCGTCCCGCTGGGCCAGACCTTCGAATACTGGCGACTCCGCGTCACCAATCGCGGAGCAAAACCCCGCGCCATTTCCGTTTACACCTACTGCGAATTCACCCACGTCGGCCATCTCTATAACGATCTCGTCAACCTGCAATATTCCATGTTCGTCAACAAGGCCGACATGGTCGATGGCATCCTCGCCATCGCGTCGCACCCATACGAGCCGCTCAATCTTAAAAACCTCGCCGAGCCCGGCAGATACTGGATGAAAGTCACCGGCGCTCCAATCGCCGCCTTCGAAACCCTCCGCGATAATTTCCTCGGCAACTACGGTTCCTACGCCCAGCCCGAATCCCTCACCACCGGCAAACTCACCAACTTCGAAACCGCCGGCGAAAACGTCGTCGGCGTCCAACAGGTCGATCTAGACCTAAAACCCGGTGAAACCCGCGAAATCATCGTCCTCCTTGGCCTCGGAACCCCTGAGACCCACGGGAAAAAAACCGTCGCCGAGTTTGGCAACTCCGATCGCTGCCAGATCGAACTGGAGAAACTCAAAAAATATTGGCATTCCCTCCTCGAATCCGTCCACGTCAAAACGCCCGACCCCGAATTCGACAGCATGATCAACGTCTGGAACGCCTACAACGCCCTCATCACCTACGCCTGGTCCCGCTCCGCATCCCTCATCTATAACGGCGAACGCGATGGCCTCGGCTTCCGAGACACCGTCCAGGATTTCCTCGGCGTCACCGCCCTCCTCAAAGAAAAAATGAAGGACCGCCTCGAACTCATGCTCACAGGCCAGGTCGAAAACGGCGGCGCCATCCCCGTCATCAAACCCTTCAGCCATCGCCCCGGCCACGAAACCGCCCCAACCCCCCACGAATACCGCAGCGACGACGCCCAGTGGTTATTCAACGCCGTCCCCGCATACATCGCCGAAACCGGCGACGAGAATTTCTATAAAAAAGTCCTCCCCTACGCCGACCACGGCCAAGCCACAGTCCTAGGCCATCTCCGCCGCGCACTCGAATTCAATCTCGAACGCACCGGCCGCAACGGCCTACCCTGCGGACTCCTCGCCGATTGGAACGACTGCTGCAATCTCGGTTTCACCGGCGAAAGCGTGATGGTCGCCTTCCAACTCCGCTACGGCCTCGGCGTCTACGCCGAAATCGCCGACCGATTAAAAATGCCCGATGAAAGCAAGTGGGCCTTGTCAGAGCGCGAAAAACTCGACAAATCCATCCAAAAAATAGCCTGGGACGGCGAATGGTTCATCTGGGCCACCGGAGCCGATGGCACGATCTTCGGCACGAAAAAAATGGACGAGGGAAAGGTCTACATCAACACCCAGGCCTGGGCCGTCATCAGCGGCGCCGCCTCACCCCAGCAGGCCAAACTCGCCATGAAATCCATGAAGGACTATCTCTTCACGCCCTACGGCCTCACGCTCAGCGCCCCGCCATTCGAAAAAACCCCAAAAAAAATCATGGGCGGCGTAGTCTTCAACAAAGGCATCAAAGAAAACGGCGGCATCTTCAACCACCCACAAAGCTGGGCCGTCATGGCCGAGTGCATGTTAGGCAACGGCAACCAAGCCTACGAGTATTACCGCGCCTTCATGCCGGCCGCATACAACACCCGCGCCGAAATCCGCCAGATCGAACCCTACGCCCACTCGCAAACCACCTACGCAACCTGCAGCCCCAACGCCGGCAAGAGCCGCACCCCCTGGCTCACCGGAACCGTCGCCTGGAGCTACTACGCAGCCGTCGAATACATCCTAGGCATCCGCCCCGAAATCGACGGCCTGCGCATCGACCCCTGCATCCCCACCAACTGGCCAGGATTCGAAATGAGCCGCATCTTCCGCGGCAAAAAACTCACCCTTAAAGTTACTAATCCATCCGGCAAATCCAAAGGAATCAAAAACCTGAAAATCAACGGCAAAACAACAGAAGGCAATCTCGTCCCAATCGCGAGCCTGAGCGATGGCGCAGTCATCGAAGCGACAATCACCGGAGAATGAAGAATATTTTCGAGAATGAAGAATATTTTCGGTTACATCGTCCGTTACGACCGAAGCCGCTGACTCGTATATAACAATCGCTTCCGCCGCAAACACCGTCGGCTGGCCCGAAAAAGTTCTAACAGTCCTTCTNNCGACAATTGCAAATGACTTTCGAGCTTACGCTCGACCTCGCTCGACTGAGCCTGTCGAAGTCAACCGTCCGAAGACAGCCCCCCCTCGTCCAACCTCACCTTGGAATTGCGCAGCGCTCATACCCGAATCTTCAAAATGAGGTCGGACAAGCGGGGCTG
>PMAK01000134.1 GCA_003153655.1 Phycisphaerales bacterium
GGCGAATCCGCCAGCGCCCCCATCAACGTCATCCCCAAGCGCCGCGGACTCCACAAGCTCACCAATTTTCAAATCAGCACCAGCTTCCCCTTCGGATTCGTCAAACGCGCTTTGATGGGCCGATCCGACGACACGATCCTGATCTATCCCGCGATCGGCGCGGTCAGCCCACGCCTGCTCTCCCTCTGCCGATCCGCCGAGCGCGGCGGCGCCAACATGAAGCCCCGCCGCAACGGCGCCGATGAATTCTACGGCGTAAAAGAATTTCGCCTCGGCGAAAACCCGCGATGGATTCACTGGAAGCGCACCGCACGCACCGGCGAACTTGTCAGCAAGGAAATGGTCCAGATCTCACCCCCGCGCCTCCTGATCCTCGTAGACACCTTCATCGAATCCCCAACGGTTGCCGAGCATACGGCTGTCGAGAAAACAATCGCCATGGCCGCATCCCTCGCCAGCGGAGCCATGGATTCCGGCATGGCCGTTGGAATGTCCGCTTGGGCCGGCGAATGGACCAACATCGCCCCACAGCGCGGCAAACGCCATTGCCGCGATATTCTCGCAGGCCTCGCCGCGCTTCCCATCAATCGCACCGTTCCCGCCAGCCGCCTCGTCGAACACGGTGAAGGCTTTCAAAAAGAAGGTGTCACCCCCGTCCTCTTCACCCCACGCGACATGCAGGTCAGCCTGAGAGAAAGCGCGCGCGGCGCAATGATCATCGTACCCGTCGAATCCGAACAGGCTCGATCCTGGTTCCGTTTTGATCCCGCGGTGGATTTCTCTCGATGCATGCCGGCGGAACAGGTCATCGGGATGATGCAAAATCAACCAACAAAAAAATGACCCTTACAAAATAAAACCCTTCAAAAATGTACGACATCCGCCAATTCCGCCCCACCCTCTACTTCCTGCTCTTGCTGGGAGTAACCGGTTTTGCGCTTGCAGCCGAAACGCCGGGCACATGGATCCTGGCGGCGGGGGGCATTCTCGTTAACGCGTGGCTGGTGAAAACCGGCCGCTTCTCCCCCATTCCGCGCCTGTTGGCAAACATTTTTACCCTGGGCGGATTGGTATTCGTCGCACGCCAGATCCGCTCGGGAGATGCCACGCCGATCCTGACCATCGGCAACTTTATCGTCGTCCTTCATCTCGTGAAACTCTTTGAGCAGCGCGCCAATCGCGACTACGCGCAGCTCCTGGTTCTAAGCCTCCTCCTTATGGTCGCCGCCGCCATCAGCACCGCCAGCCTCCTCTTCGGCATCATCTTCATCGTCTACCTCTTTGTATCCCTCCATTGCTGCCTCCTGTTTCATCTGAAGGTCGAGGTCGATCAGGCACGCGAAACATATCATCATCCGGCGGACCAGATAGACCCCGTGCCACAAGTTCCGGATCAGCAGGATTTGCCCCGTTCGATGCGCCGCATGACAGGTCTGATTTCGCTGGCGGGGATCGCGATGGCGGTGCTCGTCTTTCTATTTTTCCCGCGCGGCTCGGGCCAGCCCCTCTTCGGGCCGCTGCAACCCCGCGCCTCGATGGCTCTCACCGGTTTTTCCGATCAAGTCAATTTTCAAAAGATCGCTCAAATTACCCGTAATGACGACGTGATCGCCCGCGTCGAGGTTTACTATAAGGATGAAAAGGTAACCCATCCGGGCGAGTTGCTCCTCCGCGGTTCAACGCTCGATGACTACACCGGCAACGATGCCAGCCGCGGCCTCTGGCAATGGGATCGATCCGATTACAACCGCTTCACCGAGCCGAAGGATGCCTCCTCTTATCAAGGCATTGAACTTCAGAGCGATGTCGAAGCCGATTGGAAACAGGTGATCAATCTCCAACCCACCGGCACCAACAAGCTCTTCGCCATCGCCGGACCAGTCAGCATTATTCCCGCTCATGAAATGCGAATTCGCTTTTCCCCAAGCGATGGCGTTCTCGAAACCGAAACACCCGCACTCCAGCCGGTCACTTACACTGTCCGTTCCGCCGGCGAATTGCCGGATACGCTTCCGGTCGGCCGCGGATTTTTCACGCGGTCCGTCATCGACCCCGCCATCGCCGCTTACGCCCGCAAAACCTCGGTGACGGGTGTTGACGCAGCAGGTACGCCGCTGGCCGAGTATCCCATCGCAGGGAATCATGCCTACGACCATCAGATTGCGGCCAACATCGAGCACGAACTCCGCACCAATTTTGCCTATACCCTCGATCTGACCAACTTCGGCTCCCTGGGCGATCGCGATCCGATGGCTGCCTTCCTCACCGATTTCAAGAAAGGCCACTGCGAGTATTTCGCCGGCGCGATGACCCTCATGTGCCAGAGCCTCGGAATTCCCGCCCGTTTCGTCGTCGGCTTCCGATGCGAACCAGAAGATTTCAACTCCATCGGCGACTACTTCGTCGTCAAGCAATCCGACGCTCACGCCTGGTGCGAAGTCTTCACCGGACAGAAATGGGAAACGTTCGATCCCACCAGCGGCCGCCAAGCCCTCGGCGAACGAAATCACCCCATGTTCTCCCAGGTCAGAAAATTCTTCGACTACCTGGAATTCAAATGGGCCACCACCGTCGTCGCCTACGACACCGGCGATCGCCAGAACCTCATCAGCGCTATGGATCTTCAGGTCTCGCGATCGGCGGTCAGCGGCAGCCAGAATGTCTCCGACTGGTTTGAAAACTTTCAGAAGAAGATCGCTTCGCCCACGGTCCTCAGTTCCGTCATCACCGGAATGATCAGCCTGAGCTTCTTCCTCATCGCTTGGTTCCTCATCGACCGCTGGCGTCTCCGCCGTCGCGCCAAGCGCATCGGAATCGAGTCGCTTTCAACCCCTGATCAACTGCGCCTCGTTCGCCAACTCGGCTTTTACAACGATCTCCTCCGTATCCTCGAACGTCATCACATTCAGCGGCCCAGGCATCTCACCCCACTCGAGTTCAGCCGCTCACTCGCCTATCTGCCCGCACAGGTCTACGACGACATCTCCCGCCTCACGGAACTCTTCTATCGCATTCGGTACGGCCCAACCCGCCGCTCCACCTATTCGCAGCGATATCTGTCGGCGGTGGTGGATCGCATCCAGGAGACGCTCGAAGCAACTGATCTGCATCGCGAGCACGCCTCATTATGAAAGCCATCGTTGTATCCATCGGCGATGAATTGGTCCTCGGACAAACCGTCGACACCAATTCATCCTGGCTCAGCCGGGAACTGGCGTCCGTCGGCATCGCCGTGGCGCAACACATCACCGTGCCCGACGATTTAGCCGCAATCCAGGCCGCGATATCAAACTCCGCGATGCGATGCGGCATCGTTTTGGTCAACGGCGGCCTCGGCCCCACCAAAGACGATCTGACCCGCGAAGCGCTGGCCCACGCTCTAAACGTCCCACTGGACTTAAACGCCAATTGCCTGCGAACGCTCGAGGAATTCTTTTCACAACGCGGCCGGGAAATGCCCCAGTCCAACCGTGTTCAGGCAATGATTCCGCGCGGCGCTCGCGTACTTGAAAACACCGCCGGAACCGCGCCAGGCATCGATGCGGATTTCACCGCCGATCCATCCCACCCATGCCGAATCTTTGCCATGCCCGGCGTTCCGGACGAAATGAAGATCATGTTCCGCAAATCCGTCCTGCCAAATCTCCTCCACTCCGGCGCGGAAGCCGCCGCCATTATTCTCTCCCGCACCCTTCACACCTTCGGCGTGGGCGAAAGCACCATCGGCGAAAAGCTCGGCGATCTGATGGATCGCGGTCGCAATCCCTCCGTCGGGACAACCGTCTCCTCCGGCGTCGTCTCCATCCGCATCAACGCCCGTTTCCCAAATCGCGATCAGGCATTGTCAGA
>PMAK01000004.1 GCA_003153655.1 Phycisphaerales bacterium
GCCAACTCGACGGCGCGCACAGCGTCGTCGGGGCCTCGGCGGGCAACATCGAGGGACTGCAGAACCTTACTGGCCTCTTTAGCGGATGCCCAATCGGCAATCTCCGGCAACCCCCTTAACTCGCGCGCAAAATCTTTCACAGCTTTCAGATTTTGCGCCTCGCAGTAAACTGCGAGTACTTCTCGAACGGACCAATCAATTATCAGCAAGGAGCGCCGCCAGCCGAATCCGTCTCCAGCGGTCCCGATTGCCAATCGAATATACGGCTTCATTTTCTGCCGATCTTTACTTTTCAGGTAATCATTCCAGTGTCTCGCGAAGTTGCCGAAAACCGGACACACGCAGACGGGATGATCCGAATGCTTTTCTCTAGCTATGAATGCAGTTGCCTCCATAAAACACCGGCCTTCGGCGGCGGTTCGATGCCATCCGCATTCTAAGGTGATGTCATCAATGCTGATAATGGGCTGTTCTGGCATATTCCGAGTTTACTCTTTCCTTTTTGTTGGGGACTTATATAACTCTCCCGCCTTCGCCTTGTCCTGAGTGAACGTACAATCTATATGAACTTCATCAGCCTCAACAAACATGTCTGGCGGTTCAAAGAATGCCAGCGGATCGTCAGGTGTGGCTTTGTTTCGGCGAGGGAATACCCTGACAAGCGTCTTCGGTTCCGAATTCTGTCCAACGATGGGAAGATTGTTCATTTCACTGGACCGGGGGAGTCATGTTCGCCGGTAGGGACGTTGCCGCGTTCGCCCTCTGAAGCCCTGAGATTGATGCCCAAGACGACGAGCGCGGCCAAATCCCAACCGGCGAAAAAGACCGCCAAGGTCGGCCAGTCCAGCGTCAGGCATACCACGGAAATAGCTTAATGCAAAAATGGGGACGAGGCAATGCCCGGAGTACTATGCGGGCTACGAAGCGCGTTCGTCTTCGAGTTTTTTGACGCTGCGGTCTAGGTCGTCGATCGCGCGTTTTACGCCCCGAATTCGACCAGCACAATAGGCCGCGCGTACTAAGACAATTTCCCGTCGAAAACAGTACTTCCGGTTCTTGTTCGCCTTCCCTTCCAGGCCTAAGATTGAAACATGAAAGGCGGAGAAAATCATGAAAGACGATCTGTATTTGAGACTGCTGGCGGAAGGCGAGTTTGTCGTGAGGGATATCGTTTCCTCTGCGTCTTCCCGGCTTATGTTTGAGCGCTCTTCGGAGCGATCTCGGGAACTAGACGCGATCTGCGTTCGCGCGAATGACAAATCCCCAACGCGCTGAAACCCCAGTTCAGCGCAAAGCGAAGGGAACGTTCGAAGAAAAAGGAGAATATCAAATGAGCTACAACTTACAACGGAGCACGCATTTTGACTCATCGGAATCGACCGCCATTCAGCGCGACATGGCGCTCGGACGGTACAACGGATTCCGAAACACTTTCGACGAATGGGAAACCCGCAAAGCGCGGGCAGCGGACGAACCGGAAATCGAAGAGGGCGGGGAAGACGATTTAGAACGGGACCGGAGGACGCGATGAACCCGAAATACCCAAGGCCATCCTGACCACCTTCAGGTAGCGATCCCAGGATTCCGTACGGATGATGGTTTTGGCATCGGTGTTACTCGCATAGTCCGGCAACACTCCAGACCAACGAAGCAACCAGGTGCCCGATCTGGAACCGGAGTGCCCATCGAGCCGGACCGGACCCTGAAAATCCCGCAAGGCTCTGAGTGACTCCGTGACTTCGGCGTCCGTCGATTCGCCGTTCGTCATTCACTGTTTGCCTTTGACTTCTGGAAGTAGCGCGAGATTGCGGAGATCCGCTTCCCGGTGTGCAAGTTTTTCGAAATCGAACGCTTGCTTATCGGCGGTGTCCCACAATTTGCAGACCGGCGATTCTCCGTCATCCGGCGCGAACTTCGAGCAATAGAGCGCGCGCAATTGTGGCACTCCTGGCCAGCAATGAAAGTGTCGGATGCAAGCCTGGACGAACCACTGGAGCTGCTGGTCGGTGCCAACGAAATCGTGAATATGTTGAGCAACCAAGCCGTGAGCCGCCCGCGAGGGCGGAAAGTCCTGCATGAACTCGGCAATCAGTTCGACGCCTTGCGCTACGCGGTCGAGTGTGGTTTTCAATTGAGCCGTTTCACATCTGGCAGAGGGAATGCTTTCAACTCTTCGCCGGCTTCGAGAGCCTCCCTCTTATAGCTTTCGATGCGGCGCTCATTTTCTTCCATCTCACGAAGTCGAGACCGGGCTTCCAGGTCGTCAATCGCGTGGCCAGGAACTTCAACTGTGGGCATTATCCCATCGGCCGGCTCATACTTCAAACAAAAGACCGCGCGCAGCAGCGGCTCACCTTCCCATTTTTTGCCGCAAGTGCGACGGTACGTCAATGAGAACCAGGCGAGTTGCTCTTCAGTCCCGACAAAGGAATATATTTCTTCGCAGACCGCACAGTGCGCGGCGGTGCTGGCGGGGAAAAATGGGATCATGTCAGCGAATAGATGTACCACTTTCATGATTGATTCATAAGTCGGTTTCATCGTTTTCTCCGTGCTACTTCCTGATCCAGCCGGCGCGCGAGATCGAGGGTCGCGAAAGCGGTTGCGTCGTCTTTATGGATTTTCACCTTGTCCGGCTTTTTCCTCGGCCTCACTGGACGCATCCACAGCTTTTTCCTCAAGTAGTTCTGCGGCAAGTGGACAAACTTCGGATCGTCGTATTCGCCTTGCTCAAAGCGATCCGTGACTCCCTGGACCGCTCGGAGCTGCTCGGCTAGTTCCAGCATGTTCCACGTGGAACGTGCCTCGGTCCAGTCGTCAGGGGCGGCGTTGATGCCGTGCCTTAGCCAGGCCGCTTCGAAGATATGGAAATTGCCGCGCTGTTTAGAATCTTTAGGTTCTGAATCATACAATGAACCAGAGTTCGCGCTGTTCGCCTTTCCTTCCCGTTTCTCCTGTTGTTCGCCTTTTATCACTACGTCTAGTACTCCATCGACGATTTCGGAGCGATACTGGATACCTGCTTCCGAGCGCACGCGCAAAAACCACGCGCTGACTGGAAGCTCCACTCGTTTTGTTCTTCCACCGGCCCGGATCTTTTGCCAGTTGGGAACTACTTGGATCGGCGTTTTTTGCGGGACGGCCTTGACCTCTTCTGGAGTTTCTTGCTCGGCTTCCTGCGGCGTGGCATCTGTTATCGAGATTACGTTCGATCCACGGGTCGGCAGGTTTGGCCAGGTTTCAAAAGGAATGGAGTAAGAACAACCCTTGCGGTAACCCTTCCTGCGCTCCAGGACCTTACGATCCAACAGATCGGCCATCGCCAACTCGACGGCGCGCACAGTGCAGCCAGAGAAGGCCGCAAACTCTTCATTGGTGATCGGCCGGCTCCACTTCGGCGGCTCCTTGCCTTTTTCTGGGATGGCGCCGAGAGTTTCCATCTCGACCACGCGCAAAACCCACTCCTGGACGAGGCTTCCGACCAGGCGGGGACGATCCGACTCAAAATACTTGGGATGTTTCACAAATCCGTTGTTGCGCTGCTGTGAAGGGTAGATTGGGACTGCTGATGCCGCCGCTCTCATCGGCCAGCCCCCATCGCGCGAGCGCGGGACGCCGCTGAAGGTACCGACCGCCCTGAGGAGCGCCAACCCATCAGAAAACGGCCAATAATCGCACACCCGGCACAAGCAAAGAAACTTCCAATCGCAAGTGCGTAGAAGACATGCCTGACATGGATCTTCGCCTTAGCTTCGCCTATGAAAGCCATCGCTCCAAGACCAGCGACGATCATAAATAGCAACAGTGTGTTATATATCTTACTCAGCCAGCGCACTAACAGGACCTTTGCGATCCAGCGTTGATTCCAGGTCATAGTACCTTTCTCTAATTCTTCGCCTATCCAAGGGTGTTGACTTTTGGTGGGCTTTACTGGCAGACTGAGAGGGCAACGTTTCTCAGTCGTTGTAATCTCCCACCTTGGTCCTACTCCGGGCCGAGGTATGTTCTGTTTTACATTCCACACTTCCCTGGATTCGGCTCTCGATAGGGCACGGATTGAATTCTATGCCCATCTTTTGCTGTCGTCAACCCTTGATTTTTAGCTGTTAGCGCTTGTTTCGGCTTCTCTTCGCCGGTAGCGACCCGAAACGTATTTCGCTAAAACACGAAACCTATTTCGTTTTTTGGGGCGCGCCGTAAGGTATAAGAGTCTTTCTTGTATGAAGAAGGAAGAAGTGTACTCCCCGCCTCCCCTTCCCCCTAAGGCGATTTCCCCACAAACCCGGTACTTGCGGACCATTGCGGCATTCAAGACCCGGTGGCAGAATCGGAGTATGAAAACGCTACTGGCCTTCTTCTCTGGCGCGCTCGTCACAACCCTAGCGGTCGTTTTGGCGGGCGGGTATCACGCTGCGATGCTCGTCCTTGGCGGATTCCTGACCGTGGTGGGGTTGACGGCTATCGTCTGGGCGTTGGGGATACCCCGCGTGGCCCGATGGCTCCTAGCGCTTGATTCCGCGAATTCCGAGACTGTGTACGTCGAACGGGGCGTGCCGCGCGCGAACGCTGGAAAACTTCTAGCTGTTCCGTACCGTCCCAGGAGAGCGCTGAATCAAAAACGGAAAACAGGAACCGTGGTAAGTTTGACGGAAGCGAAAATGCTTTCCACTATCCAGCAAGACGTGCTCTCGGCTCTGGTCAATCTGCAGATGCCGTTCCAACAAGCCGAGCGGATCGTCCTGGAGGTTCAAAAGACGGGGGATTCGTTCGAGGATTTATTCAAGAAGGCGACGCAAGTGCTTCGCCGGACGGCTTAGCCGCGGACGAGCGTCACATTCTCAACCGGGTACATCGGTAAGCGCTCTTCGATGATGTCCCGCACGTCTTTCACGAGCGCGATAACGGCGGGTTTAATTTCGTCGGACCTATCGGAGTCCAGATCGAAGTAAGGCGCAAAATCCAGCGCCTTCACTTTCTCTTCGATGGTTGCATCCGAGATTCGATTACGCGTCGAGAAATCGTGGAACTGATGCCGGATCAGATCGCGCCACTTCGCCAATCCTTCGTCGTTTGAAACGAAGTTCGCGAGCACGCACAGCCCGGATAGTCCGATCCCCATCTGCATCTGCTGCTCGACTGCCTTCTTAGCCATGAGCGGATGTTTCTGCATCAAGTGCTGGGCGAGTTGCCCGCAGAGCTGGATGTACTCCATGTCCTTGGGCTGTCCAACGATGGGGACTGCTATGGGGAACGTTCGGTCGCAGTGCAGACACTTGGTCGGCTGAGGAAATTCTTTAGCTTCGACAGATACGTTGTGAGACTTTCCGTTCGTTCTCATTTTAGTCGGCTCCATTTATGTTGTCAGCCCTTTTCTCGTCTCGATAGGGAACTTAAATCGATCGCCTGAGCGTGGCCTTCAATGACGCCTTTTGCGTGCTCGGCTTCGCCGGTCAGTTTGAGCAGCGCAGCTTCGAGGCCGTTGGTGTTCTTCTCCAGTTTGACCAGTGTCTCAGAGGTTTTGGCGTTCTGGGATTCTACGCGACGGATCGCGGTTTGATTGAGAAAGCCGACCACGGCGACCACAGTGCTGGGCAACACCGCTATGGCGCCGCCGACCAGCGCGATCATCCCCACGTCTGTCATCTAGCGGTCATTTTATCACGATCAGGTTTTGTGAAAAAACATCGTCAGCAGGTAGGTGACGGCCGAACAAGCGAACGCCCCGCCGGCGCCGAACGCATACGCCCAGGTGACCTTGCGGTTGAGCTGGCCAACGATGTGCCTGAGCTCGCGAACGTCCTCGGTGGGTACTTCCGCTTTGTCGGCTTTCTTGTCGAGCCACTGGCGCAAATCGCGCTCGACGCGGATAAGATCTTCCTTGTTCGCGCGCTCACGTTCGAGCAATTCGAGACGGCGCTCGGTGCCTTCTTTGAAGGAATCGAACTTGGCTGCGATGGTGATGAGCAGCCGTCGATCAGATTCGGTGAACCCGACTTCGCCGAACTCTTCGCTACTCACCGGCTTGCGCTCCTCCACCAATCTCAGCTTCTCGGGCACAACTTCATCCTGCCTCTAAGATTGGGGAATTATATACATGAGTACAGCGGTCACCTGTTTTCAAGGATTTGCCTCCCGATGAACTCTGAATACGCCGGAGGGATCGCTTGATTCGATTCGCTCCACTCCATCCAGTCGATTCCCATGAGATCGCGCACGAGCGCCAGTTTACGATCCCGGCCCGTGATGTCTTCACCACGATTCTTGCTTCCAGGACGGCGCTTGCGGATGCGGGCGTGATCCCCATAGAAGCCGATCACGGTGCGCTCGCTGTGGGCGCAAGACGGCTGGCGCATGGGGATATTGGACTCGAAAAGCCGATGGCGGCGAAGCTCCCATTTCTGCGTGTTCAAGCCGAACATCGTCCCGCACAGGACAATCCCGCTGATATTCGTGAACAGCATCGGCGCGTGGACACTAAGTGGCGCTCCTTCAACGTTCTCAATCACCCACGGCTTACCGCTGGCGTTCAGGCGCTCCCTGACGGGCTCAATCAACTCGGGGTGCTCGACAGCATTCGGCATCTGCTTCATGTCGCTGTAGGCTTGGCAAGGTGGGCTCGCCCAAATGAAATCGTAACCGTCAAGCGGAAAGGTGAGCGCGTCGGCCTGGTGAAACTCGTCTCCGCAGTAACGCGGCTGTGGCTTGATGTCCACGCCAGTAACGTGGAACCCGGCCCGCTGGAGGCCCTTCGTGGCACCACCCGCACAACAGAACAAGTCCAAGGCTCTCGGCTTCATCGGTTCAGTTTACTCCACCTGTCAATCGCGCTGTACTCATGTATATAATTCCCTAAGATTGGACGGTTTAGACCGACAGCGGTTTCAGCCCGGCACGCCGTCAACTCTCTGACCGTGATCGAGCGAACTGGAAAGCGGCAAAACATTGAGACTACTTCTTTGACTTCTTCACCTTCACCGGTTTCAAATCTTCAGGCGGTTCAGGCGAAATAGATTTCGGGTCGTCTTCTTCTTCTGATTCAGGGAAAGCATAGAACGAATCGATGAAGTTTGGCAAGTCGGCCTCAAACGGCGCGACGAATTGCCAGGCTTCCGGGATCGCTTTGAAAGCCGGGATCAGTTGTTCCTTGGAAATCGAAGAGCAGAATTGATCGTAGACGATCTGTCCGAACTTGTAGCAGATCTGCTCGGCGAATTGATCGCCAGCGAGTGAAAGATTCAAAGCCTGACCGGCTAATTGCGCGACGTTGATGAGCATCGACCGTTGCATGGTATCCATCTCCGGTCCTCCTTGGGATTGGTCTTGCGGCGGTTGCGCGGGAACTTCTGGGGCGGCCTGTGGAGGAACGGGATAATTCGCTTGCGGTGGGATCGGTTGCGGCTGCTGGACCAGCTGAGGCGGTCGTTGTTGGACAGGCTGTTGCTGGGATGGATTGGGGCGCCGGTTGTTCATGGCGTTCATGGTCACGATCTGCGACGTCAGGTCAACGACCTTGGGGCCGAGAGTTTCGGCGAGATCTTGATACCATTCCTTGGGCGCCGCCGGTTGCACGATGCCCGAGACCGCGGTGATGATCTTGGTCATCGTTTCCACTTGCGCGAGCGGATCGGGCATCTTGTTCTCTGTCGCCTTCTGCGAGAGCAGTAGCCCCATCAGCTTATCGTTCGACTCCTGGAGCCGGGTCAGTTGAGAAAGGACGAAGGCCATCATCGTGTTGTCTTGCACGGGCGCCGCGGGAGCGATCATCTCTTTCGCTTTTGACAACGCTTCGATCATCTTCGCCGGATCGTTGGCGGTGTTCTGCTGTTGCAACAGTGCCGGAAGAATCGTGACGATGGAGCCCATCAATTGATCTTTCGCACCGCCAGACATGTCCGGACGCCTGGCGAGTTCTGAGCGGACCTCGTTCATGAACTGGACCATGTACTCGGGGACTCCAGTAGTTACGGGCTGGGCGGTCATCCCGGTTGAGTCTTTGACTTTCTGGGTCCACCATTTGTCGATGAGAGGTTTCCAGGATTGCCACTTCTTGTTGCGCGGATGATTGGTCCAATCCCCCGGCGGCATGTGCGGCGGGTAATCGGGATCCGAGATACTCACGGTCGCGACCGCGACTCGTTTGTTGCCGTTATTCAGCCAGAGTTTGTAAGATCCCGAGCCGTGCTCTTCTTTCAGATTCTCTTCGGTGATCGCCCTGGTTTCGATCGCGATGTATTTCGGATCGCGTCCGCCGTTGGTGTTGTCGAAGAACGGATCGAGCCTCCAGATGTAAACGATGTGCTGCTGCCACTGGGTGTCGTTCAATCCGGCCAGCGTCGAAAAGAATTCTTTGGTCGGGATTTCCTTCTCTTCCTCGGGCGGCCGGCCTAGGCGAGTCTTCTGTGGGGCTGGGGCAGGGGGGCGAGGCGATGGGTCGGCCAAACCGGGCTCAAAAACATCGGGTGATTCGGCTATAGCGGCGGTCTGTGCCATACACTCTCCTTGATTCCCGCGACTTCGGGATACGATAACGTATTTTACGAGCAGCGTTCAATCTGGGACAGAACCAGTTTACACTCCTTGCAGAGAACGTGTCAGCGCAACCAATCGTTTTGCAACGCGATCGCACCGCTCACGGGGTCAACACGCCCACGCGCGCGGTGACCGAACAGACAGTAAAGAAGATGTGCGAGCACATCCGCAACGCACAGGCCGATCCGATGCTGCAAGAGATCGCGCGGCGCATCGCGGCCAGCTCTCCCTCGCCGGCCGGACAGCTATCGGCTATCTGGCTGTGGGTCAAGAACCACATCAAGTTTCTGCATGACGACGTGCTGACCCGTGTCCTCTTTAATGAGAGCGATCACTTCGAGCTGCTGATCTCCCCGCCCGTGATGCTGCGCATGAAAGCGCCGTCCGGCGACTGCGACGACTTCACAATGCTCGCCTGCGCCCTGGCGTGCGCGATGGGGTTCCCGTGGGGGATCGTGACGCTCGCGTGCGACCGCAAGAGGCCGGGCGAATACTCGCACGTCTACGGATGCGCCTGGCTACCGAACGGAATCATGGCGCCGCTCGATTGCTCGCACGGCAAGTATCCGGGCTGGGAAGTCCCGAGCCATGACGTGCAGCGCAAGACGATCTGGAACTCCGATGCGCGGATCGTCTCGGACGAACCAGGGCCGGCGGCCATGCGCGATCGCCCAACGTCGGATCTGACATCGCCGGCGCTAGGGTCCGTACCCGCGGGGTTGCCTGTGATCGAGGGGATGCCCGTCGTCGATACCGGCATACCGGGCATCGGAACGCTGGACTTCACGAACCCGCTCGAATGGCTGACTATCGGGGGAGCTGCAGCATCGGCGTTTCTGTTGTCGTCGGCCACTAGTAAAGTCGCCGGGGTCGCTGGCTTCCTGGGAGTGCGGTACGTGCTTCAGCAAATGTGGGGAACCTGGTAGATGCCCTACGTAACCATATATGGACGGGCTCCGATCAAGAGCCAATTAAACCAATACATCCGGGGCGTACGTAGGATGGCTGGCAAGGGTATGGGGCAAGATCCGACGGCGGGCGGCACGTACGACGACTCAAGCACCGGGTTCACGGACCCGACACTAGCGCTATCAACCACGCTGCCAACGACCGATCTCTCGGACCTCGGGGTTAATTTCAACGCGGTCGCGAACAGTCCCACGACTTCGGCAAGTTCCTCATTAGCCCCCACCGATCTTCCCGCATCCTTGCAAACCGCTTTCAATAATGCATATTCCACGGCAACATCCCCAGCATCGGGCGGCGGTTTCAATATCGCTTCTTTCATCAATTCGCTGAGCGGGGCGGCGGCAGCGGCAGCAAAAGTGTATGTGTCAACCGAATCGCCGTACCTCATTCCGGGTACGAACACGCTTTACAATCCAGCGACTGGCTCGATCCTTGGAGCGGGATTGAGTTCGACGGACATGAGTTCGCTGTTGCTCTATGGCGGCCTTGCGTTGGGGGCTTACCTGCTCATCACATTAGTCGAGGGAGCCGCTAAGAAATGAGCGCCAACGCATGAGCTACGTGCGCATGAGCCCACGCGCGGAACTCTCGGAGTACTATCCCCCGCCCTACAATTTCCTGGCTCCCAAACGATCCAAGGGAATGGGACAAACATCGTCATCGTCGTCATCGTCGTCATCGAGTTCAGGATTGACTCCTGGCAACATCATCGCTGGGGTCACGGACATTCTCGAGATCACGTCTCTGATCGAGAAAGCCTTTCAAGGTTGCGGATCAAGTTGCACGTTGACTTCCACCGAGGCGAACAACATCGAATCGATGATGCAGCAGAACCTGTCACAGTATCTGGCCGCTCCCGTATCGGCCGCAACCCAAGCCGAGGCCTTGGGCAATTTCAATACGCTCTGGTCGCAGATCCAGAGTTATTGTTTACAGCCATCTCTTGGAGCCGCTGGAACGAATTGCATCTCGGAACGCCAGAACGGAGCCTGCTCCTACAAAACAACTCCGGGCGGATGGCAGCAAAACGGATCGACTTGGACTTACGTTTACCCCGGAGCGAACGGATCCGGATCGACCTGTTGGAATTGGTTCGTCGGCTATAGCGATCCCATCACCAATGATCCACGGATCGGAGAGGCGTCTTCGACTTCTTCTTCCAGCGCGTCTAGTTCGAGCGGCGCATCGATCCTTTTCCCTGCGGCTTTGATCGGCGGCGGACTGCTGCTGCTGTTCATGTTTGGTGATCTATGATCGTGCGAGCGCGAACACCCATGATGCCGAGAGGGATGGGACAAATGCGCCCGTCTTACCGGCGCAGAGGATTCGGCGCGACGGACACGGTCGTCACCAATCCTTCCATCGTTTCCGAATACACGGCCATGATGAGTAAGCTCGGTATTCCCGGTCAGGGAACTCCGGCGACGATTGCGGCGGAACCGATCTGCAACGGCCTGACGATCAACGACGTTGGATATGGGGCCTGCATTCAGACCTGTCAATACGATGGATCGCTGGTGGGCTGTCCGCCGGTAGCGGGGGTGGTGCAATCGGGGGAGAGCGTGGGGACGATGCTCGCCCAAGAAGCGGCTTACGCTCCTAATCCACTTACGGGACCGGGCGGCGCGACCGGACAGAGCACGGCTCCTCCACCGGCTGCGACTTCGGCCTCGAGTCCGGCGGTGGTTCAAAGCAACGCTCCAAACTCGACCAGTGTAATCCCGGCATCGTTCGCTTCGTTGTTTTCGAGCGCATCGTCGAGTCCCGGCGGCTGCTTCGCTTTGTTCGGCGATCAGAATAGCTGCATCGGTCCCATCGGCTCGACGACCTTGATGGTATTAGGCGGAGGATTGCTTGCCTGGTTTCTGCTGTTCGGAGGCAAACGATGAGCTACGTTCGGACCGATTGCCAGACCATCGCGTTACCAGGCGGCGTCCCGCTCGAAGTGGAAGTGGCGCGCGCCCCAGAGGATTTGAAACGCGGGCTGAAGTTCCGGCCAGTTCTTGACACGGACGGGATGCTGTTCCTCTATCCCAAGTCCGGCTTTCACCAATTCACGATGTATCAGACTTTGGTTCCGCTCGACATGCTGTGGATGGACTGGCGCGGGGTCATCGTCGAGATTGCCGAAAACGCGCAACCGCATTCGGCGGGCAAGCTGTACGGCGGGGGAAAGATGTCGAGCTACGGTCTGGAACTGCCGGCCGGAATGGTGCGGAAGTACGGTCTCAAGATCGGCCAGACCATCGGAGGGCTCAATGGCTAAGAGTTCAGGTATCGGCGATTTAATTGGCTGGGGAATCGCGGGCGTCGGAATTTGGTGGGTCGGATCGATGTACAACTGGTTCGGGTTGTTCGGCACTCCGGCGGCCGCCCCCACCGGAACCGGCACACCAGCGCAACAGGCACCCACAGCCACGAGTCCGACCACGACGACAACTCCGGTGACGACGACGTCTCCCGTCTCGACGGCTCCTCCGTCCGTGAGTCTGGCTGGGACGGTTTCGACGACGCTGAACAACGCGCTCGAAGCCAACGTCGATATCGGTGGCGCGGTTCAGAATCTGGCTTGCATTCCAGGCGGGCAGTGCTACAACACATCGGGCCAGGGCGTTACGCTTCCTTCAGGGGTCACCGCGGCTCAAATCTATGCCCTGATGCAAACCGCTTACGCTGCGCAGACTAAGATCGCGACGACCACGACAACCAAGAGCCCTGCCGCGACGAGCACCACTACGGTCAAGCTACCAACCTCCCATGGAGCTACGGTGCTCGGGGTGAGAGGTTTGGGAATGGGCGCCGGAATTATTCCGGCTTCTACTCCGATGCCGGTTACCGGACCTCGGTTGATGACTCGATCGAGCCGAAGGAATTACGTTCGAAAAGGGGCAGCATACTGATATGCGTTTTGTGGTAGCGCTCTTCCGATCTTTCGTTGACAGCTTAAAATCTTCCCGCGTTCGCGCGCCCAAGCAGCTTCTCAGCGTTACTCACGATTGTCTGCCTGAGGCTCTGCCGATTTTAGCCGAACAGTTGCGCGCGTTTGGAGCGCGGGTTTCGTTTTCAAACGGCTGGTCGGGCGTTGTTGCGAGCGAAGCCGGGGAATTATTCTTCAAATATCGCGGCGGATCGTTGACCGTCACGGTGACCAAAGACCTGGGGCATTTCCCGCGCCTGATGTTGATCGGCGGGATGCGGCAGACCATCGAAGAAGCCAACGAAATCGTACTGCGCGCGCACGCCGAATCGCGATCTTTCGAGATTGCACAGGAAAGCGCCGAAGCATGAAAGGATATCGGCAATGAACAACGGAGGCGGTGTTTTGTTGGTGCTAGTGGTGGGCTTGGTCGGGCTCTATGTATTGGGCACTTACTGCAACAACGTCGGGGTTGTGTCTTCGTCTTGCCCATATCCTTTTGGTGCGCCAGCTTCGCTTTTGGCCTGGGCAGTGAACAATCCGCAGAATTGGGGATGGACAACGGTGAACTCATGATCTCACGCATCCCATCGCGACTCCAGACCGTACTAGACGGTCCAGGCAAGCGCCAGCAACAAAGGATGGCTGTATGCCGTACGTGAAAAAGAAAACCTGGATTCAAATGGCGCCCCGGATCGGCGGGTTGAGCCTGAAGGAATCGCAATCGGGGATGAGCGGTCATGGGATGGGGGCGATTAGTTGCGTCCAGGGTCCTCAAGGGTTAGAGATTTGCCACCAGTCAGCACCTGAGCCACTCCATCTGCTTGTTGGCGTCGCTGAGCCCGCGTGGCGCCCCCCCCCACTCTCACCGTCGCGACCGCGAGGGGGGATGTTAGGTTACGGGATGGGCCAGGCTTGCGATCCGACCGATTACACATGTTTGTTGAACGCGCTATCGCCGACGGTCCAAGGTTACGCGGGAACCGGCTCGACCGGGATTACATCGACGGTGACCACGAGCGACCTACTCGCGTCGCTCGCTCCAAATTCTACCGTAGCGGCCAATAGTTTCGCGTCCTGGCTGAGCGGGAATCAAAGTACGGTCCTGATCTTTGGAGCCGGTCTTCTAGGATTCGTTCTTCTATCGAGCATGATGAAAAAATGAACCAGCAAACCCAAGGCCGGCTGGATGTCCTGATCCTTCGATTGACGGAGGAGTTGGGGAACCGCGTCCACGCGCAGACCAGCATCGATATTCGGGAGTCGCTCAAAGAGGCGGCGGAATATCTGATCGACGACATGCAGATTCCGCGCGTGAGTATTTCCGCCAACGACTTTGTCCGGGCTCTGCTTCAGTTGCCGGATCGCTCTCGCGAGTTGCGGAGGGTCTCGTGAACCAGCTCATCGTGATTCCCGACATGATCTACGCGCAGCACCCAGAACGAAGGCTACAGGGACCTCCCTATCCGGCCTGCTTAAGCGTATTCACCGATGCGGGATCTTTCTGGCACGTGTTATTCGGAATGCTGGCAGGGGCCGTGCCCGAGCCTTGGAATCTGGGGACTGCGGCGATGTTCGCAGGATACGAGTTGAGTAAAGGCGCGTCGGGAGAATCAGTCGAACGGACCAGCGGCAAGTTTATTGAGTTCGGGATTGGGTTGATGCTGACCGGGCTGATCCAATTCGCCGGAGGCTACCGGTGATGCCCTACTTAGTCCAAGGCAAAAGCATAGCTGCTCCAGTCTTCTTGGCGAGCCGGGACATCATTGCAAAAACGACCCATTCAGGATTGTCGAAAAAAACGTCTGCGTTGCGGTTCGCCCGTTTCATGAGTAGGACATATTCCCTCGCTCGCTTTCGTATGATTTTTCCTCCCGACCATTCCGAGCTTTCTGCACTCAAGAGACACAAGATGGAATTACGGGCGTCCAGAGCACAGAGACAAACCGCTTCCAATAGTGCAAAATCCTCCGGCCTTTCACTCTTCAACGCATCGAGATCAATAGCCGGACCGCAAGACTCCAGAGATTCTTCGGGGCTCAACATACTAAATATTCGCCCGTCGCGCGCACGCCGTCAAGGTCTATCAGTACTAGCCACCGGTCTGAGAAGCGTCAACATAAACGGCAACGGAGGCTACCGGTGATGCCCTATATCAGGAAGAGCACGGGAATTCGCCCGCTTCCGAAAGGAATGGGGCAATTCTTATGTCTAGACAATATCGACGTGATTACCGGAGCATCCTGCACCGGCGGCATCAGCACATCCTTTCAGACGGGCCTATGCGTGGGCGGCCTGGACGCGGTAACCGGCGTGCCGTGCGGACCTGGCACGACGCCTATCAATGCTGTCGGTACCGCGAGCGGAAGTAACTCGCCCAATCCTCCAAGCACGGGATGTTTGGCTTTATTCGGAGACGGAGCGAGCTGTTGGGGGCCAATCGGTTCCGTGACTTGGCTGGCATTGGGCGGGGGCCTGGCGCTCGGTCTCTGGTTTCTGAGTAAGGCGCCATAAAATGACTAAACAACAAGAACGATTGTCTGAAGACGTGGAGAACGAGGAGTTGATGAATGCCGCGGTGCAACGTCACGAACAATCCGTGATCGAGCGCGGCAATCATAGCGCCGACGAAGGAGAAAACGGTTAACGTGTACCTTCCCGTCACATCCGCCGCGAACCCGAGCGCTCTGAGCGCGCTGTCGAACATGGACACGGCCTTGCAAACGTCTCTTGCGAGTCCCGGCGTTTCGGCTGGGATGACGGGGATGGGAATCTATTCGAAAACCTCCAAGCAAGCGGAACTGATGGAGTTCTATCCTCCGCCTTACGGATTCGCAGCCAACGTCGGAAACGGTTCAAACGGCCATGACTGCGGATGCGGCGGCACTTGTGGAGGATGCGGCGGTCACGGGATGGGACAGGACACAAGCAGCCTCTTTGCTTCGGGGTTCGACATTTCCGGATGGGGTTGGCCCGAGTGGTCCATCGTCGGGTTCGGGGCGTTCGCGGTCTGGTCGGCAGTTGCTAACGTCGCAAGCGCGGGACGGAGCGTTGGTAGTTCGGTTCGCAAGTCCAGACGCAGGAGCGCGAAGAAAGCCGCTCTGCAACAGGAGTTGGGTTCTTTATGAAAAATCCGAGCGGGCATCTTTTCGAAGACGTGTTAGTGTTCGGAGCCTTGGGGCTCGGCGGCTACCTGCTGTGGAACTACCTGGCGACGCTTCCGGCCGCGGCGACGACAACGACGACCGCAACGACGACTCCGGTGGCGACAGTGGCAGCGACTCCAGTGACGGCCGTGGCGACGGTTCCCGCGACGACTCCAACGCCGAGCGGATGGGGCGGCGGTTACATGCGGGCTGGCCAAGGATATCAGGGCGGGCAGAGCGGACAGCAAGGCGGCGGTGTTCAACGGCGCGGACCGTCACAGCGGATCGGAAATGCGGTCGCGACGCCTTGCACATTCACGGCGGCGGACGGAACGACTCAGAGCGGCATGTTGATTCAAGGCACGTGCCAGAACTCCATGACGGCGGGATAACGATGCCAACGAAGGTCAAGACGAACGAAAAAGCGAATCCGCGGAATCCGGCGCAATCAGCGGCGGAAGCGTTCGAATTATTCCACGGCCATCCGCCGAAGGAAGAAATCGTCTTCGAGTCGATCGAGCACGACCACGAGTACTACGCGGGGATAGGGGATCTGGAAGAGCTGATTATCGTGCCGGAAGGCGAGCGCAAAGGGATTCAATTGCATTCGTTCGGTGGCGCGCAGCTCGCGATGAATGAGAGGGCGCTAACCGGAGGCCCTATCGCGCAATTATTTGTCGTCGGTGGGGACCAGTCGTTGAATCCGGAAACTCTTCGCCAGTTCGGGATCGATCCGGGAAAATTGCACGAACAGGAAGTGCTCGGAAAGTGCGTGAACATCACCTATTTCACGCGCAAGACGCATTTGGGCAAAGACGGCGGGACGGCGGACTACGTGCATGCGTTCGGCGAGGAATCGGCGAAAAAGCAATTACGAATCCTGGTCAGTCCGACTGCGACGTATCACACGGTGAACAAGATCATCGGACTATGGGGCGGCAAGTACACCATTGAACCGGAAGGAATCAGGAACTGATGAGACGAAAACGCAAGAAGAACCTCAGCCTACCGGGATTCCTGGTAGCGACCAAGAAGAACGGCAGACGCGTCAAGGCCAACACCACGGTCAAGATGTCGCTCAAGGATTTGCGCCGCTTGGTCCGGGGCGCGAAAACGGGGAGACGGGTCAAAGTGAAAGCGAGGGTTCGTTGAGCGGAGTCATCTTATTTTCGCCGGTTCGTCAGGACGCAGAGACGCTCGCGCTCGCGCTGTGTTCGCATGCCGCATTGAAGGGGATCCGAGAACGCTGGTACTACAACGACAACGACGATCCGAAAAGCACAGGGCTTTTGCTCCAACTGGACCCCAAAGGCGGGTGTGGACTGCTCGCGCCGATCGATGCGCCGTACGAACACTACGACGTCACAGGCGCAACGCACGCCTGGACAAACAAACTGGTCTCGCGCGTCGCGGCCATCCGCAATGCAGCTATCGAAGCCTTCTTGAAAACCGACGCAGACGCGCTCTTTATCGTCGATTCCGACATCATCGTGCGCCCTGATCTGGTCGAGCATCTATTTTCGCTCGGTCAACCAATCGTGAGTGAAATCTTCTGGTCGAAATGGCAGCCAGAGGATACTTGGATGCCGAACGTCTGGGACGGCCATCCCTACTCGTTTGTGTCAGCCGAGAGCATCATTCGTCTGCGCGATCCCTGGATCGAGGTTTCAGGCGTGCAGGTCGGCGGCCTGGGGGCGTGTACGCTGATCCGGCGCGAAGTCTTTGAATCGGGCGTTCGTTACGAACCAGTCACAGGGCTTCAGCACATCTGGGGCGAGGACCGTTGGTTTTGTATTCGTGCATCAGCGGCGGGCTTCCCGTTGCACGCCGATACTTCGTATCCACCTTTCCACGTCTATCGCAAAGAACAATTGGATGAAGCGCGTTCCTGGTTTGAGTGCGGTTGCCCGCCTACTTATTTCAGGGACACGATGCTCACCGACGAGTGGGCGGAGTCGGTACGGCTCAGCATGGCTCCGTCAAGAAGCCAAGGCAAGAGAGAACTGATCGCTTGTGTTCTTCCTGGGGAAGTATTTTCACAAGCCTGGGTCGGAGCATGGACGGAACTTCTATGCAATCTGTTTGACCACTATCTCGTATGTCCGACGTTTGGGCATTCCTCCATCGTCTACTTCACGAGACAAGCGATGTGGGACGCCCTTCGGGGGCTCTCGCGCAAACCCGATCTCATCCTTTGGATCGATGACGACCAGATTCTTACGGTGGACGGGCTGAAACAATTAGCGCGCGATCTGGAAGACAACCCCGAACTCGACGCGGTCTTCGGCTGGGCCTGGTGTGAGCAGAATAGTTTTCAGGGTATTCCGATGTTGTCGTTCGGGGTCTTCAACGAAAGCGGCAAATCGGAACGGATGCAGTACGAGGCCATGCAATCAAGGGATGAGGATCTCATTCCGGTGAGCTACTCGGGCTTCCCTGCCGTCTTGATGCGTGGCTCGGTCCTCACAAAAATCGGAGAGCGGGCGTTCATGCCATTGTTCGACGAGGAACAGTTTCCGCCCTACGGAATGTCGGGCGAAGACGTGGCGTTCGCGATCCACGCTAGAGAAAAGGGTTTGAAGTTCGCAGTTGATCGACGGGTAAAAGTCCCGCATCTGAAATTGCGGTGCGCCGAACCCGTTCTCGGGTCGTCTTTGGAAGGCGCATCAGTTGGGGCAAAGGAGAAATAAAACATGGCAGTAGGAGTAGTGACTTACACGAATCCAGTCAGCGGAACCGTACCGCCCACCGCGGTACAGATGCTTCCGTTGTCGAGGGTGGTTGCGCTGGTGAGTTTCGGAGACACCGATACGACCTGCACGATCACTCACAACATGAATATTCCGCAAGCGTCTTCGCCTTCGCAGCACGGGCAAAACTCCGGCTCACCCTTAGTCGTCATTGGCTATTCTACGAGCGGAACGGGACCTGCGGTGATCGCGTTTTCGAGAACCACCAATACGATTACGCTGCTCAAGGTTGGGGCAGCTGGTTCGGGCGGGACCTTCGAAGTGCAGATCGAGCGGTACGAACCGATCGAGTAAGCCGGGAAAGGAAAAAGGAATCAACCATGGCAAATACAAATTTGAATCAGAGAGCGGCGGCGGTCCGCGATCACGTCTGGACGCCCAAGAACACGGGGCTCAAAGAGGTGACCGAGAAGCTCAAGGAGCTGGCCGACATCGTCGCCCAGGCTCTGACCGGAAAGCCGGCGGAAGAAGAGCCGGCGCCTCATCTGGCTGCTGTGCCGCAACCGGGTTTTCCCGGAAAACCGGCGGGCTTGGTCGAGTAACAGACTTTGAAGAGATTCCGGTTTAGCTAACCGGGATGCAGTAAACCGCAAAAGGGCAATCTTACGTAAGGGGTTGCTGGATCGATCTTCGGATCGGTTCGGTAGCCCCTTTTCCTTTTGCGGATTTGAAGAAAGGAGCAACACGTGGCACTAGCCGCGAAACGCCGAGTGGTCGTCAATGCCGGGAAGCGACGGACCAAACGCAACAAACCCCGGCACATGACCGCAAAGCAGATCAAGTTCTTCGGGAGTCCCGCTCAAAAGGCGGGTCTACGAAGACGGCGGCGGACCACCAGCAGCTCCAAACGGGCTGTGCGGAAAACGGTGAACCGCGCGCGCGTGTATCACCGACCGCGTAAATCTCCGGCGCGGAAAAATCCCGGAGAAATCTTATCGCTCGTCCTCAACCCTGGGGGCAGAAAAGGAAAGAACATGGCAGCAACTCGCAGACGAAGAAAGTCTTCAGCATCGAGTGGCGGGCGGGTTCGTCGTCGTCGTCGCTCGGTAGCAAATCCTCATCGGCGCCGGAGGCGTCGCAATCTCAAAGCCAACCCGGTTCGGATGAACCGCAGACGGCGCAGCAACCGCAATTACGGCCGTCATCGGCGGCGGACCAACCGTAGGAATCCGATGGGCGGATCCGGCTTCTCGCATGACATCATGCAGGCCATCGCGGCCTTTGGCGGATATTTCGGATCGAAACTCGCGACACAACTCGCGATGGGTTCGGCCAACACCGGAGTAGCCGGGTACATGGGCAATGCAGCGGCAACCGCCGCACTTGCGATCATCGCGGGCATATTCCCGCCCACCAAGAAACTCGCGACGATGATCGTCGCCGGCGGCGCGATCCAGATCATCGCCCGCGTCCTGAGCGACAACACGGCGTTCGGAACACTGACGAGCCAGCTCGGAGTAGGCGACTACCAGATGCAAAACTTCGTCACTCCGCAACGTCTCAACGATCCGCTGAATTCGGCGGCCATCGAAATTCCGTCCGGCTGGGGCGCCGCCCCGGCCGTGGTGGTCTCTTCCAACGCACCCCCGGCGGCCGCGCCCATGGGAACGTCTGGATACAACAGCGCGGGCATGGGCAGGGGCCTCTATTCTCCTGCCGGGATTTACAGCTAAGGGACGGGTCATAAGCCCAATCGAAACGAAAGGAAAACAAACAACATGGCAGCTAGAGACATCAATTCGATCATGGCGGGCTGGGTGGATCGCGGTCCTTGGCAGTATTGGGACACGGTCCGAGCACCCTACTCGACACAACTGGCGGCGCAGTACAACGCATTCGCAACGCCCATCGGGCAAGGCGATCCGTACTTTAACAACGTCGCCAAAACCAAACTCAACACCAACATGCAGCGCGGCAACCAGTTCCCTCCCCCGCGCTGTCTGGTCATCATGCAGGTCGGCTTCTACTTTTCATCGCAGATGAACAAAGAAGATATCGATCTCATCATGGACAACGCCGAAATCGAGGTGAGAATCGACGATAAGGTTTACATGGAGGGACAGATCTGGCAATTTCCGGCGGGCGTCGGCCTGACCGGAGTTTCCACTCAGACTGGACAGGCCGTTTTCACCAACGGCATACCCACGCTTGAAGCGACCAGGCGGTACGGCGAGTATTCCAAGTACATCGCTCCGCTTCAGCAATTCTCAATGGTCATCAACTTCTTCGGCACGCCCCCAACCTTGGCAGCGACCGAGGTGGTCGGTGGCGGACAAGGCGGAACGTGGGGGCAGCCAACGGTTGGCACTTACAATGCGGCGATGTATCTGGTTCCGTTCTTTGACGGACTGACCGATCGTAGCGTTCAATAGACTTGGTTTGTTGGCGCTCATCCTCGGAGTTCGAACGCGGGTTGCGATCTTCCCGCGTTCGCGCTCCGGGCATTTCGTTCCGAAAGGAAGTCTTATGTCGCGAGCAGTCCTGTTTTGGGTGTTGATGANNGGATGATTTTGTGGCTGGTGTTCGGACTTTGGTCCGAGTACACGGCAGGGCAACGCTATCCGTTCAAACGCGGATTTGGCAACCTGTTGGTTTTCATCCTGCTGGCCATCGTCGGTTGGCAGATTTTTGGAACTCCGGTAAAGTAAGGGGGGAAAATGGATCCAGCAACGTTAGCACCCGTGGCAATTATCCAAGTGATCGCGGTCTGGCTTCTCCAGAAGCTCAAAGTCGCGAACTGGTTTCCGTGGCTGAGCGAGAATTCGGCCACCGCGAATCGCATCGTAGCCTACGCGATCGCGCTCATCAGCACGGCCGGTCTCACGTGGCAATGGAATGCGGCGCAAGGCCAACTGGTAATCAACGGATTGGTGTGGATGACCATCGTCCAAGGTCTCTGGACGGGAGCGGCCGGCATCGTCACCAATGAGCTGACATACCTGTTTTTGCAGATCAAACAGCAGACGGTTTCAAGCGGTAGAGTGCTCGGGGCTCCACCTGTTCCCGAACCACCTCCGGTTGCAATGCGGGATAAACCGATACCGGACCCCCCAGTGGTCCAAGGAATCGGTCAATTCAAGGCGTAAACATGTACGTTCAACAGTCGAGCGCTTGTTCGGTTCAAAATTCGCTAACGCCCGTTTCGCAGGCTTCGATCACCGCGGCCCAGGCGGCGCTCACCTCGATCAATACTCCAGCGACGGCGGCTCAAGCGGTCTTCACCGCGCTCTGCAACCGGACGGACTTGAATACCAACGGCTGGCAGGTGGCCGAATACGGAGGCGTTCCCGCGGGGCCTTCGACTTCGAATCCGACGCAAGGCTATACGACGGGTTTGAAGAGCTGGCCCGCGCGCAAGGGCGTGCCAGCTTGCGTTTCGACTGCACCGACGCCCGAAGGGGCCGCGCCCACGTCGATCGCTTCGTTCGCACCTCCGCCTGGTCCGGCTCCGTCGCTTGTGACCCAAGGGCATCCCAGCTACAGTGCGACAGCTCCAAAGGCGGCTCCGGCGGCGCTCTGCACTCAGTACGTCTACGGATCGATCCCTTACATGAACTGTCTCCAAACCGCGCAGAATTCAGGCGTGAAGCTGGTCGGGTCCGGATTATCGGTTTACAATAGGCAGACATCCGGTTTGGGATGCACGTCCGAAAGTACCGGACCTTCGTGTGATTTCCTGGTCGGGATGGTTTCGGCGATTGGACTGGCGGCCGCGGGGCTCTACCTGTTCGACTATTTTAAACGTGCCGGAGGGCCGAACTTTTGATGATTCATATATTGGCAGCGCTCCTCAGAGCTTTCGTTCATCGCTTGGATTTTGCCGCGTTCGCGCGCTGGATCTTGCGGTCAAACGCCGCCGCTGTATTGTCGCGACGAATTCTTTCTTTCGCGGTGGTCTTTTCTCGATCACGAGCCTTGTGTCTCTCCGCCCTGAGATTTAATCGTAATTGGCGGTCTCTGTACCAATCGATCAACCGCCAGACGCCAGTCCAAGTTTCGAGCATATTTCACGATGCTCCGTCGCGCGCGCGCCGTCAAGGTCCACCAGTACTAGCAACCGTTCTGGGAAGCGCCAACTTATAAGATTATGAAGGACATCTATTCATCGACGTTCACTCCCGAGCAAACCGTGGAACTGCAAAGCATGTTCCAGCGTTGCGGATTCTCGGGCGCCGAGTGGGTCGATATCCCGGCCTGGCTGTTGTTCTCGGTAACGGTACCGGCGTTGAGTCCGGGACCTCTGCTCGCGAACCAAAAGCAATCGGCCGGCAGCGCCCAAGGGGCGGACTTCTATTTGCGCCGGATTCAGGCGATCAATCTGACCACGGTTGGTGGATATCCGCAAGTGTTCGTCCAGATCAAACTCCCGACCGGACGGTATCTGCAAGGCGGGAATTTGGGCGGATCCTTTTCGGCCGGATCGAACGCCGGAGTTTTCACGCCCGGCCCTTTGGGATTGGTCAAGCCCGAAGTGTTGTGCCCGGTCGGAACGAATTTCACGATCGATCTGCTGAACGTGACCGATCTGTATTCCGGTGTCGCGACCGACGAAGTCGTGACACTGGTCTTTGAGGGAGTCTACCGCTACCGATTGGAGACCTCGTGCGGCCCGAATTGATTGTTTTGTTGTTAGCGCTCTTCAGGTCGGTCGGTCGCTGGTTGAGGCTCTTCCGCGTTCGCGCGCCGCATAGGCTGGGCATCGTGCATGAGCTGGTTTTCGAGCGCACCCATCAACGTGTAGCCTTCCAAACCCCTTGGGTCTTTCCAGGAAAAGCGCATCCCTGGTCGTTTGTCGATCCAACCGCGAGCTCTCAGAAAGTCTTGGATCAAATGTTTGGTGATTTCTACGTACATAATCTGAAGAATCGTCTATCGCGCGCGCGCCGTCAACCCCAGACCGTACTACAACTCCCCTGGGAAGCGCCAACAGCAAAGGAAGCCGCATAAGATGGCATCGCAGCCAACCCGTCAGACGGTTCAGATCATCACCGGCAACCCGCTCGCCTCGCGCGCCCTCGTTTCGGAAGACCGCGCAATTTACGCAAGTTTGATCGTTCATTGTTCTTGTTGTCGTGGGGCGAAAAAATGAAGACGATGAAAGAGTTTCTGGATAAACGCACGCTCGATTCCCGCGAAGAACTGATCCAACTGATCGGACTGCCAAAGAGCGTCGCCTATAGCAACTACAAAGAATTGATTCCGATCCATGCCGTCGTAAGCACCGAGCCTCTGTATGCTTCGTCTACTATCGAGCAACGAAGCTTTGAGCGTCCCCTGAATGTATGGCCGCAACCGGAAGCGACAAGCATTTCGGATACGAATCTGTGGGAAGGAAGGCTTACGATGCCGAACAGTTTCGCCGTGAAATCGCTCGGAGTCGTTTTCTCGGCGGGAAGCGATCCTTTCGACCGTCAGCGCTTCGCGGATAATTTCGCCGTCAGTTTCTGGCTGTCCATGCGTTGCAAATTCCGATCTCCGGTCGCGGCTCTGTTCGAGACCGAATCCGGCAATATGTTCGATCCCACCAGATCGCTTCGGTCGGGTGGAGATTTAACGGATTACCCGGTTGTGATTCCGCCGGATTGCAAGTTCTCCGTTTTGTTCGAGGGAGAACCGTTCGATCTCGAAAACAGGAAACTGAAGCTCTGGGTAATTTTGAAGGGATTGTATCTACAGGGGATCTGTTGAATGACTACGCCACACTGGGAAGCGCCAACAGCAAAGGAAGCCGCATAAGATGGCATCGCAGCCAACCCGCCAGACGGTTCAGATCATCACCGGCAACCCGCTCGCCTCACGCTGGCAATGCGATTCTTCGTGCCCGGAAGAAACGCCGGTTGGATACTTCGATCAATGGTTCGAATACAACATGGACTTCCTCGTTCCGGCGAACACTCTGGCGCAGAACCTCTACATCATTCTGGACAGGGACGCCGATTTCGTGTTGCGGCAACTGGAACCGACCGCGTATCCGTACCTCGCGAATTCGCCCTTCGATCTAGTCGGAGCGTTCCGGTTCAAGGATTCCTACGGCAATCCGCTGGATGACGACCTGGTGACAAACGAAGTGCATGGGCCGATGTTTCCGGAACTGATGTTGCCGGCCGGCTCGCGGTTCTTTTTGGACTTCGACAACACCCAACAGGCGTCGCAGACTCAGGTTGCCGTGATTCTGCGCGGCTGCAAGCGGTTCAAGGCGGGCTCGTGAGTTATAAACCGAATTACGCGATGTATTCCCGTGCTCCGCAGGGCTGGCACGACGAGCCCTTCGAATACGTATGGAGTTTTCAAGCGGGACTGGTAGCCGGACCGATTACGGCGAGCCAATTGAGCGTTTTCAATAACCCATTGCAGTTCGATCCCGACGCCGATTTTTATCTGCGAGGCATCGCCGCACTGGTGGATCTCGCTCCGCCGTTTGAAGCAGAGGCTCCGCCGAACGTGAACGTCTTGTTCGACATGCGACTCAGGGATTGCTTCGGGCGAGCGTTGGACAGCGGGTTTATTCCGATGGCTGCGTATGCGACCAGCCCGAGCGATCTGAATCCGGCCGCCGCGTTTTTCCAAGTGCCGGGAAGCCCGGTGGCAACCCCCTGGTACCCGGAACTCTATTGCCCGGCCAACGGCGCCATGTGGGCCGATTTCAACGCGGAAATCTCAATCGTCGCAGGTGCGTTCTGGTTTTATTCCTTCCACCTCTACTTTCAGGGGATCAAGCGCTTCCAGAACGAGAGCTGCGAACCGTCCTCGGCAACCACGACGAAACAACAACGGGGGGTCGCGGCATGAGCGCACGGTCGAGAATCAAAGGTCCGCGCTTCGCTCTGAGGAGCCCCGAGAATTGCCGGGCGTGCATCAAATGCGTCTACGGCAACGGCGAGCACGCCGCGTGGTGCCCGCTCGCGCCACGCGCTGAAACTCCAGTTCAGCGCGAAACGGAGAAAGCCGAAGAACAAAAAGGAATGGAAGCGTGATAGAGAGACACCAGGATTACGTGTTGCGCAATATCGTGGTGGGCGCCAATGCGACTGCACTCTTCACCGTCAAGTTGGACTCAGATGCTCCATTCGCGTTGAGAAGCATCGCATCGAGCAACTTCGCGGCGGCGTTCGCGACGGCTGCTTATCAATTGCAACTCACCGGTCTCGATGACCGCAAGTACGTGGCGGGACTGCCGCTCGCGGCGGCGGACTCGCTGCTCAATCCGTTCGGCGGGACACTCGAGGGCGGGGGCGCGACGTTCTTTATCGTCTATCCGCAGATCACCTTCCCGGCGCAGATCACGATCCAGGTGTCGGTCACCGATTTGAGCGGCAACGGGATCGCGGCCGGCGTGCTGGTTTTCCGTGGCACGAAGCTCTATCCGGAAGGGACGGTCTTCGGTCCGCAGTACCCGACCAAATTCTCGGAGCTGAACTTCCGCTATGGTTACAGCTTCAGCGTTCCACTGGGGACCACGGGGAACCCAAGCATTCTGGCCTATCAACCGCTCGACATATATTCGGACGCCGACTTCGTCGTGAGGATGGCTTCCTGTTACGTGCAGCCGAACGCGGATGGATTCGCCGTCGGCGCAAACGATGTCATTCTGCGGGATCAGTACGGCAAGCCTTATTCGAACGACTGGGTTCCCACCGAAACGCTGTTCCCGATTTCGATGGGCGCGAGTCTCGGGATAGCGTCGGCCTGGTCTGTGCCTGACGTTACGATTTTCCCTGAGATCTACTTGGTCAAAAACTCGCAACTGCTTTTAGATATTCGAAGGACTTCAGGGGCACAGACGAACACGATGGATTTCGTCTTGCATGGTTCGAAGATTTACCAGTTGGCCTAATTCTATGTTTTCAGCGCTCTTCAGATCGGTCGGTGGTTGGCTTGGGAGTCATCTCAGCGGACGCCCTTCATTCCGTAATTGTCGCGCGGCGTGGAGATGGCTTGGCCGGCTAATCGTGGCTCGCCTCTCACGAAGAACCGGCTCCAGAACGCCGTTGTTTCCGGCAAGTCGCGGACGCGAACGATTTCCGCGACCGTGGTCTTCAGGCGCCACTCGTCCTGAGGCATTCCCCGAAATTCGGGCGGTACTTCCGAAAGTTTTGTGCCATCAGGAAACAGCCAGTCAAGTTCCATCCATGAACATCGTCCGCCTAGAGCGCGCACGCCGTCAACCTCAGCCGGTACTAGAACTCTCAGGCAAGCGCCAATATATCAGCATCGGGAGCCAGCCATGCCCGCAATTCTAACCCTCCAACAACTCATCAATGCTCTAGCGGAACTCGATGACGAAGACTTGCTCGATCTGAGGAAGGAAATCGACGAAGAGCTGGGCGACAGGGAAGACCTGGACGAGCTGGAAGGCGACGAACTGGAAGACGAAGACGAGGACGAAGACGGAATATGAACCTGAACCCTCTCTCACTCCAAGCGGCCTATCGGGACTGGTGGCCTCAGTACGCGCCGAACCAGCTCGCCCTGATGGAGGGAATCAACAAAGCCGGCTGCTATGTCCCACGCTTCTATGTGGCGCCCACGGGGGGCAACCTGGTCCAGAACGCCCAGCCTCCAGGGACGTATACCAACTTTGTTCTGGAGATCCCGGCCGGCTCATTCATCTACGGCTTTTTCCACGGCTCGATCCAGAACTACTCGCTTCAGATCACCGACCTCGGGCTGACGTACAAATGGTTCAATACCCCGATCCCAGATTCGGTTCTAGTTTCCGATCCCGGAGCCTGCTATCTTCTCCCGTCACCGTATCCGGTGATGGCTCCGGGTACTTTCTTCTTTGAATTCTGGTCCACGCAAACGCCGGGGCAAGAGTCAACGTTGCTCTCTTTGACCTTGGGCGTTGCCGTTCCTGTCTCTCAGATTTACCGCGGTTCCTAACAATAGAAAGGACAGTCAATATGTATTCGCACGAAACAGGCAAAGACGAGTCGGCACCGACCACGCATGCGGAATTTTACCCCCCCCCCCCTNNTTTTCCCCCCCCCCCCCCCGGAAGACGCCACACGGCTTTGCGCGTACTCCCTTTGGGAGAAGCGGGTAGCTGAGGGCGTTGATGGGACGGCGGAGTCGGACTGGTATCAAGCGGAGAAATCGCTGAAGGACAACTAAATGGCTCAACTGAACACGGGCGACAATATCGCTGCAATCCGGCTCGCAAACGGCGCGGCATCGAACATCACGACCAAAAAGGGGATGATGCGCCCCGACGCGCGCGACATCGTCAACAACGCGGGCGGAACGCTGGCCGATCCGTACTACGGGCACTATCCCTGGGTCACTCCTCCACCGGAAGCCATCACGATCAATCGCCGCGCGACGATTCCAGCGCCGGCTTACGCGACGCAAACGCTCGTCGCCGTTTTTCAGGTCCCTCAGGCCATGCAGGCGGTGATCACGTCCATCATGTGCTCGTTCGACGGCGCTGGATTCATCCAGGGCTCGGGAGCCGTTACATGGTCAATCGACATTAACCGTCCGCTCGGTGCGGGTGGAGCGACACTTGGCTACTCGCCGCCCGATTTCTCGATCATTTTGACCCAACTGGGAAGCCTCACCATGGGGCCGTGGCCCGTTCCCGGTGGAATACGGTTGAGTGAGCGCGACACGATCCGGTTCAAGGTGACGACGGTGGCGCCGGTGGGGATTGGTTCTCCCAATCTGATCACCTGCATGTTCCTCGGATGGTACTGGCCTTCCCGATTGTCTTTTGCTCCCAAAGGCTCGTGAACTCTTATGATCTTGCTTACGTTTTGGGCTTTCTTCGTGTTGTTAACGCTCTTTTCGATGCTCGTGGGCCAGTCGAGCTTTCGCGTCCGCGCCAAGCAAAAGGCCCGGATTGCTCCGGGCCTCTCTGCTGATTCTTCCCTCCTCCTTTCTTGTAGCTCTCGTGAACAGGATCGCCCGGCGCGCGCACGAAAGCAAGGTCCAGCACTAGCGAGCCTGCTGAAAAGCGCCAACGTATTAGCATTCTTCGTGTTTTGCGGCACTCTGAGTGCGCAGACCGGTTTCATAGGGGATTTGTATCAGGAGACGGCACTTGGCACGTCCGCACCCTTCAACAACATCAATCCGAAGTACCAATCGTGGACCGTGATGTACAACTACACGACCGGCGGGACGGGGGATTTCAGCGTCGAACTGGACTGCGCACCGGACGCCACTACGCCCGGAGGAACACCGACGCCTGGAGCGTTCACGGCTTGCGCCAATACGGGGACCGGCACGAACCCAAGCACTCAGGCGTTGGGCCTCTATGGCTACATCACATTCGTCGGATACACGCCCTGGCTAAAAACGAAGATCAATTCCATCGGTGGAGGGTCGATCACGGTCATTGCCGTAGGGTTCAACCCCAGTCCACCAGACTCTTTATCGAGCGGCGGCGGTGGGTGCGCGGGGACGGCCAGCACTCCCTGCGTTGTCGCGGGGCCGAACGCCCCCGGCGCGGCATCGACCAAAAACCCCGTGCAGGTGGCGGGCAATGACGGAACGGACGTTCAGTCGATCAAAACCGACACTTCGGGAAGGACGCAAGTCGTCGGGGCCTCGGCGGTTGGAGTCGCTCCGGCTGGCGATCCGGTCCCTGTGGCGAACGTGGACGGAGGAGGGCTCGCCATTATCCCGACCTACTGCACTTTGAGCGCTCCGGTTTCTCTTACCACTTCGGGGCTGACTCAACTGGTCGCTTTGTCCGCCGGCAAGCAGATACGGATCTGTCACATCTCGATTGCATTTGCGACGGCGGAAACCTTCCAATTGGAAGAAGGGACCGGTTCGGTATGCGCAGGCGGCACTGCCGCTTTGACGGGAGTTTACCAGGCCGTGCTGACTTTAGCGCTCGACTTCCCGAGCGGAACCTTGAACGCGCTGACCTCGAACGCATTGTGCGCCAATCTAGGGAGTTCAGTCGTTGGAGGCGGCGTGATCCTCTATGCGCTGTATTAGATGGCAACACAATCGTCCTATTACAAACAGGTTCTTGCGATCGATAACGTCACCTGGACCGCGGTCGTTCCGGCCGCGGGCTCCGCGATCGCGGGAGTGAACTACATCTCGATCAAGAACCCGAATGCGTTCATCATGCTCATGCGCACCAATCAAAGCGACCCGACGACCGAAGACCAGATCTATCCGGGTGCGGTCGAAACAGTCGCCGCGCAAGCCTGGGCGGACTCGCGGCCAATTGGTAATCTGCGATTCCTGAACGGCACGCCGGTCTGTTACCTGCAGCTATCTTCAGGGACCGGCGACGCGATTATCACGGGACTGTTATGAGAGTCAAGATCGAGGGCGATTCGACGCCGGCCCGTTCCATCCGGTCTTACCTCGAAAAACACGGCGCCGCGGTCACCGATGGTGTAGCGGATTTGGCCGTCGTCGTCGAGCAGAGCTTCAGTTCGCATGTCGAGCTCGACACGATTCCCTGCCCTTTGCAGGCGGCGCTGCTAAAGCATCTCAGCCGATCCATCCGTTCTTCGATCATCGTTCACATGGAAAAAACCGGCCAGGTGACAGCCGATGACCGGATCATCGTTCGGATTCCCTCGGATCCGACAATCGAACAGGATGCGGAAATCGCGGTGTTCCGGGGAATCGCGGAATTTCTTGGCCGCGCCGAACAACAACAGGCGATGCAACCGCCGAAGCTCCCGAGAGATCCCTGGCATAAATCTGTCATTCGCCGGTGGAAGGCGCCTTCAGCTACGGCTGCGGTGCTGCTCGTCGTTGCGCTGATCTTCGTTCTCGCTTTCAGTGGGCACGCCGAAACGGATGAACAACAACCCAAGCCTATTTCCATCGAAGACCGCGAAGCAGTCAAGGATTTGCAGATTAAAGCGCAAGACGCGGTGATTCGCGAAAAGCAGGCTCAGATTGATCTCGAACATGCCCAGCATGACCTCGATACGTTCAACGCCCAGATCCGCGCCATGACCGAAGTATTGGTGAAACGATACGCTCCATCGGGCGATTGGCAAATCACGCCCGCGTTTTCGTGGGCTAAGAAAGGGAAGCCGTGAGACTTTTGTGTTTGGCCGCGCTGTCTGTTTCGGCCTGTTTCGCCCAATTTCAAATTCCAGGCGGGACGCAAGGCCAATACAATTCGAGCCTTCCGACTCTGTCGAGCGGTGCCTTCAACGTCTTGCAACTCGATTCCTCCGGCAGACTCCTCATCAATTGCGGAAGCGGCTGCTCGAGCAGCGGAACGTCGTCGAGTTTTACGGCGGCCTTCCCGGCGACTGGGACCGCAGCCGGTTTCGAAGACGGAGCGGGCAATATGCAGCCGGCGGGCGTCGTCGTGATCGCGGGCGGAACGGCCGGCCCCTATGCTCTCCAAATCGGCGCAGTCTATAATTCCACTCTGCCGACTTACACCACGGGCCAGGGCGGGTCCTTGCAGATGGATGCGCGCGGTGAGTTGCTGGTCACAAAATTGGCCGCTGGCAAAGATGCTTGCGGAGGAGTCTTTTACGAAACTGGAATGAGCTTTCTCCCCGGCTCGATCACGTCTTTGACGACCACGGCGACGTGCATCTATTCCGCCTGGTTCAACAACACCGACAGCGCTTCTCACACCGTCACGTTGCAGGATCAATCCACGGCGTGCAATTCCGGAGTCTGCCAGGCGTTGACTACGTTCTCGGTTCCGCCTTCGAGCTTCTTGCGAGTAGAACTCAACGGATCGAAGTTCGTTGGTGGAATTAAATGGACCGCGGACACTGCGAACAAGGTGGCGGCGGACATCATCGGGAATCAATGATCGCGCGGTTCATATGTGCGCTTCTCGTCGGGCTTCCCTGCCTCGCGCAGTTGGAGATTTCCGGGAGTCCACCACTCCCGGTTAACTACGGAGGGACGGGAACCACCACATCGACGGGGACGGGATCGGTGGTGCTCTCATCCAATGCGGTTTTGAGCGATCCATTCATTTCGAACCTTTACGGCGGCAACCTGGCGGGAAGTACAGTTTCGATCCAAGGAACGAGCAGCGGTAGCCCGAGCGGTGCTGTCGTAACAATCCAGACGAACGGCCAGTACACGGCCATCGGGAATTCCTGCGGCCCCCCTTCGCTGTTCACGCTCTCGACCAACGCATCGTGTAGCCCTACGGCGAACTCGACGATTGCGGCGAACAGCATTCAGATTATCGGCAAAGATAGCGGCGCTCCAGGGTTGTCGATTGACGCTTACGGTGCGAGCGCCTATCCATACCTCTTGATGCGGGAAGCAACAGGAACCGGCGCGTCTCCCTCAGCAACGACGAACGGAGCGTATCAGTTTCAGCTTCTAGGCTACGGATGGGATTCGACCAACCTGTTTTATCCGAACTTCCTCATGACGGCGGCGGCCACTCAGAATTTCACCAGCACTGCGCATGGCACCGCTTTTTCGATTAGCATTCCAGCCACAGGAGCCACCGCACTTAGTACGATCTTTTCGGCAACGGCCGCCACGTTGAGTCTGCCCGGAGTTCCAGCTTCGTCGGCTGCGGTCTATGGCTCGCTCTGCTGGAATACAGGGGGTGCCGTTACCTACGATCACACCACCACCTGTCTCCTCAGCTCGCGCCGGTTCAAACATGCCATCCATCCTTTGATGGGGGACGGCAGTCTTGCGCTGATCGACAAACTCCATCCGGTGCGGTTCAAATACAACTCGACCAACGAACAGCGAGACGGCGGCCTGATCGCGGAGGAAGTCGCGAAAGTGGACCCGCACCTCGTGAACTTCGACAAGGATGGCAAGCCCATCGGCGTGATGTACATCGATCTGATCCCAATTTTGATTTCGGCTCTTCAGGAACAGCAGAAGGAAATTGAACAGTTGAGGAAACCATGAGACTTGCACTGCGCATCTTCTGTGCCGGGTTGCTGGGCTTTGTCGCCTTGCAGGGTTCCCATATAGTTTCGGGAATCGGAGGAGGAGGCGGCGGCTTCATCCAACCACTAACCGCTCCGGTGACTGCGAATTTCACCTCGGAGAATTTCAACGTGGGCACAGGCGTTGTGACCACGCGGAGCAACAACACCAGTCCAGTGGCCTCGCTTTCGATGGTTCAATATGATCCGAGCCTTACCGGTCAAATAGCCGCGGTCGATAAACCGAAACTTGCAGCGACCTTTACCGCGACCGTGGCTCTTTCGGCTCTTAGCGTCTACCCCAACGGGGCGTCTCAGTCAGTCAGGGGGATGTGGCTGTCTGACGGTGCCAACTGCCTGATTTTCGGATACGCCGAGAACACCGGCGGTCTCGTCATTTTCACTTACACCAGTTTCGCCGGCGCTGGAGTCTCGATCTCGCTCAACACTACTATCGGCTTGCTGGGCTCCACGTTCCTTCAGTGGTTCCGCATCCAGGAAACGGCGAGCGCCCGCAACTATTACGTTTCAGTAGACGGTGTTTTGTGGAATCAGGTCTTCACCGAATCGAACACCGCGCATTTCACGACAGCCAACTATGGGATGGCGGCCCAAGATCGAAACTCGGCGGGTTGGATGATGATGAATCTGTATTCTTTGGCTGAATCGAATCCCTGATGTACGTCCCTTCCAAAGGAATGGGCCAGGCTTCAACTGCTTTGACAGCGGTCCAGCAGCAGATCGTCACCCAGGCACAGAGCATGGGGATCGATCCATCGTTGGCCCTTGCGGTCGCCCAAGTCGAATCGGCCTTCAATCCCAACGCTGTCTCTCCCGCGGGGGCGACGGGGCTCTTTCAGCTCATGCCCGCGACCGCGGCCAGCGTCGGAGTGACCAACTCGACAGATCCAACCCAGAATATACAAGGCGGCCTGGCCTACCTGCAGCAGCTCTTGCAGCAGTACGGAGGAGACGTGAGCACGGCGCTATGGGCTTATAACGCCGGGCCTGGGAACGTCGCGGCCGGAAACCTTCCGGCCCAGACCGCGAATTATATTCCGGCGGTCGAGAACGCCCAATCGACGTGGGCATCGGCGCTGGGAACATCAGTCGGTTCGACGGCGAGCGATTTATCGAGCGATGTTTCGAGCGAATCGACTGACGACAACACGGTGCTCTACCTGGGATTGGCTTTGGGAGTCGGAGCGTTAGCGCTGGCTCTTTGGGCGTGACTTCCGTTTTTTGTTTGCGGCGCTCTTCTGTGGCGGTTTCGGCGGGTTGTGTTTTGCCGCGTTCGCGCTCTGCAAAGTAAACCACTTGATTTCGCGTACAAGCCACGCGGCGCGAAAGGCCGCGATCCGTTTTTTAATCGTGCTAGGACGCGTGAAACGCCACAGCGGAAGATCGCCCAATCCCTTCGTCATGAAGAGACAAAACTCCTCCGGTTGACAGGTCTTCACCGCGTATCCGGTAGGCACGTGAGTAATGGTAAAGTCTCCGCTCCGGCCTTCTAGCGATGGATGCACCGCCAGATTGCCGAACACTGTGGCGCGCCTCGTCTTCAGTCCGCCCACTGTGTGAATTTGGATGTTAGCCACGTTTGCCCACTGGAGATCGAAACGGCGTGCACAGCGCACACCGAAGCGGCGACTTTGCCTGCACCGGAGGAAACCCCTAATGAAGCACAGAACGACCGATGATTGTCCCGTCTTTCTCGGCATTCACGGGTTCCACAGTGCGTGATGTGGGCGACATATTCGGCGAAAGTGCGCAACTTCCATACTCCGCACGGATCAGGCAGCATCACCCAAGGCTTTATGGAGGTCATGAGGACTATTCTGCGCCCGAAGGCAAGAATTGGTCAAGGTCTAGCCGTACTAGTGGCGGTTCTTCTCGCGCAGCAGCAGCAAGCAGGCGATGAACGCGACGACGAGGGCGCCGATCAGTGTCCCGATGGTCATTGCATTGGAATGGCTACGAGGATATGGTGCCTGTGCTCAGTGTCCATGTGTTTTCATCAGAATGCGAGAACCTCTTGACTCAACCGCTTAGCCGCGATCTCGCAGTACTTTTCCTCAACCTCGATACCGATAGCGGGTCGGTTAAGGTCTTTGGCCGCGCGCAGAGTTGTACCGCTTCCAGAGCAAGGGTCAACGGTTACTCCAGGGGTGATCGTTTCCAGCGCTCGCAAGGGAAGACCAATCGGAAACGGTGCCGGGTGCTCAGTGCCGGATTCTTGTGAGCCTTCGTCTTCGGCGCGGGCCGGTATGCCAGCACCGCGTCCGTTATCGCCTCCAGCACCTTCGGAACGTCGCTCACACTTTCAACGGCAAGGAATCACCGTTAAACCAGTCCAAATCTACCGGCCTGGAAATTCCATCGACAATTCCCGACGCCGAGTGCTGCCAGAATTCCCAGGATGTCCATAAGACCGTATTGGGTGAGGGAGCGTCGGTGTAGTGCGCGATTGCAAGCGGGTACGTCTGAAACACCGGATCGTTCAGGAGACCTTGGGCGGTCGAGGGAGAACAGTATACGCAGTCCGTCTTTTCGAAGCATTCCCCAAGAAACGCGAGAGCGTCACCCACGGTCTCTTCGGTCAACGCACCTGGTTCGATGTCTAACCACGCGGGAAGCTGGGACGGGAATGCGGCTTTGGCTTTGAGCCAGTTGGATATTTGCACCAGTCCGGCGTTCGCGACGAAGACGTGATACAAGCCAAATGGAATTGCTTGAGCCGTCGCGCCGGCGACGTTCGCGCTCAACTGCGGATCTCGGAAATCCGCCCCTTGGGTCGCTTTGATGTACGCGAACCGGATGCCCGCGGCTTTGACTTTGGCCCAGTTGACGGTTCCCTGGTAATGCGATACGTCGATGCCGGGAACGCGCACGCCGTCAGTCACAGCCATTCAAACGACCTCAGAGGGAAGCGCTGACAACATAAACGTTACGCTTCCAGCGTGATCGCGTGAAAATCATCCGAGTAATCGGGATTGAAGATGTAGCCGTAATCGATTTCGAAGTACCCGGCTTCGCCCCAATCTGTATTCCAACTGTTGGCACACTTGACTCGTTGAGCAGCATCGTCATACGCTACCGCTCGCACGCAATGTCCACCAACGACCAACTCGCTCGGCCCCGGCATCGGAACGATTCCGCTTGCTGCAACCGCGTCGGATTCAAACGATTCGTACACTGTGAAGCCAAACACCACGGGAAGCCCTAGCACGTCGATGCAGTGTTTGACGTGATATTGGAGACCTTCGGAATTCGAGCCCCATACGCGTGTTGCAGTGAGCGCCTTGTGGACGATGGCATCGGAGAACGCTTGAGACGGCGGCGCGACGGTCACGAGCGCCAAGTCGGTCGGCAGATCAGTGTAAGGACAATCNNGGACAATCGCCGAATTGCTGTGAAGCCGCGATCGCATCGCCAACGGAAGCGCCGGAGTCCTGGGTTTCGGTTCCTTCGGCCACGCGGGCGTTCCAGTACGGGAAGATCCGAGAAAGATCAATGTATGGCAGACCCTGCTTCGCCCGAGCGTAGGCGATACCACCTGTCGATCCGTGTCCGACACAGGAATTGGTGTTGCCCTGATCCCAGATCGGCGGATCGAAGCCAGTCGCTATCAGGCTGGCTTGCGGGTGCAACTCCGGATAGGACGTGAGCGCGAGTGTCGGGAATCGGCGGGATGGNNCCCGCTCCCATCCATAAGAACGCCGAATCGGCATTTTATCTACGCTGGCCCGCGACGGGACCTGTAGACGGTGGCGTTTGTGCCGCGACTGCCGTATTGATCTGAGCTGTCGCCGCGTCGATCGAGCTATCGATGGTTTGAAGGCTCGCCGCCGCGACTTGAATAGCCGCAATTTGCGCCGGGGTTATATTCGGTGCGTTTTGCAGGTCAGTGAGAACGGTTCCGATTGCCGTGATTTCCGTCGCGGTGTCGGTTTGCAGAGTAGTAACCGCAGTCTGCAAGGATGCAAGTGCTGATGCGAGTGAAGCCATGATATTCTCCAGTTTTTTAAAGCCTGCCGTCACGAGCGATGTCAGGGTTTCGATCTGCTGCTGCANNAGGGTTTCGATCTGCTGCTGCAAGGCCCCAGTCGCTATCAGGCTGAGGGTTTCGATCTGCTGCTGCAAGGCCGGCCAATCCGGCTCTTTGCGCGCGGGCACGCCGTTCGGCATCTTACTTCGTCTTTGCGATCGCGGCTGCGAGCTTGGCTTTTAGCGCGGCGTTGGCAACCAGAATTTTCGGAAGCGCCTGCATGTCGCCCCTGGTCAGTTTCAGCGAACCGGAGCCCGATACCTGGGCAGCCCTGGCTCCGGCCGGAGTCGAGCGCAAAGCGGCGGTGAGCGCCCCGATGCGCGCAAGGAACGTAGTTACGGCGGTTCCAACGGCGATGATATCGGTCACTACTGTTGTTGCGAGTCCGGCAGGCAATTGAGGAAGAATCACGGAAAGCGCGTCTTGAGCGATCTTGGTCGCCTTGATCGCCGCCGAGTCGGTCGATGCGAGTTCGGTATCGGCTTCGTCGATGAACGTCGTGACTTCAGTGAAGTAGGGACCGAGCAGAATTCCGAGCGCCGGGAACGATATGTCGATGGCCGCGCTGGCCGCCGTCACGATCAATTGCAAATCTGTCGTGATTTGTCCGGGAGTGCAAGCGCTCTGTGAAAGCAGCAGGCCGGCCACGGGAAGCGCGGCGGCGGATTTGAGTACTTCGCGGCGAGTGAGTTGGTCCATGAATGGCATGATCGTCTTCCTTTTCAAACCGCCGGGAAATTCGCCTGAAGGAATGCGCTCACTTGCGCTTCGGTTACGGTTGCGGGTGATTTGATCCAGGCTGCCGGGATTAGCGCAATCTTGACCCAGCCAGGTTGTTCGACGGTCGGGTATGCGCCGAGCATGCCGGGTAGCGGCGGTTCGCCGGGCTGGGCGAATTGCCCATTGTACCCGAGACTGATCGCATTAGCTGGAGGAAGTCCGGCTCGCAGCAGAAGACCACTGTTCGTGAACCACCACCACGGCCCTACTTGATCGCGCATGATGTCGGTAATCATCACGCCCGCGTATGTGTTGACGAGTTCCTCGAATTTCGCCGTTTGAGCAGCCGCGCCTGCGGGCGAAAAGTCGAAATAGACATTCGGCACGCCGGGCGGTGAGTCGAAGAATTTGAACAGCGCCTGGACGGGCTTCGGAAGGCTCTTGACGTACGCGATCTCGAACATCTGCTTGATCTGGGCTGCGGTCATTGTGTTGCTCCTTTGTCGGGCGAAATAGATTTCGTTCCCTGCCCTGGAACTGAGGCGATTCTACGCCCCTCGGTGGGACTTTGTCAATCCGCTAAAACCAGCAAAACCGAATCCTTGAAGCGATGCATCGGCGCGAACGGATGACGAACCTCGTGCCAGTAGACGGCCCGGATCAGATTGTCGCGCGGTTCCGCTTTCCGGCGCGTTCGCATTTCGCTCACGTCGCGAAGTTCGGCTTTCCGGCGCGTTCGCATGGCCCTCATCATTGCCGCGGTGTAGGCACGAGCCGCTTCTGGGTCCTTCTCGCGCCGCCTAAGGTAGCGCTCGCGCTTTTGGATGTAATCCCACAACCACGCATCCGCGCATCCCCGCAGAATCATATCAACCGAAACACCATGCCATCGAAGAACACCCAGCGCGGCTGAAATTGCATCAAGGTTCCGTTCGGCGCGGTCATCCCGTCCGCTTGCGTGATGGGAATAGGCCCTGTAACGCCAGAGGCAGTGGCCGAATCGATAGCCAGCGTGCAGGTCGTCGCGCAAGTCGTGTCCACCCGGAGCAGAAACGCCTGGCCGAGCTGGTAATTCAGCAGCGCACTGTTCGGGAGCTTGCAACCGTAGCCCGTCGTTCCGTTGGCCGAGTTGCAGAAGTTCGGATCATTCTCGATCTGGACGAGCGTAGCGATCGCCGCCGTGTTGACCGACAACGACCCATTTATCAGCATCAGACCATAACCGGGCGTCGTCGCGGGCGTCACGGCCGGCGGCGGAGGCGCGAGGAAATAGCCGTTGATGTCGATCACCACGTCGGTAGCCTGGTAAACGAACACGCTTACCGCTCCGTTCGTGCCGGCCGGAACGATGGCCGCGTTCGCGACGATGTCGCCTTGTGTGTCGTTGAGAGTCGAGACCACGGGCATCGGAGATCCGGTCGGCCATACCGTCAGGTAATCGAGCGTTCCCGGCGGAATGACGGTGATGTTCAGCGAATAGGCTTGGGCGGTCGCTGGGATCAGGCAGGAGCTTTGCGGGATGGGAAAGCTCGTGGTGGACATCGCCACGGGCGTGGGAGGTCCGAATGCACCGGTAAAACCGTTTCCTCGCGTGTCCGCGACCCTGCAAGGTGGGACCGGGTAAAAGCTGAGCTGGCCAAAGGCAGCGCCCCCGCACAAGAGGAGACCGAGTAAGGGTCTCATTGCGCGAGGGCGCCTACACCCGTGGGGGAATTTGGATGCGCCGGAACCGCCGCCGTCGCTTGATTGGAATAGCCGCTCTCGACCGTTCCGGCCAGTGCCGTAACGACGTAATAGTACGTCGTCGATGAGACAACCGTCGTGTCCAGGTATGTCGTGGATGCCGGTAGTGGCGTGGCCGTGAGCAGCGTGTACGGTCCTCCACTCACCGTTCCCCGATAAACGTTGTTCCCGGTCAGCCCGGTCGAAGTGCTTTGGGTCCAGGTGAGCGTGACCCTCGGGCCTTGCGCGAACACCAAGCACGAATCCGTCAAAAGGAAAAAGACGAGCGGGAACAGTTTCTTCATAGCGGGGATATTACTCATAACGGGGATATTACCACGACTTATTCGCCGGACGCTCCGATGGGCGAATTACTCATTTCCAGTTTTTGGTCCGAATCGAACAGTCTTCGACGAAGCACTTTTCCATTGAGAAGGGTCCGTCGTCGATCAGCCGGCACCTGAAGAAACGGCAACGTATGAAATCCGTTTCGCCTAGCATCACGGTCGTGTTGGACCAGCGCATATTGCAGATTCGCGATCTTTCCGGTTTTTGTTTGTAGTGCTCTTCAAAACCATCGAACGGCGGTTGCGGTTTTTCCGCGTTCGCACTTCGCACGTTATCAACTTTCTGGCCGTTGTCGGGCCTCGGAGGAAGCGCTAACATAAAATCCCAGAATTGTCGGATCACTTCAACCTCTTCGGTTCCTTGACAACTTCAAACTCAGGAGCAATCGTCACGCGAGCAGCAGCCGGCCTCAGAGGACATGTTTGGCAATAATTCCACTTCTGTCTGACCTCAGCGCAAGTCCATCCTGGAGCTTCCGGGCACTGCGGTTCCGAGCGCTGGACTTCGCCGCGGTGTTCAACGATGATCCGTTGCGGGGCGCCTGAGTCGTAGAGGTTGCTTGCCATCTTTAGGCGTCCACCCTCTGAAGCCGTCGCACGTACTCGGCAATCGCGTAGTTCAGTTGAAGCTCGGTCAATTTGTAGCCCGTTAATTGCTCAAACAGCAGTGGCATTTCTTTGGCCCACGGATTTGTCCGCACGAAGTCTTCCCATGGCGACCCAGTCTTGACGATCGATTCGAGCCAATACAGCGAATAAGGCATCAACTCCGCGAAATAGCGTAGCAAAAACTGATCGAGGAACATCGGCGACAATTCTTCGTAAGGAATCGGAGAGCCTTTTCGGTCATCCCAGACATTGCGAGTGGGAAGCGCCGTTCCGTCCATCCGCCGGATCGCGACCGCGACGGCGGGGCTCGCGATATCCACCGGGGGTTCGCGGTAGTCATCGGCTTCTGCTTTTACCGTTTCCGAATCGTTGGTCTGGAGCCACAGAAGACCGAACCAGCCGAGGACAAGCCCGATCACGAAAGCAGCGACCACGACCGCAACGATAGGCCACATCAGAGAACCTCGCTTGCCATGGGATCTTTGACGATGTCGAATTCCCGATTTCCTCCCGCGCTCGCCCCCGTCGCGGTCCACTCCATGAACGAACCGGGTACGAAACTGGAATCGACGGGAGCACCGACCCAGAAACCGGAATGAAACACCCAGACCTTCACGCGGGTACCGTTCCGTAACCAAAACTCCTTATCGGGCTCCGGTTTAAGCGGGGGAAGATTCTTCGTCGCGGCTCTCAGTTTCGCGTCTTCGGCGTTGATCGGCTCCGATACCGGAATCACTCCGGTTAGGAACGGCTCCACTTCTTTGACTTGGTCGAGGCTCGATTGCTCGTGGTTGAGCACATAACGTTCACTCAGTGTCAGATCGTCGCCGTAGGTCACCGAATGGTACGGCGTCATTTCCGGCCGCGAAAACACTTTCGCCTTGAGCAGCCCGAGCGATGTCTTCGAAGCGACGACGCAGGTCAGGAATTCGGTCCCCTTCGCACCAGCCGGGAAATCGCGGGTCGCCGGCCCAGTGAACTTCAGCAGCAGCCGGACGAAGTCCCCGCGCTTCACTATGTCCAAGTGCCCCACGTCGGGCGCGAAGTTCTTTATCAGTCCCGAGGCTTCGTTGATGTCCACGATCACGACGCCCGACGGAAGGAATTTCTCTGGCATGTCTTTTTAGGCTACCTCGACGGGTGTGGGTGCATTGTGCGCTTCTTCTATTGCTTGCGTTTCCGTTTGAAGCCCCAGCATAACCATGCGATCCATGAGTGCAAACCCGGACGTGACGATCTTTTTGCGGTCGAGGTCGGGGTGAGGTCGTCTCGCGCTGGGGTTCGCATGCCACATTGGGAAGAGGGAGAGGGCGAGGTCGCGGCTACACGATGCGTTGGTCGAGAGCGCGAACAGCGAACCGGGGTCGAGGGCGAGGTCGGGGGCGAGGTCGATGGCGAGGTCGATGGCTCGCCAACTCGACGGCGCGCAC
>PMAK01000136.1 GCA_003153655.1 Phycisphaerales bacterium
TGGATTTCAAAGTCTGCGGCACGCGCGATGGCATCACCGCGATCCAACTCGACATCAAGACCGAGGGTATCGACCACAAGATCATCCGCGAGACCCTGCATCGCGCAAAGGCAGCCCGCCTGACGATCCTCGATAAAATGGCGGCCGTCATCCCGACGTCGCGCACCGAAATCAGCAAGTACGCCCCGCGCCTGCTGACCGTCAAGATCGACCCGCAAAAGATCGGCAAGCTGATCGGCCCCGGCGGCAAGAACATCAAGANNATCACCGCCGAAGTCAAGGTCGGCAAGATCTACGCCGGCCGCGTCGTCAGCATCAAGGACTTCGGCGCGTTCGTGGAAATCGCCCCGGAAACCGACGGCCTCTGCCATGTCTCCGAGCTTTCCGACAAGTACGTCCAGAACGTAAACGACATCGTGAGCGTCGGCGACGAAGTCCGCGTAAAGGTCATCCTGATCGACGATCAGGGCCGCATCAAACTAAGCCGCAAGGCCGCGATGCGGGAAGAAGGCCAGACCGACCCCGAACCCGTCGGTGCACCCGCCGGCGGAAATGAAGGTCAATCGGATGACCGAGGCCCGCGCGATGGCGGCGACGATCGTGGTCGAGGCGGTGACTNNGTGGCGATCGAGGCCCACGCCGCGACGGCGGCGGACGTGGCGGAGACCGTGGCCCCCGCGGCCCACGCCGCGATTGAAATCGCCGCAAGGATCGCGCCGCTGTATAATGGATTGAGGCCTGCGAGAGGCGCTCTGTATGCCGACCACATTGCGGAAATCCATTTCAATTGGCCCTGAAGACCATGGCCGTCGCATGACGCTTGAACGATTTGACCGGGCGGCGGCGCGCGATGATCGACTCTTCGAACTCAACAAGGGAATCATCGAAATGGTCGATGTGCCTCACCCGCGTCATCTCGCTCAACTTCAATCGGTGCGCAATCAACTGGTTCTGCATCAGGAGGCGCACCCCGGCACTATCCACGCGGTTACCGGGTCAACCGAAAGCAAAGTGCTGATTGCGTCAACGCAATCGGAGCGGCATCCCGATTTGTCCGTTTATCTTTCGGCGCCGCCGGATGTGGAGGATGTCTGGTCCCTTTGGGTTCCTGAGATCGTGATTGAAATAGTTTCCCAGAGTTCGTCGCGACGCGATTACCATGACAAGCCGGCGGAATATCTCGAATTTGGGATCGATGAATACTGGATCATCGATGCCCAAAAGCAGCAAATGACCGCCCTGATTCGCTGGCGCGGGCAGTGGAAGCCGAAAGTGCTTAAAGCAACGCAAAAGTACACAACCCGGCAACTGCCCGGATTTACGCTGGATTTGAACCGCGTCATGGCCGCGGGGAAGTAAATACTTCGAGTGGCCGTCAAATTATGCCTTACCAAGCCCCCAGGATACCCATCCGGGGGCTTTTTCGTAGAATTGTTCCCGAACCGCGCAAAGTGATTCGACCCATTTGGCCGACTAATATTAACACATGGCCTCCCACACCATCGGCTCATTCCCCGCTGAACTCCTCGCCGCCAAAAAGCAAATCCGCGAACGCGCCCGGTCCTACGGCCTGGACTTCTTCCCCGTCGTCTTCGAGATGTGCGATTACGAGCAGATGAACCAGATCGCCGCCTATGGCGGGTTCCCCCAGCGATACCCCCACTGGCGTTTCGGCGCGGAATACGAACGCCTCCGCAAACAACATTTCTATGGCCTCGGCCGCGTCTATGAAATGGTCATCAACAACGACCCCTGTTATGCCTATCTCCAGGAATCGAATCCGCTCGTCGATCAAAAGCTGGTCATCGCTCACGTGTATGGCCACTGCGATTTCTTCAAGAACAATCTCTGGTTCAGCCAGACCAACCGCAAAATGATGGATGAGATGGCCAACCACGCCACCCGCATCCGCCGTCACATTGAAAAGCAGGGATACGACACCGTCGAAAGATTCCTCGATGTCTGCCTGAGCCTCGAAGACCTGATCGATCCCCACAGCATGTTTCTGAATCGCGGCCCGCTTGAGCAGAAGCCCGAAGATCAGCCGCGCGAGGAACTGGTTTCCAAATTCAAAGCCAAGGATTATCTCGATCGCTGGATCAACCCGCCGGCGCTTCTGGAAGCCGAAGCGAAGAAAATGCGCGAGGATCGCGCCAAATCCCGGCACGTCAGCCCCGCACATCCCACGCGCGATGTGCTGCTATACCTGCTCCAGCACGCCCGCCTCGACGACTGGCAGATGGATTGCCTCTCCATCGTCCGCGAAGAAGCCTATTACTACGCCCCGCAAGGCATGACCAAGGTGATGAACGAAGGCTGGGCCACCTATTGGCACAGCACCCTGATGACCAAGCATTTCGTCGATGCCGCCGAGATCATCGACTATGCCGACCACCACAGCGGCACCGTCCACATGCCGCCCGGCAATTTTAATCCGTACAAGATCGGCCTCGAACTCTTCCGCGACATCGAAGACCGCTGGAACAAGGGCCGTTTCGGCAAAGCCTACGAAGAATCCGAAAACCTCGGCGAAAAGAAATCCTGGGATAAGGGCCTCGGCCTCGGCCGCGAAAAAATATTCGAAGTCCGCCGCATGTACAACGACATCAACTTCATCGACGAATTCATGACCGGCGAGTTCATCGAGAAGCACAAGTTTTATCAGTATGGCCGCGATCCCCACACCGGCCAGCTTCGCATCGTCACCCGCGATCCGCAGCGGATCAAAAAGACGATGCTCTATCACCTCACCAACCACGGCCGGCCATTCATTTATGTGGTTGACGGCGACTATTGCAGCCGCGGCGAGCTCTATCTCGCCCATCAGCACAACGGCCTCGATCTCGAAATCAAATTCGCTGTCGAAACGCTAAAAAATCTCCACCAGATCTGGCGCCGCCCCGTCCACCTTCAGGCGAGAATCGACGACGACATGGTTCTCTTCAGCTACGCCGGAGATCAGCCCAAACAACAAACCATCCACGACGAGCTGCCAAAGCCAGCGCATCAGATCGCCTAGGCGGGAAAATCCGAAACCCGAAACCAGAATGACGAATCAAACCAGAAGTCCGAATGACAAAGCGGTCTCTGTCTCGGATTTCTGGTTTCGGGCTTGATTCGTCATTCTGGTTTCGGGTTTCTGGTTTAGTATATTATTGCGGTGTTGTAAAGAAGTAGAAGT
>PMAK01000050.1 GCA_003153655.1 Phycisphaerales bacterium
CAGCACTGCGCCAGATCCTTCCCGGTGGCCACGCCCAGGCGGGCCGCGATCACTTGCAGGAAAATGGCCATCAGGCTGGCCACGCCGACCACCCACAACAACCCGTACTGGTATTGAGCCCCGGCTTGCAAGTCCGTCCCCCAATTGCCGGGATCCATGTAACCGACGCTGATAAGAATCGCCGGACCGACGAAAGCCCGCCACTGGTGCCAGAAGCCGGCCTGATGGGGCGGCACCTCGACCGTGCCATGCATTCCCTCCAGCGACGGATGGCTCCCGCTGCCATCGGCCGCACCCGGCGAGTTCATCGCGCCTTCGGATATTCTCTCAGTCGTTCCGGATTCCATCTCTTGAGCCCAGCATTTCCGCGTCAGCGGATTGGCCTTTCGGTAAATCAACGTTTGTATTTTGAATACTCAAAATGAAAATAACGGGAGGCTTAATAATTGTCAATCGGCCTATTGACGACTAAGCTTGAGGCGCAAAACAGGAACGGACCCCATGGCCACCAGCACCGTCGAAAACTACATCAAGCGCATATTCATGGACCAGCCCACCGGAACCGGTCTCATGCCCCTCGGCCGCCTCGCCAAGATCATGAACGTCGTCCCCGGCACCGCAACCACGATGGTCAAGACCCTCAGCGAATCCGGCCTCGCCCGCTATCGTCCCCGGGAGGGCGTCCGCCTCACCCCCGCCGGCGAAAAACTTGCTCTCCATGTCCTGCGCCGTCACCGCCTGATCGAGTTATTCCTCGTCCGCGTACTCGGCGTTGACTGGTCCGAAGTCCATCCCGAAGCCGAAGAACTCGAGCACGCCATCAGCGATAAGCTCCTCGCTCGCATCGACGAATTGCTGGGCAAACCAGCTTTCGATCCGCACGGCGATCCGATCCCCAGCGCCGCCGGAAAATTATCCCGCTCACGCGTCCAGCCGCTGATCGCCTGTAACGCCGGCGCACGAATGCGCATCGCCCGCATCACGGATCAGGACTCCCGCTTTCTACGATACGCCAACAGCCACGGCCTGGTGCCAGGCGCCAAACTGCATCTAAAAGATCGCGACGCGCAGGGCGATTCGATTCTCGTCCAGGTGAACGGACGCAAACCCCTGAATCTCGGCTCCTCCGCCGGCGCAAAAATAATGGTCGAGCCCCACGCCAAAGCCCGAACCAAAAGAGCAACTTAATTCCGATTCGGCTTACGAGCAGATCCACCCAGCTTCGCCGCCTTCGGCAGTCCCGCCGGCGCGGTCGTTTTCCCCGTCCGTCTCCGAGCCAGCAGCGCATTCTCTTTCGACGAAGCATTCGTCGCTTTGCGAGTCAGCGTCGCTCGCGTCCGAGCCATCTCTTCGGGGCTCCGATAGATTTGCGCAACGCGATTAAGCAACGCCTCATCCGGATTCGGTTCCTCCCCGCACGAATCGCACAGCATCGAGTTGGGATTAAACACTTCCCCGCAATGAATGCACCGCCCATCAGCCTGCCTCGAAGCGATCAGCCGATCCCGCTCCCGCTGCCGGATAAACGCCTGCGCCGCCCGGTATCCCACCGCGATAACGCCGAGCACAACAATGACGGGATTCAGCGTGCTCAGCACCAGCACCATCAATATCCAGATCGCCACCACTCCAAAGAAAAACCCATACACCTGAAACGGCGGAATCCCCTGCCCATTGCGGTTCGCCGCCTCGTTGATGTAGGTAAGAACTCCAAACGCCCCCACAAATGGCCAAACCGTCCACCCATGCGCAACCAGCAGATTGGTCACCGCCCCCACAACAATAATTGCGACAACAATGATATGAGAAGCGCGCAGATCAACCCGCGCGTACTCGCGTATAGCATCGGAAATCCGGGTTTTGATCCATTCAAAAGTCATGATCACCCCCCCCCAAGTCTACCCTCCTCCCCATAAAAGCCCACGGATAGCAATCCGTGGGTTTCCCCCGCAAATTGCCGTGACAAATTTCACCTCCCGGTTACAATTCCACCCAGCATATAATGGCGGCGGAAGTCAGATGAAGGAAATAAGGGCAAATCTTGTGCTTTGGATCGGCCTCTGCGCCGCCGCGATTTCCGCGATGGCCCGCGCGAACATGGTCGCGCCGGGCATCGTTGTCCCAACGACGCAGCCCACCATATCACACGTCCTGTCAGCCGTTCGATTTTGGATTCCCGTCGGCTTCCACACAATTCGAGACGTTCCCTATGTCTCCCACGCCAATCGATCCCAACTACTCGATGTCTATATCCCCGATATCCCCACCGCCCCGCGCCCGCTAATGATCTGGATTCATGGCGGCGGCTGGTCCACCGGCGATAAATCCGTCCCCCCAGGCATGGGCTTGCTCCCGCGCGGCTACGTCGTGGCGAGCATCAATTATCGCCTCTCGCGAGAAGCCGTCTTCCCCGCCCAGATATACGACTGCAAAGCCGCGATTCGTTTCTTGCGATCGCATGCTGGGCAATTCGACATCGATCCAACCCGCATCGGCGTCTGGGGCTGCTCCGCCGGCGGNNCGGCATCGCCGCCAACCACGATGCCGCCGCAAGATTCGCCAGTCCCGCTGAGCAACTCGGATATTCCTCTCTCGTCCCCTTTCTCATCATGCACGGCGATCAGGACAAAATCGTCCCGCTCCGCCAAAGCCAGATATTCTATGAAAGACTCCGCAGCGCGGGCGCGCCCGTGAAACTAATTGTCCTCTCCCACACCGGCCACGGCACCGGATGGTTCAAGAGCCGCGATACGCTCGGAACGGTCTACGACTTCTTTGATCGCTGCTTCAAAAATGCTCCCATCCGCAACATGCCGGCTACCCGTCCCAGTTCGCTCCCGCTCCTCCCATCAAAAATCGCGTTCCAACCACGATAAATCGCAACAATTCACGTCCAATAAGAATGAAAGCTGCCTTCGGCCATTGTCTTACAGTCACCATTCAGGTTGCCGATAAGACAGCATATGCCCGAAGCCACCAACACCAATCCTGCGGTCGAAGTCTCATCACAGGCCAATGAACAACTGCGCAAAGTCAGGCACCGCCTCGTCGAGCAGTTCTCCAAACAGGCCGCTCCCACCGGCGATCCCGTGAAAGACGCCGCCGCGCGCCAAGCCATCGAAGCGGAAGTCCCAAGCGCACTGCGCGCACAAGATGCCAACATGACCGACGCCGTCCGCGCCGAACTCGTCAGCGCCGTCGTCAACGAACTCTTCGGCTTCGGCCCGATCCAGCCGCTCCTCGACGATGCCACCGTCACCGAAGTAATGGTCAATCGCGCCGACCGCGTCTACGTCGAGCGCAACGGCAAGACCTCCCGCACCACAGTCACCTTCGACGATGACGAGCACGTCAACCGGATCATCGAACGAATCCTAAAACCCCTCGGCAAGCGCCTCGACGCCAACAACCTGCTGGTCGATGCCCGCCTCCCGGATGGCTCCCGCGTAAACGTGGTCGTCCCACCCATCGCAATCGCCGGCCCCTGCATCACCATCCGAAAATTCAGCCGCACTCGCCTCGGCATGGACGATCTCGTCCGCTTCGGCACACTCACTCAGCCCGTCGCCGGTTTCCTGACCGCCTGCGTCCAAGCGCATCTGAACATCGTCGTCTGCGGCGGCACCGGCTCCGGCAAGACAACCCTCCTCAACATTCTCTCCGGATGCATCGGCGCTCATGAACGAATCGTCACCATCGAAGACGCAGCCGAATTAAAACTGAATCAGGATCACGTCATCACCCTCGAAGCCAAACGCGGCAGCGACACCGGCGGCAGCGACGTCTCCATCCGCGAGCTCGTCCGCAACGCCCTCCGTATGCGTCCCGACCGCNNCCAACAGCCCGCGCGACGCCATCTCCCGTATCGAAACCATGGCCCTCATGGCCGGAATCGATTTCCCCGTCCGCGTCATCCGCGAACAGATCGGCTCAGCAATTCACCTGCTCGTCCACCAATCCCGCATGCGCGACGGCTCAAGAAAAATCACCCACGTAACAGAAATCGCCGGCATGGAAGGCGACAAAGTTCTCATGCAGGAACTCTTCCGATTCAAAGAAATCCCCACGGCTGCCGGCGCAACCGTCCAGGGCAGCCTCCAACCCATGGGCCTGCGTCCCCAATTCATGCACAAATTCGAAGCCGCGGGATTAGTCGTCCCCCCCGAAACCTTCTCCCCCAGCGCGGTCGCCAAATACCGCAACGCCGCCGCATAACCAAACAACTGCGATAATCAAAAAAATCGCGGCCCGCCGACTTCAGTCGGCGGGTCTTCTCATTTCACCACAAACCGAAAAACGCTAACCGAATACACCGGGAACTCATGCAAAAATGAAGTCCCCGCATCCTCAATATCCGCCGCCCGCGGATAAATCTTCCGCGGCTCCGCCACCGTATTCACATCCTCCGGCTCTCCCGCCAACACCTCCACCACCGCATGTTTCTCCACACTCAATGCCCCCAGCAAATCAACGCTCAATCGCTGCGGCGACGCCGACGCATTCACCACTTTCAAAATCACCTGCCCACTCGCATCCACCCGGCTAGCCGCCGCATAAACCGCAGCCGGCGGCGGTCCCGCCGTATCCGTCGCCTCCGTAATCAGCTTCCCATCCAGATAACATTTAATATCCCGTCCCTTCAACTCAATCCGAATGTCGTACCAACGATTCGGCTCAACCGACACATCCGAAGCCGGCCCAAACTCCTCCTTGTTCCCATCAACCGTTCGCTCCAAAATCGTCCGCGTATTCCCCCACCCGCCAATATTCCACCAGATATAATTGTCCCGCCCCCGGCTGTGAAACAAAACCAAAAATCCCTCCCGCCCGCTCACCTTCCGCGCTCTCAGCGAATACGTGTAATCCCCCCAGCTCGCCGCGCCCCTNNCCCGCCGTAATCCGGCAAGCCTCATCCGCTGATGTCTGCGTAAGCGCCCCATCCTCAACATCCCACGCCCCCGCGCCCCGTCGCCATCCCTGCATCCCGTTGGAAAGATCAGCCTGAAAAAGAACCTGATCCCCATCCGTAACTTTCATATCCGCAAACTGCGCCGTCGTTCCCCAAGTCCCCACCCCAATCCGCCCCGAAGGCATCGGCGGCGCTGGCAACTTACGCGGCTGCTCCGCAACACTCACCGGCAACACCGCATCCCCCATATTCTCCGAAAACATTTTCTGCGCGTAATACGAAGCCGATCCAAAACTATTCATCCCGTCATACCCAATCAGATTCGTCCCCCATTGCCTCGCGCTTTTCCCCACATTCACCAGCAGCGGCGCA
>PMAK01000196.1 GCA_003153655.1 Phycisphaerales bacterium
GCATCCTCATCCTCGACGAAGCCACCAGCAATCTCGACACCGAATCCGAACGCCTCATCCAAGCCAGCCTGCAAACACTGATGGCCGGCCGCACCAGTTTCGTCATCGCCCACCGCCTCAGCACAATCACCCACGCCAGCCGAATCCTCGTCCTCGACGGCGGCCGAATCATCGAGCAAGGCCGCCACGACCAGCTCATGCAAGCCAGTGGCCGCTATCGCGAGATGGTCGATCTCCAAACCAGCGTCCCCCCAACCCGTATGATCAACCACAATCCGGATGCAACACATTCGCTGCATTCCGCGGCACTAACTTCCTCGGGAAACGATCCCGCCTCCAAGCCGAAGCCGATCTAATTCGAGCGCCTCGTCGTCGGTTGCGTCGCGGGGGTCGCAATCGCCGCGCCTACAACAGGCCACCCGTCATCGTTCCACGAAAGCGGATGAATTTGAATCGTCGCCCGCGCGGAATTGTTCGCATCGTAAAAATGATGGACAAGCCAATCTTGCCCGGCCGCATGAAGCACGCTCGCATGTCCCGGTCCGATCACATTGCCATGGCTGGCAATCACCAATGAGCCCCCGCCGTCGAGCATCGCGCGGCCGCTGATATCGGCGAACGGCCCGGTGATCCCCTTCGAGCGGCCGACCATCGTCTTGTAAGTGCTGCGAACGCCCCGGCAGCAATAGTCGAACGAAACAAACAGATAATAAAATTCGCCGTGGTGAATCATATATCCCGCTTCCAGCGCATCGGGCGGGGGGCGGCGGGCCCGCGAATAAACCGTTGGATCATCCGCCGAAGTCAGCCCCGTCCGCACATTCAGCCGGCGCATCTTGATCCCACTCCAGAATGACCCCATGACCAGCCAGGGATTGCTCTTCTCGTCAATCACCACGCTCGGGTCGATCGCGTTCCAGTCATCGCCGGGGTGAGTCTCGGCCACTTTCCCCTGGTCCATCCATTTATAATTTGCTTCCTGCGGATCAAGCGTTGAGTTGGTCATCAGGCCGATACGCGAATTGTTCTTCCCAAATCGGGACACCGCAAAATACAGGTGATACGTCCCCCCGAAATAGGAAATGTCCGGAGCCCAGAAATATCGCGAGCCCGGAAATTCCTTGTTCGCCCAGGCCGGTGGATCGTGAAACACCACTCCGATGCGCTGCCAGGAAATCAAATCCTTCGATCGATGAATCGGGATGCCGGTTCCCGTGGAAAACAGATAAAACGAACCGTTGAATGCGATGATGCGCGGGTCGTGAATGCCCGTCACATCGCCGATCTGCGCGCTGGCATGCGATGCAACCCCCACCAACAATGTTGCAAACAGCAGCCCCCCTCGACCACCCCAGAAAGAAAACCCTGCCATGGCCGTCCCCATATTTTTTAGGCTTCTCTGCGCCGCCGGCGACGCATCCCAACCAGGCCGATCGCCGCATAGTCCGCCGCGAGCAACGTCACGCTCCCTCCATTCGTAAAGAGACTATTGCCTGATGGCATAGTCCAAGCGTGGAATTGCGTTTATACGCCCCTTATTCCGGGAGGCAGTATACGCGATTTGTACGGCTTGAACGCCCGGAAAAAAGAGAAAAGCTTGACTCGCGCGCCATGCGAGATTACTTGCTTAGTTGAATGGCGACCTCATCCCATCTCAGGAAAATAAATCAGCGCAAGATCGTCCATTCCATGCTCAGGTTGCACAGCAGCGCCTCACGCACCAAGCTCGCTGAAATGGCCGGCATGAGTCAGGCCACCGTCGGCCGCATCGTCGACGATCTCCTCACGCAATCCATCCTGGCTGAAGTTGAAATCGACGCCTATCCGGCTAATTCGGATCCCCCCCAGTTGGGACGGCCGTCCAAACTTCTCGAATTGGATCGCGCCAAGCGACGATTTCTCCTCATACATCTCGGCGTGCGGCAAACCCGGATCGCGGCCATGCCCGTTGCCATTCCCGAAATGGACAAGTGGGAGATCGAATTCAACACCCCGCGTTCCGAAGACGAATGGTTTTCCAAGCTCGCCCGCGCATGCAGAAAAATGCCCTTACGCGGCATCGATGCCATCATCCTGAGCTGCCCCGGCGTCGTCGATGAGCTGGCTGAACGCGTTCTCCTCTGCCCCAACATCCATTGGGCAGAGCAGGCAAATTTCACCGCCGGACTGAAATCACTTGCCCGTTTGCCCGTCGTCTTCCTACAGGAGATTCGCGCCCTCGCTCTCGGCCAGCTTGCCGTCGAACCCAATCTCAAGGACTTCCTTCTTGTCGATTTCGGAGACGGCATCGGCGGCGCTTCCATCGTCGGAGCCAAGCTCGAAACCGGTCATCTCCCCCTCAGCGGCGAACTCGGCCACACCCCCGTCTTCGGCAACGACCGCCAATGCGGGTGCGGCTCAATCGGATGCACTGAAACACTCATCTCCCGCAAGGGACTTCTCAAAAGCTTCAGCGACCACGGCGGCCTGAAAAGCTGGACCGCCCTGGTAACGCAGGTCGAACGTTCCGGTCTCCCGGACTGGTTCAAATCCTCGCTCGATGCCGCCGCTATCACCATCGCCGGCGCCCTCAATGTCGAAGGGATCGCCAACGCCGTATTCACAGGATTTCTTGCCGATTTCCCCGCGCTTGTCACCGATCACCTGTGCGAGCAGGTCCGTCGCCATACCCTGTGGAGCCGCCTCGGTGAAGTCGGCGCCAGCTTTTCTCACCGCCACAGAATGGCCGGCATGATCTGTGCCGGCATCGACCGCATTCTGTTCTCAGTGAATGTCTGAACTCAAGAAATGTCTCATACGGATCCCACAGAAANNGCAGAATTCAAGTGGAATCCGTCTCACGCCCGCCCCCGAAGATTGACCAGCGATTCCACCGGAATCGCCAACAGATCGGGATAAACAACCATCGCCCCCGACGCTGTCAACTCCGCCGCATCATGCGTCGTAGCCACGCCGATCGCCATCATTTCCGCAGCCACCGCCGCCCCAATCCCCGCCGGCGCATCCTCGATCACCGCGCACGCCCGCGCGGGAATCCCAAGCCGTTCAGCCGCCAGCAAAAAAACGTCCGGCGCCGGCTTGCCGTATTTAACCTCGCCCCCATGTACCACCGCGTCGAAATAGTGCCTGATACGCCCCGAGCCAAGTATGAGTTCGACATTTTCCCGCGGCCCGGAAGAGCCCACTGCCAGGCCAACCCCCAGTTCCCGTAATCTCTTCAACAACTCCACCGTTCCCGGAGCCAGCGGCACGTGATGACGTAGAATGTCCCGAAACGCTCGCTCTTTCTCCTCGGCTATGCGCGCTGATTCTTCCGGCGATATATCCGCCCCGAACAGGATGGCGATGCAATCCGAATTGATCCTTCCAAAACACGAGACAAATCTCTCATAAGCGATTTCAACCCCGCGCTCCTTCGCCGCCATGCGCCAACTTTCCCAATGCGCCTGTTCCGACAGAACCAACACCCCATCCATATCAAATATCACGCCTGTTTTTCGCACGGATCTGCTTTCCCCGCCCATTAAGTCTGCCCGTAATAGGCCTTCGGACCATGTTTCCTGAGGAAATGTTTATCGAGCAATGCTTTCGAGATCGGCAAAACCTTCGGCGAAAGGGCAAAGCTGTTCAGTGCCATCTGCGCCGAAAACTCCAGCACGATCGCGTTCTCCACCGCCTTCTCCACTGTCGCCCCCCACGCAAACGGAGCATGGCTCGCCACCAGCACGCCCGGTATTTGCGCCGAATCAATCCCGCGCTTTTCAAAACACTCGACTATCACGCGCCCGGTATTCAATTCGTAATCCCGCTCAATCTCCGCATCGGTCATTTGCCGCGTAACCGGGATCGCCCCGTAAAAATTATCCGCGTGCGTTGTTCCCAGGCATGGGATGTCCCGCAACGCCTGGCAAAAGCTCGTCCCGCAAGTCGAATGCGTATGTGCCACGCCGCCTACCGCCGGAAATTGCCGGTACAAATGCAAATGCGTGGGTGTATCCGAAGACGGCCGGGCCGAACCTTCCACAACTTCGCCGCTCTCGATAGACAAAACCACAATGTCATCCAAGCCGAGCCGCTCGTACGGAACCCCGCTCGGCTTAATCGCCATCACCCCAGCCGCCCGATCCGCTCCGCTGGCATTTCCCCACGTCAACACGACCAGCCCGGACTTCACCAACTCCAGGTTGGCCCGATGCACCCGTTCTTTAAGCGATTGATATTTCATTGCACGACGCCGGGAAAAAAGGCCGGAAAAAACGACTCTATACCGCCCCTCACATCCGGCCAAGCCCCGGTGCCAGATGATAATAAATCTCCGCGCTCGCAAGCGACTTGCGGAACTCTTCAAGCTGCGTCCCGGCATCGATCACCGCAAGCTCAACATTGGCGATCTCCGCGAAATCCCGCAGGTGTTCAGTCTTCACCGCATGGCTGAACCCTGTATGGTGCGCGCCTCCCGCGTAAATCCACGCCGCGCATGCCGTTTTGAAATCCGGCCGGCATGACCAGACCGCCCGCGCAACCGGCAGCTTCGGCAGCGGATGCGGCGGAGCGACCACATCCACCTCATTCACAATCAGCCGAAACCGATTTCCCAAATCAATCAATGATGCATTTACCCCCGCCCCCGCCTTCGCATCGAACACCAATCGCACGGGATCAGCCTTGCCGCCGATCCCCAGCGGATGAACAATCAGCGATGCCTTCTCCGCCGCGATCGACTCACATACTTCCAGCATATGCGCGCCCAAAACCAGATAACCGGCTGGATCCAGATGGTACGTGTAATCTTCCATGAACGACGTCCCGCCCGGCAACCCATCCGCCATTACCATCATCGCCCTCAGCAATGCCGCTGTTTTCCAGTCCCCCTCCGCTCCAAAGCCGTAGCCGTCGTTCATCAATCGCTGTACCGCCAGCCCCGGAAGCTGCCGAAGGCCGTGCAGATCCTCAAAGGTCGTGGTGAATCCTCGGAAATCTCCCGATTCCAGAAACGATCGAAGTCCCAGTTCAATCCGCGCCCCATCCCGCAGCGATTCATGCCGCGCCGCACCCTTGCGCAGTTCCGACGCAACCGAATATTTCTCCTCGTATTCCGCACAAAGCCGACCCACTTCCGCATCCGACGCTTCATTGACGCGGCGAGCCAGATCACCAACCCCATATCCATTGACGGCAAATCCAAACTTCGCTTCCGCCGCAACCTTGTCGCCCTCCGTGACGGCCACATCGCGCATGTTGTCCCCGAACCGCGCAAAACGCGCCCCCTGAAGATCATGCCACGCGCTCGCCGCGCGCATCCAAGACCCCAGTCGGTCCTGCACTTCCGGATCCGACCAGTGGCCGACAACCACCTTTCGGTTCAGCCGCAGCCGCGTGTGGAGAAAACCCGCCTCCCGGTCGCCGTGCGCCGACTGGTNNCGATTGAACTGCGTGTGCAGATGCGCGAATGGCTTCTGAAGCGACGTCAGTCCACCAATCCACATCTTCGACGGCGAAAATGTGTGCATCCACAGCACCAACCCCGCGCATGCCGCCGTATTGTTCGCTTCCAGGCAAACCGCTCGAATCGCCTCCGCCGTCGTCACCACCGGCTTAAACACCAGCGGCGCCGGCAACCGCCCCCCGGCATTCAATCCGTCGACAACCTGCCGCGCGTCCTCCGCAACTTGCCGCAGCGTGTCCGGGCCGTACAAATGCTGACTTCCCGTAACGTACCAATATTCGCGACGCCCAAGTTGGATCATTTTCCCATTGCCCAGGAACATCAAGGGGCTGCCGGAACATTTCGCACTCTAGCGCGAATGAACCCCATCCCGAATGTCCAGAAGGTCCTTCATTACGTTTGATAACGCCGCCTGGTGGTCACGCACCCCGAAAGCGTCGTGAAGCTGAACATACAGCTTATAGAGCCTTTCATATACAGCGACGTCGCTCAGCCGAGGATCATACACCACATTCGGCACGCCGCTCATGGCCTTGATCGCCGACCTGAAATCCGGGTGGCCGCCGCGATCCGTTCCCGCTGCCACCGACGCCGCGATCGCAGACCCCAGCGCACACGTCTGCGTGCTCCGTGAAACCGCTACCGTCCGGTTCATCACATCGGCATAGATCTGCATCGCCAACGGGCTCCGCGCCGCAATGCCGCCGCAGTTCACAACCCGTTTGACTGGAACGCCATACTTCTCGAATCGCTCCATGATGACGCGAGCCCCAAACGCCGTCGCCTCGATCAGTGATCGGTAAATTTCTCCCGGCGTGCTGTGCAGCGTCAGTCCCATCGTCAGGCCCGTCAGCCGCTGATCCACCAGCACCGTGCGGTTGCCGTTATGCCAGTCCAGCGTGAGCAATCCGCTTTCCCCAGGTCGCACGGCCATCGCCGCCGCGGTAAGCGACTCGTGCGTTGCCTGTTCCGGTCCGCCAGGACAAATCGACCGCACAAACCAGTTAAATATGTCGCCGACCGCCGATTGCCCGGCTTCCAGTCCAAAATACCCCGGTAACACCGATTCATCCGCAATCCCGCACAATCCCGGTATGTCCGCCAGCGGCCGCTTCATCGGCATGACCATGATGTCGCATGTGCTGGTCCCCATCACCTTCACCAGCATCCCTTCCTCAATGCCGGCCCCGACCGCCCCAAGATGCGCATCGAACGCGCCCACCGCCACCGGAATGCCCGCCGGCAAACCCAGCTTCGTCGACCATTCTGGACTCAAACCCCCAGCTGCATCCGCCACGGTCGCGCACGTAGCCGGCAGGGATTGCCCGATCCGCGCCAGTCCCGGGTGCAGCGACGATAAAAACGCTTTATCCGGGAATCCGCCCCAGCGCGTGTTGTATAGGCACTTATGCCCCGCCGCGCACGCCCCGCGCCGCAGCTTGCTAAGCGCGGTCGTTCCCGACAACACCGCCGGAATCCAATCCGCTATCTCCACCCAGCTTTGCGCCGCCTCAAATACGCGCGGCGCAACCCGTGCGCAACGCAAAATCTTCGCCCAGAACCACTCAGATGAATACCGGCCGCCGCATTTTACGAGATACGCCGGCCGCTGCTTCTGCGCCGCCGCCGTGATTTCCTCCGCCTCCGCGTAAGCCGTGTGGTCCTTCCACAACCACGCCATCGCATCCAGGTTATTCTCAAACTCCGCTTGCAAACCCAACGCGCGACCATTCCCATCCACCGGCAACGGCGTGCTTCCCGTCGTATCCACGCCGATCCCAATCACGTGCCGCGGCGAAAAATCATGGGAACTCTCAGCGGCGGCAAACTCCATCGCCTGCGTCACCGCCATCTCGATCCCGCGAATATATTCCGCCGGATGCTGCCGCGCCAGATCGGGCTGATCCGCCCGCAATATGACCCCAACATCCCCATGCAAGTAATTGCAAACGTACGATGCCAGCTCCCGCCCATCACGCACATCGACGATCAGGGCACGCACCGAGTTCGTCCCAAAATCCAGACCCAATGTGTATTTACCGCTCATAGGCAACGCCTCGCGGATGAACCCGCGTGAGTGACTTACACTCTGATCGAAACTATTTGTTCAGCCAGCGAATGTCAATAAAAAACAATGTACTAACACCAGCCGTAACAAGCGGCTAAAGCGAGATCAACCGGGTTGCCAACAGCTCCGCGACCGCATCAGACCGCCTCGGAAATCGGCACGCCCGGCGCAGCCGTCTTGACGCCGGCAGCTGCGCCGCGCTTCGACACGCGCCGACCCAGCAACTCATCCGTCAGCACGCCCAACAAAATGACGGTGCCCATCACCGCGAAATTCAACGAACTCGGAATCCCCAGCAGATTCACCAGGTTCTGCAACACTTGAAGCAGGGCGGTTCCCAATAAAATCCCAATGATCGATCCCTCGCCGCCCCGCAGGCTGCATCCGCCCAGCACCGCGGCAGCGATACCATACAACTCGTAAAACGTCCCATGCCCGCTGGGCGATATCGAGTTGGTGTAAAACGCCAGGATGATCCCGGAGATCGCCGCCAGCAGCATCGATAGCGCATAGGCGCTGCCGATCACCAGATTGGTGTTGATCCCGGAAAATTTCGCCGCTTCCTCATTCCGTCCTACCGCATAAAGATATCGCCCATACACCGAGCGATGCAGCACGATGAACATCACCACCGCGACCACAATCAGTATGACAAATGATGTCGGCACCGGCCCCACATATCCCGCCGCGATCGGCCGCAGCCAGCCGAAGCTACCCTCCCCAAAACCCTTGGTTTCATCATTGGCGATGTATCTCGCCAGGCCCCGATAGATCAGCAGCCCGCAAAGCGTCACGATAAACGGCTGCAGATGCACCTTGGCAATCAGAAATCCGTGGATCACGCCAAGAAAAACAACCCCGCCGATCACCGCAAGTGTCGCCACCGGCCACGGCCAATGTTGTTCCACGAGGAGAATGGAAAGTATAACCCCCTGTAGCGCAAAGACCGATCCGACGGACAGATCGATTCCGCCCGTGATAATAATGATCCCCATCCCGATGCTGAAGATGCCGAACATTCCGATCAGCTGCGCCTGGTTGCGCAAGTTCGCCGCCGAAAGAAAATGTGATTGCGGAATCACCGCAAGCGTCACGCACAGCGCCAACAGCAGACCCCCGATTCCAAGCTCTTTTTTCATTGCAATTCCTACGCGGCGGCCGTTTTCCCGAACGCGAGATTCATCACTCTCTGCTCGCTAAACTCCGCACGATCCAAAACACCCGCGATCGCCCCCTCATGCATGACCGCAATCCGGTCGCTGATGCCGAGCACCTCTTCCATATCACTGGAGATTACAATCACCGCGACGCCCTTATCTGCCAATGCCCGAAGTAGCCGATAGATTTCCGCCTTCGCCCCAACATCCACCCCGCGCGTCGGCTCATCAACAATCAGCACGCTCGGCGTTAGCGCCAGCCATTTGGCAAGCACAACCTTCTGCTGGTTTCCACCGCTGAGATTCATCACCCGCGTTTCCACGCCGGGCGTCCGGATATTCATCGAATCAATTTGCCGCCGCGTTTCGATCGTTTCAGCGCGCCGGCTGATCAGCGCCGCCCGCGTATAATTCCACAGTCCCGGAAGCGTAACATTTTCCCGCACCGTCATCTCCGTAACCAGCCCCGTTCGCCGGCGGTCCTCGGGGACAAGATATATTCCGGCGGCAATCGCATCGCGGCAATTCCGAAGCACCCGCGCGGATCCATCGAGCAGAATGTCCCCCTCGATCAGCTTTCGCACGCCGAAGATCGATTCCGCCAATTCCGACCGTCCCGCCCCAACCAGCCCGGCAAAACCCAATATCTCCCCACCGGCCGCCTCAAAGCTGACAGCCCGTCCCGGCCATGCCGCCGTCCGCGCGTTCTTCACCTGCAATCGCGCCGCGCGCTTCCCCCCCGCGCCGGGGACATAAAAACTCCGTAAATCCCGCCCGATCATCAGACGCACCATGTTCTCGTGCGTAATCTGCTCCCGCGGCAACTCTCCCGCATTGCGGCCATCCCGCAGCGCAACCACCCGATCCGCAACCTGCGAAATCTCCCCCAGCCGGTGCGAAATATAAATCACGCTCACGCCCTGATCCCGCAAATCCTTCACCGTCGCTAGCAACCGCGCCGTTTCACCCGCCGTCAATGAACTCGTCGGCTCATCCAGCACCAGGATGCGCGCATTCTGCGACAAGGCCTTGGCGATCTCCACCAGTTGCTGCTGCGCCAGCGAAAGCGTCTTTAGGAGTACCCGCGGATCAACATCCAGACCCAACCGCTTCAAATGCGGCCGGCTCCCGGAAATCATCGCCCTACGATCAATCAGCTTCAGCGGGCCGAACCATAGCGGCTCCCGGCCCAGAAAAATATTCCCGGCGACCTCCAGATTATCCAGATTGTTCAGCTCCTGATGAACAAACCCGATCCCCATCGTCACCGCATCCGAAACATTGCGAATCGAAACCGGCCGCTCGCCGATAAAAATCTCCCCTTCATCCGGCTGATGAATTCCGCCGAGAATCTTCATCAGCGTGCTCTTGCCCGCCCCGTTTTCGCCAATGAGCGCCACAACCTCTCCCCGATTCACCTCCAGCGAAACGTCCGACAGCGCGATCACACCGGGGAATCGCTTGCAGATGCCTTTGAGTTGGAGAATGGGAGAGGAAGTCATCGCCGATACTATAACGCACAATCCCAAAACCGCGGCCCACCGCCCACTTCATTTCCCGAGCAGCTTATTCTGGTTCGCCTCGAATTCATCGATCTTGTCCTTCGTGATCGTGAGCGTCGGAATGAAGATCTGCTTGGAGTCCGGAATAACCGACTTGTCCCCGCCGATCACCTTCGCCAGATTGATCATCGAAAGCCGCCCGAATTCAAATGGCTGCTGCACCACCGTGCCGAAGATGTCGCCGCTCTTTACCCCCGCCAGTGTTTCCTCATCCGTGTCGAAGCAGACGATCTTCACCTGCCCCGCCTTGCTCCCGTCACGGACGGCCCCCAGAATCGCCGGCCCGTTGTAGCTCCACAATCCCACCATGCACGCGATGTCCGGATACTTCACAAGCGTATCCGCCGCGTTCGCCTTGGCCCGAGTGGTGTCCGTCTGATCCGTACGCACGTCAAGAAACTGAAACTTCGGGTCCTGCAATACCTGCTTGATCCCGCCCAGCCGGTCCCGCGCATTTTGCGCATCCAGCGTGCCGACAAACACCATGATCTTCCCGCCATTCGGAATGGCCTGCTTAATCAACTCGCCCGCCTGCTTCCCCGCATCCACGTTGTTCGTCCCGATATAACAGGAACGATCGCTCTTCGGCGCATCGCTGTCGGCACAGAAAACAACCACCGACTTCGCGGTTTCGTTCAGCTTCGGCGTCTCATTCGTCGGATCGACCGGGCTCAGCGCAATGCCCTGCTCCCCACGCGCCAGCAGATCGTCAATCACGCGCACCTGTCCCGCCGCGCTCGAATCGCCAAGCATCTGAAAATCCACGTCAATATCCGGATTCTCCTCCATCGCCTTGTTGCAACCCGCCCGGCAGATGGTCCAGAAATCCGCCGAATTGTTCGTGATGAACGCCAGCTTGATCTTCTTCTGCGCCGTTGCCGAAGTCTCAGTCTTATTGCAGCCGATCGCCATCAAAAGGCAGGCGATGGCGATGCACGGCCAGGTTATCCAGGTGCGCATGTTGATCCTTCCACTAACTAAGAACGTTGATGAAATGCTCGTTCCGAACCAGCCACAAAACCGCGCCGTATTAATACCCTAATGGCCCGGATAATGTATTTTCTATCAGAATGAAAATAATTGATCCTTCGGATGTTGTCAATGATTTAATGGCCGCGTCGGACGGCCCTCCGCGATGTCTGTATTTACGGCGTCCCCATCTTCCAATAGACCGTGTACCGCTCATGCATCACCGCATAAAGCGGGATCAATGTCATCTCCCCAGGCCGCCCAACTCCAACCGTTTCAAATGTCAGCGGCTGATCCGGCACGGGCTTCAACCAGTCCGCCACGTTCTCATCGTCCGTGGACAAAAATGGCGGCGCCGGTTGATTGTCGCGGCGTGAAACAACCGTCTCCGACATGTCGTCGCGTCTTATTACTGAGGATACCAGCAAGCCATATTTTCTCGCCTGTTCCTCTGCGTTTTTTTCGTTTGACGCCGAAATAACAACTGTTCGTTCTTGACCCGTATTTTTGTCCACGCCAATAACTGAAAATTTCATACAGATGCCTCCGCAGTTCCTGATTCGTCTGGATGCCAATTCACAGTCTATGCACTGGCTCGCTTGCCCCAAGAATAACTATAAATGTCTGCCGACTCTGCCATACCGCTGCTCGTAACCATTCGTCTCATCCGTGAGAACGTCAAGGCCGATGCCTCGACCGCGCGGGCCGAGATCGAGGGCGCGTTTCGAGAGATGAATATCCCGCTGGGGACGCAGTTGAAGGCCTCGGCGGCCTGCAACAGACCGTCACCGGCATCCCTCTGAGTTCCTTTAATTTCACCAACGCCTATCTCGGCCGCTCAGCGTTCTCCGGCGGCGACGCCACCTCGGGTTCAATTGATGAATTCCGCATCTATAACGACGCCCAAAGCAGCTCGCAGGTCGCGGCCGATTTCGCCGCCGGTCCGAACGTCGTAGTTGTTCCGGAACCCGTTTCGATGTCGCTTATGGCCGTTGGCGCGATGGGACTCTTGCGACGTCACCGTCCGACCCAGGCAAAAATCTAAAAACGGGCTGGCCATTCGTCCCAGCCCAATTCAAGAAGCCCAATTCAAGACTCAATCTATCGATGTTTGCGGTTCTGAATCTTCGTCGATGTGATTGATTGGCTGTGAACAACTCCGGGCGCCGCGACGCTGCTCGGTTTCAGAGTCACGCTGGTTGCCGGGACCGCCGCACTCAATGCTGTGGAGTCGTCGGCCAGCAACACCAAGCTCGCCTGATTCGATTGCTTCCCTAAATTTCCCACCAGCAGCGTGAAATCATCGCCGCTGACTACGCCCGTATAGAGGAAGTCCCCATCGTCCCACGCTGTTGCCGCCTTGCCCACGTTGGCCGCCAGCGCGGTAAAGTCGTCTCCGCTGACAATCCCGTCTAGATTCGCATCGCCGTAAAGCGCATACGTGATTTCGATTTGCCCGGATGAAAGTCCCGATACCACGCCATCCGCTCCGTCGGCGGAGCCAACGCCATATTTCCCGCCGCTCGCCGCCGCCGCGGAACTATCGATCCCCGGCCCATTCCAGGTTCCCCCATTGCTCCCGCTGGCCAGATAAGATTGGATCGTTGTGATCGGATCGCCGCCCGCCCCGTAGTTGATAATCACCATGGTGGAACCGACATCCAACGTGGCGTTCCCGTTTAACTGCAGTTGCGCCACATGTTGATTGCTGTCCAGCAAAACGCGGGCGCCGTTTTCGATCGTGAGGCTGTAGTTGGCAAATGTGCCGGAAAGATCGGCGCTCAGCGTGACCACTCCAGCCGTAACATCCAGGATCGGCGCCCCCCCAATCCAGATCATCGTATATTGCGCCCCGGCCCCGGTCGAAAGTCCCATCGGATTTGAGATCGTAAATGTCACCGGCGCGCTTTGAGCCGGCACATAATTGCTGTCGCCGGAATAGTTGGCCACAACCGTGTATGTGCCAACGCCCGTCGGCGCCGAACTCAGCGGCGTTCCTGTGGCAGTTGTACCGCCGTAATAGACCAGGCTCGTAGAGCCCGTCGGCGAAGGCGAGCCGCTAACACCAGCCACGCCCACCGTCGCCCAACTCGTCACGTCCGCAGTCCCATCGTAGTAAATATTCGTCGGCGGCGAAGCAATCGTGACCGTCGGCGTGTGTATCGTTGGAGCCGCAGCGCTGAAGCCACTGGTTTGCGCGGCATTTGCTGACACGATCCAATAAAAGTATTGAACACCGACCTTTGCCGAAGTGTCGCTGTACGACGTGCCTCCCACCGAGCGATTAACTTCCGTCGCCGAAGTGAGGCTACTGCTGGTATTTCGCCATACTTCGTAAGACGTCGCTCCATTAACCGCGTTCCAAGTGATCTGAGCAGGACTCACGCTCGTGGCAACCGCCGCATATACCGCGCTGGGCGGCGACAAACTGTACGCCCGCACATAATCCACATCCATCGTCTGCGTGCTGGTGATTGTGCCGGGCGCAAAGGCCCCGCCCTCGCAAACATCCAGGATGATGTAAAACGGCTGCCCGTTGAATACCCATTTACCCCCCGACGGCAAGCTCGCGGGGGTCAGCGTCTCAAAGGCCTGTCCATCCACCGAAAAGGTGATGGAATTCGGCCCCCAATTCACTGCAAAAATATGATAGCTGGAATAAAAGTCGCCCGAAATCGTATCCGGCGCCCCAACGCCCGATCCACCATTGTAATCCTGTCCATTGGACATCGGCCCATGAATGGTCGAGGAAATGGTGCTCGGGTGAGCCCCATCGTTTTCCATCACGTCTATTTCACCGGACGCGGGCCAGGAAACCGTGGTAATGTCATCTCCAAGCAGCCAAAATGCCGGCCAAATCGCGCCGCTGTTGTTTCCACCAGGGATTTTGATGCGCGCCTGAATTTCGCCATATTCCATATCGTTGGCGACACCCGAAGGATCAAACTCCGTGGAGATTTCCGACGAATCGTAAGACCCGCTCGCCCCCGGCGCGGGCGTCAATGACATCGCCAGCGCTTGCCCATCGGTGGCCTGCGAATCGCTGACAACCTGCAACGTCGTCGGATTGCTGGGGCTGGAATTTGCCGCTGAAGTATTGGTGTAAATCACGTTCCCGTTGTTGGGATCCGTTGCGTTAAAAGCGCCCCACGCGGAACTGATTCCAGTTGAGCCAAAGGTGTCGTCCCAAACCAGCGTTCCGCCCGTAACGCTCGCGATCGTGCTGAACCCGCTGTTCCCCGCGCTGCTCGAAGCCACCACCCAATAAAAATACGTGGTTCCAACCGAAACCGCGCTGTCGTCAAACGCCGTCCCCGACACACTGGAATCGATATCCGTCGCCGAACTCGTGCTGGCCGTCGTATTCCGCCAAACCTGGTAGGACGTCGCCCCCGATGCGGCGCTCCACGTCACTTCTACATCCGTCGGCGTCGATCCATTCGTCGCCAAAACACCCGTCGGCGCCAGCGGCGGACCCGATGACAGCAGCACCCGGCCTTCCAGGAATTCAACAGAACAACATGCCGAGGAGATTGGCTGAGATTTGCGAAAAAAAGAAGTCCGCGCCCGTCGCCAAGCGCCGCCAATGCCTCGAGATTGAACAACTGCTCGCACGCGCAATGGCTCGTATTAATCTGCTCGCTCGCCTACACGCTTCCGAAGAAGCAGATGACTCGTTTCAACGACTATTCAAATTCCGCCGCAAACCTCCGCTTAAACGCAATCCGACTTAATTCATTTATTTCGACAACCGCCTGCGTCGGCCCAACGCTCCCACGCACGCAACGGCAATCAACCCAACCGATGCCGGCTCCGGAACATCAGCCATCAGCCCGTTCGCCGCGGCGAACGCGTCGATTGCCGCCAGATCGCTCGCGGGCAGCGTAATGTCCGCCCCATTGGCCGCCTTACCGAGATTGCCGACCAGCAGTGTGAAGTCGTCGCCGCTGACCACGCCATCGTAGTTGAAATCACCCTGATCCCAGGCGGTGACCGACTTACCAAGGTTTCCGACGAGGATGGTAAAGTCATCGCCGCTAACGACGCCGTCCAGATTCGCATCGCCGTAGAGAGTATATTTAACTTCGATCTGACCGGATGAGAGACCGGCCACCACGCCATCCGCCCCATCAGCATAGCCGAGGGCAAATCCGGAATTGGACGCCGCCGCGGAACTATCCAGCCCGCCGCCGGTCGTGCCGTTCCATGCTCCGCCGTTATACCCATCAACCAGATACCCGCGGATGGCGGCGTCCGCCGCCGCCTGTGTTCCAGCGGCATAGCTCAGAAGAAAATGATTGTTGTTCACATCAAAGCTGCCCCCCGAGGCGATCGTCAGCGTCGACAACGTTTCGCCGCCGGTATTCGCCCCCAATTGCAGTGCCCCGCTGGTGATCGATACGTTGCTGTTCGCCGGGAGAGCCCCAGCGGCCCCAATGACCAGGGTCGCGCCGCTGACAGTCGTTCCGCCCGAATAAGAATCCGATCCGTCCAAGGTCACAACGTGACTTCCGCTGGCCGTAACCGAAAACCCGCCGCTGATCGCTCCACCGACAGTGATATTGCCGGCCGCCGCGTTCAAATGTGTGTTCTGCTGCAATACAAGCCCGATGTTAACAGTCTGGCCACTCGCGCTGTTATTGACCACATCCCCGCTCAGGCCGATCGCATTTCCGCCGAGAACAAATGCTCCCGCGGTGGAATTGAATTGAATTCCGCCGAACACTGTATCCGCCGCCATGTTATTGGTATTTGTCAGCCGTGTTGTGCCGCCGAAAGTCAGGGCCACAGGAGACGTCGGCGCGGTTCCGCCCCAATTCCCGCCGGTAGACCAGTTGCTATCCGCGCCACCGCCATTCCAAACCGGGACAGCGATCGTATTGTCCACCAGGCTCGCGTCGTCAACAAACAAAGAGCCCGCACCGTAATTTGGATTGTTGAGGAACGCCATCCATTGCACGGACTCCGCTCCAACTGGCGCTGTAGTGGTGACGCTCGATTGCAGCCAGGTGCTGAGGGGATCTGCATAGACCAATGGGTTCGTCGTTACAAAAGTGCCCAGATTCGTCCCCGTACCACCCGTGCCCGAGAAGAAAATCATCCGAACATCATCAGTCATCGCCGTGTCATTGAATGGGTCGCTGGCATCGTCGTCAAACCACGCGGAGGCTGTATAACTGTTGCCCGCCGTGATGTTGACGAATTGGTAAATGCCGGCGTTGGGGCCGGAGAAAGTCTTGCCAACCTGCGTACCGCTGTGTGGCGCGACGCTCGCGGTGTAATAGGCAGAGTAGGGGGATACCCAGTTGTTCCAGCCCAGCCACGGACCGGCCGTGGACATCGGCACGTCACCGGCGGAAGCATTCGGTGCCCCCGTGGTGGCATCGGGTTCAAAACCGGGATCAAGCAGGAGATTCTGCGCTTTCGCCGACGTGGCCAAAACCGCGCCCAGAATTCCCGCCGTGCAAGCCGCAAGGGCAGAATGCCCACGATAATGACGATTGTTCCTCATGACTCCGCGCCTCCGAGAAGGGATCAAAAATTCCGCAATTGAACCACGACTTCCAGGCCGGGGAGTCTAAACAATTACACGAGTCCCTAGCTATCCTATATCGCGTAAATAGTTTAATGTTTTGCGGCAGAAGGCCGATAGGGCCTCGCCATTGCGTAATTCGCTCGCCGGTGAAGGGCATTCAGCAGACTCGGCCACGCCGCATCACAGGAACGATCGGAATAAATGGACCAAACCGAAAACAGCAACCACTATTCGTACCGAACATCATCCAGATAAAATGTCACCGGCTTCCCATTCGCCGCCAGCACCCACACAAATCCGGTTTCAATCCGATGCAGATCCTTCCCTGTCAGATCAATGCTGTACTCTTACCAATCAGTCGTCAGCGATACATCCGGCAATTCCGCGTGATCCGAATCCGGAAATTTCTTGTCCGCCCCCAATATTCCAAGCTTGAACGAAACAACTTCTCCGCCCTCATCGCCTCGCGCCCAAAATGTAAGCTTCTTCGCCCCGCTCAGATCCAGCCCGCCCGCCTGATCACCCCAGTTGTTCGCCGGATTCTGCCACGCGATTCCGCCGAATCCATTCGCGGATTTGAATTGGCACTTCATGCAATACGTGCCGCCGTGCGGATTCGTCGCGCACTTTTCATCCACCGCGATCGATGTCGCATCCCCCATCCAGCCCGATCCGACATAAGGCGCATCCTCCGCTCCATCCGCGTAAAGAGCCATTGGAAACTTCACCCCTCCCGCCGCACTGGAAGCAGCCGCATTTACATGAACCGACGCCACCGCCGTCGCGCCGCCGCCATGTCCATCATAAATATAGGCGTAAAGCCAATAGGGCCCGGCACGATTCGGCATGTGAATCTCAGCGCCGTGAATATCGCCGGAGATGATCGCATCAGGAAAATCCCGCGGCTGCTCCTGGAATGCGCCCCCCGTCTGGTAAACCGCCGCATCCGAAGTAAGAACCCATTTAGCGGTCAGCGCATGATTGTCAGGATCAGTCACATCAAGCGTGGCATGAATTGTTTCGCCCCCCTTCACATTGTCTCGATCCAGCTTCATCGGCTGCATCTGCGGGCAACGTTGCGCCGGCGCATGCCCCGTCCACAACTCGGACATCGTATCAACGGGTTCCAATCGCGTTCCATCCGGCAAAAACATGCCGAACCACGTCGCCGTCGCTTCCTGTTTGTTGCCCCACAAAAACGCGTATGAGCCAAGACACAGTTTCCCCCGCTCCGGCATAACAGTGCCGCCATACGTCTGCCGATAAGCCTCATTCTTGGCCGTGCTGGTGAGTTCGATCGGCGCTCCCCACGCATTGCTGCCCACCTCCCACGTCCCGGCCGGCCCAAACTCCGTCAGGATGAATGGCTTATATCCGCCAAGCTGCCGATATCGCGACGCCACCGACGGCCCACCCGCATACGTATTGATTCCCACGATATCGATATCCGGACAATATTCGTCAATGGATTGCACGCGCTTCCCGCCGATCTCGGCAATCGCCGTCATCGTCGGATGATTGGGGTCGAGCTTGTGCGCCACCGCTGCCGCCTGCTCGACGGCCTTCCAAACCGCCGGATCGCCGCCGTCCTTATACCCCTCCATTTCATTGCCGATGCCCCATACAAGAACCGCGGGATAATCCTTGTACTTCAAAACAGCCTGCCGCACTTTCTCAATTTGTTCGGCCACTTGCCCGGGATTGTGATAGTCAAAGTGATGCGGGCCGCCGGTATGCTCAAGCCAGATCCCAATGGTAACGGTCAAGCCAAGTCGCTGGGCTTCGTCCAGTTGATCGCCGATGTTATCCGCTCCCCACATTCGAATGGAATTCCCTCCGAATTTCTTAAGCGTTTCACGGGAAGCGTCGCCGCCGGCGCCCTGGATAAAAAACGGCTGCCCATCGCGAAACAACGTGAATCCGATGTCGGTCTTGCGCAACTCCACCTTCACCGCGCCGGTCGCGTCGGCCGGCGCCGAGCCGGAAAATGCGGACACCACACAAGAGACAACCGCCGCCAGCACTGCAACACGATGAAAGTTGAGCATGATGGGTTCCTTATTCCATTCCTGTCAATTGTAAGGCGGCGACAAAAGGAACGGTCCAGTTTGAGCTTCATAACTCAAACTGGACCGGTGTTCCCAATGGACTGCATGTCGGCGGAAAATCCGTTCAGGCTCGGCGTCGGCGAAGCAGCAGCGAAACGCCGCCCACCGCCAGCAGACCCAGCGAAGCCGGCTCCGGGACATTCACCGGCTCCAGGTCAAGGTCATCTTCAAAGACACCCGTTCCCGAGACCAATTCCTGCGGGAAAATCGCGATCCCAAAGACCTGCAAAGACTCAGATCCCGCCGGTGCCGTGAAAGTTCCGGTCGTCAGTGGAATCCAAACCCCTACAGGACTGGTCGAGTCAATATGATTGGTGAACACGGCGTTTCCAGGACCGGTCGCGACCGTGCCCAGGTTACTGCCTGTTCCATTGTCACCAGCGAAGAAGGTCGCTTGAAGCCCCACGAAATCCGTACCGTTATTAGATGACCCGGCCGGAGCGAGCGGCCCGGTCGTCATGCCGAATCCCGACAAAACATATTGCGCGCCGCCCGTCACGCCGATGTTCGTCGTCTCGAATGCCAGCGGCACTCCCGAGCTAGCGCCCGCGCCGCCATTGGTCAGGTTCAGCGAATTGTTACCGGTATGAGAGTCCAGCGGATTGGTGTTCAGCGCCGCCCCATTCACGATGTTCCAGCCGCCGGTATTCTCCGCGCCGGGCGCTGTCCCAAGCTCAAAGCTGGGATCAACCAGAAGGTTCGCCGATGCGTACGAAGTAAACGCCACACAAGCCAGCGCAACGCTAAGGGGTGCGACCAGCCTGTTCCTTCGAAGATGTGCCAAAGCCCGCATAATTCCTCTCCATTCAGTGCGAAGTGTTCCAGGTTCCCAATGCCCGGCCCTCTGCCGGCATCGCCGCATTCAGGGTATCGAGAAGCCGCAAAATGACCATCCCATTTTGCGTAAATCATTTAACGTTTTACGCCATTTCGGCGAAAGGAATCCCACCCGTTCCGCGCAGCGTGAAGGTGGGTCAACCCTGCGGACGATCCGATCGAATCGCATGAGACGCAAAAGACCACGGGCCGGCTTCAGTAGCCGGCCCGCGAGGTGCCTTTTCGTTGCCATTCTTCAGCAAGACGATCACGGATTAACGTTGAAATTCCGACCCATCAAATCGGTCTTGTATATCTGTGGCGGAGTCAGCGCCGACCCACCCGGATTGGGACTGATGAAGTGCGATTCAACATGACCGTCAACAAACAAGAAATTAGCGGCCGTATTGCCCATGTGCCGCCAGCGGATATCGCCATCCCAAGTATTCAGTGGCTGAGCTGCAAAGCCCGCGCGGCCATCGGGATATAGAAAAGCATTATCAAGATTGCCGCCGGGATTGATGGTTTGTCCATCATCAGAAGTGACCTGGCCTGCGACCACAGTGCCGGCTAGGAAATAGTCGGGGGAAACACTCTTTGCCCGCCATCCTTCAAAACGCCAAGCATCAACTCCGTACGCGGTAGCATTCGCGCCCCAGAAATTTGGATCTCCGGGGGGACCGCCATTGATATTGTCCGCCACCAGCACACCATCCATAATGAGCACGATCTCGGATGATCTTTGAACGTGCGCCAGTTTATACGGCAGATGTCCCTGATACGTCGTTCCATCATTCCTAAGGGTCGACATATTGGGCATCAGTCGGGGATGGCACGAATAATGACAACCCGCATCGCCACTCATGACCACGTCCACATCCAGGAATATTCCCCGATTGAACGACTGGCCGCCCCCTGAAGTACCTTGGTCGGCATAATTGGTGCCCAGACGGCTCGAAAGCTCATTGGAAATAAGCGTCGACCAGTCACCAGCCCTCGTCGCGTCTAAATATCCTGTATTGCGAAGGTCGGCCAAATCGGTCAAGGATGCGCCGTTCCAATATCCGTAAGGCAGATACCCCTGATTATCCCCAACATACATATCGATCGCCTGCCCGATCTGGCGCAGATGTGTCTGGCACGTCACCAGATTCGCCTGTTGCCGCGCCTTGTTCAACGCCGGAAGGAGGATAGCCACCAGCAGCGCGATGATGCCAATGACAACCAGCAACTCCACCAAAGTAAACGCGGACGCGATCCGTCCTGAGCCCTGGCCTCGCGACGTTTCGTGCCCGCGGCAATCCAAACTGTACTCAAGTTCTCGCGTCATCAACTTATCCTTCCACCAGCCGAAATGTCCTCTGCGCCATTAACCCGTGCAACGTGAAACGACCGCTCCTCAACCACGGTTACATTGTAGTTTGCAAATCCCCGGCTCCAACGTTATTTTGCGTAAAAGATTACATGATTTGCGGCAAAGACGGTTCCCGGCATGCTCCGAATCGGAATTCAGGTTGACTTTGCGGGCGGTTATGGACGCGGCGTGCTCCGCGGCGTCATGGCCTATGCAAATCTCCGCACCGACTGGGAATTCGAGATGCCTCCCATGTACATGCTCTCCACCCGACGCGTCGATCTCCGGACCGTCGATGGCGTCATCGCCATGATTCACGCCGCACGCAGCTTCGACCGCTTCCGCCGCGCCCACGTCCCGATGGTCAATTGCGCCCGCACCATGTCCGCCCGCCAGCTCCACCGCGCCCACGTCCCCACGGTCCTCCCCGATGACGCAGCTGTGGGAAAAATGGCATTCATCTATTTCTGGGACCGCCTCTTTCGCTCCTTCGGATTCTGCGGACATCCCACCGCCTCCTGGTCCGTCCTGCGCCGAGACGCGTTCGCCGCCGAATGCCGCCGCGAAGGCGCGTTTTTCAGCGAGGCCGCCGCCGCCGACGAAGTCCCCCAGGAATGGATCAAGTCCCTCCCGCGCCCCTGCGCAATCCTCGCCGCCAACGACCGCTATGCCTGGCACGCCATAGACATCTGCCGCGAAAGCGGCATCTCCGTCCCCGAGGAAATCGCCGTCCTCGGCATCGACAACGATATTCTCCTCAACGAAATGGCCCGTCCAACCCTCTCCAGCATCGACCTCGGTGCCGAAAAAATCGGCTTCGAAGCCGCCAAGATTCTCGACGGCCTCATGAAAGGAGATCCCGCCCCGCGCGAACCGGTGGAAATGCCGCCCAACGGCGTCATCACCCGCCACTCCACCGACGTCCTCAGCATCGCCGACGAAGTCGTCGCCGAGGCCGCCCAATTCATCCGCCAGCACGCCTCCGAGCAGATCAGCGTTGAAGACGTCCTGCGGGAAGTCGCCATGAGCCGCCGCAATCTCGAACGCCGATTTCGCCGCGTCATGCGCCGGAGCCTGCTGGATGAAATCCGCCGCGTCCACCTTGATCGCGCCGCCAAACTCCTCCGCGAGACCAGCCTCGATATCCCCAGCATCGCCGAACAATCCGGCTTCGCCAGCCACGTCCGATTCAGCACGGTTTTCCGCGAGCAACTAGATGTAACCCCAACCGAATATCGCCGCANNGTCGGAATGGCATAAGCCCGCGGCCACTCAATCCATTTCCGTCCGAACCCATCGCCGATACGCGTCCAACGTCACCAATCCCCCAACACCCAAAAGCGCCGCGATCCAAATCCCCGCACCACAACCGGCGGCGGCAAAACTGGGCTCATATCAATCATGGTCTTCCTCCAATAACGGCTTGAGTTCGTCAATCACCTGACGCGGAGAAAGCGATAGCTGCTTCGCCGCCGCCGCAACCTGCGAAAGCAGCGGCGCCAAAACATCCCGACGAATCTTCCCATTCGTTGTCGCCCCCGTCGGCGCAACCCGCATCCCCTGCCCCCGCACCAATTCCAAAAGCCCATCCCGCTCCAGAATCGAATACGCCTTCGAAACCGTCATCGGATTCACCTGGAGGTCCTGCGCCACCCGCCGAATCGAAGGCAAAAATTCCCCAGCCGCCAGCCGCCGCCCCGCAATCTGCGCCCGAACCTGATCCACCAACTGCCGATAAATCGGCAACCCCGACGAAGGCGAAACCTGCAAGGGCAGCGTACTGGCCATGGTGTATTAGTGTACTAATGCACTAACCGGAAGTCAACGAGGAACATCGGAGAGGCCCAGTGCCGACCAGCGCCGCCCTGGTATTCCACTTTGTTTGAATTCGGAGCGACAATCGGCTAATTCGACTACTATGATTGCGCCGTTGACTAGTTATCCCGCGTAAAACGTCATCCGGCACGCTTATCTACTAGATAGACAGGAATTGACCGCTTGGATCTGATAACCCCCGCTCGCACCTGGGCCGCCGCCGAATCATCTGTATCCCCGGAAATCGCTCATCCGGCTGAAGACCGCATGCCCCGCCTCCAGCAACTCGTCATGTTCCTCTCCGTCGTCGGACCCTTCGCCGGACTCATCATCGCCATCATCTTCCTCTGGCGACGAAACTCCGGCAGCTTCACCGTCGGCTGGCCCGAAATCATCGTCATGCTCGCCACCTACGCCATCACCGGCTTCGGCGTAACCATCGGCTTCCATCGCCTCCTCACCCATCGCTCCTTCGAAACCTCCCGACCCGTCCGCCTCCTGCTCGCAATCTTCGGCTCCGCCGCCGGACAAGGCATGGCCATCCGCTGGTGCGCAACCCATCGCCGCCATCACCAGGTCTCCGACCGTGACGGCGATCCCCATTCCCCGCACCTCCACGGCGGCTCGCTCTTCGCCCGACTTCGCGGCATGTTTCACGCCCACGTCGGCTGGTGCTTCCAGGCCGATCGCCAGGATCTCAGCCGCAGCGTCGCCGACCTCCTCGAAGACCGCGCCCTCCTCATCATCGATCAACTCTATTTCCTCTGGATCGCCATCGGCATCCTCATCCCCGCGATCGCACTAGGCCTATATTATCACTCCTGGCACGGCTTCATCTCCGGCATGATCTGGGGCGGCTTCGTCCGCATCTGCCTCACCCAGCACGTCACCTGGAGCGTCAACTCCGTCTGCCACGTCTGGGGCCATTCCCCATTCAAAACCGCCGACCANNCAACAACCACCACGCCTTCCCCGCCAGCGCCCGCCACGGCCTACACTGGTGGCAGCTCGACGCCACCTACATCATCATCCGCACCATGAGCCTCCTCGGCCTAGCCTGGGACGTCCGAACCCCCGGCAAACCCGCAATAGAAGCAAAACTCAAATCCCGCACCGCCTCATAATCCTGTAGAAGGGGGTCAGGTTCCCTTCTCCATATAAGGGAACCTGACCTGCTCTG
>PMAK01000078.1:0-6946 GCA_003153655.1 Phycisphaerales bacterium
CAAGTAAATCATACCTTTGAAAATATTCTGTGTATACTCCACGATCACTCCTGTCCGTCCCATCGCTCACATCTCCTCCACCACAACACTAACACCCTGGCACAGCTTCCCACCCATAGCACACCGCCGCACCTCGCGCCAGTGTACATTAAGCAGCCGCCCAGCCGTGATATAATCCGGACATGGTTTGCCATCAACCAGTATGCGCCGCTCAGGCCGATGCAGGCGCGGGTTGGGAATGTCTGCCAGCATCTTCTCGCCGCTGACGATCCTGTGGTATCCGGTGACGGGCCTGTCCTCCCGGTCATCGTCTCTCGCCCTCTGCGCGGCTTGGAGGATGGCACGGACGTTTTCGACAGTGTTTGGGTTGTAGCGGTAGTTCATTGTTGGAAAAACTCCCATCTTTCCGGCAGTTCGCCAGAGGCGTCAGAGGGCAATCCTTACTCGCCTTTGTATTCTTCCGGCGAAAATCTTGAATCGTCTCGAGCCATGGTTGCGCAAATCTCAATCAGTATTCTCGCCACTTCAAGGCGATCTTCCCCGTCCCCCATAGCGTCTTTCGACATTGATTCCGTTTCGATTTCCAAGTTCTCTTTTGAGATGTTTTCGTTTCTCGACAGGATCGCCACGGCGCATGTAATTCGTGCCCAAGCGGCGAATAGGTTGTCTCGCAGAGGTGCGATTGCAGCATGGGTGAAAACGTTGTTAGCTACCGCGTCGAAAACTTCGCCGATTTCCATTATTGCTCCCAAAAGTCGAAAGGTTCGTCGATCTCCACGTCATCATCAGCCTTATCCAACAGTGGCATCACGTATCCGATGTCACGTTTGAACTTCTCGGCTCGCCGTCCGCGTGGGTCAAACTCAAGCTGGTAGCTGGCCAGCTTCATCCGCGCCGCGTCGATCTTCGGTTGTCGGGGGGTGTTGTTCATGGTTTCAAGATCGGATGTTTGGATCGAGAACTTTAATGCCATTACGAAGAAGCGTTTTAACCACCAATTTCCAAACGATATTTCGTGTCGCCTTCACCAAATGTTCTTCTACTGGACGCCCCTTGTGTCCCAAGTGAAATGCGTGGCAGATGTTGCATTGATAGACTTCCATTCCGTAGTGCCATTCTCCATCACTGCATATTTTCACGAATCCGAAGAAAGCGAAAATCGGCTTGCTGTAACGAACTTTTTCTCGGCAAGTATCACCAAATGTCTTGGCCATCGCTTTCCTTCATCGGGCGTTCGGGGCGGCGACTTTAAGTAATTTTAGGTCATACACCCAACACCAGGGATTTTCATCGCCCTTGTCGCGGTGGAGAATCTTGACGTATTCGAGAAACGCCGCGCGACCCTCGAAGCTCTCTGCAATTGCGTCGGCGTTCGATATGTCGTTGCGGCGCTCGACTCGATTCTGCATTACTTCGAGCTCGATGCGGCTGGCCCAGCGGGGCATATGAAGCGACAGACGCCAGTACATTCCGTCAATCTCTCCGTCTGCCCGGTAAACCACTTTCAGGCGGCCTACGTAGTCGCGGCGATTTAGTTCGGCATCCCCTTTGCAGACCTCCATTTCACAATCGGCGGGGATTGGAATTCCGCGATGTGCTTGTTCCTGCATGTTCTTAGGACGAAAAAGTCCCCATGTTTCCCGCACCCAGAGCCGTGTGCCGATTGGATGCGGACAGCGGATAAATTCTTCGTCGTCCGCGAATGCGAAAACCGGCTCGCCGGGATATTGCTCGCCATGCCGGTCGACTTTTGTCGGATGATGAAATCCAAAGGTCGGCTTCGACCATCCTGAAAGGCTCGGCTGCGGCTTCAACGGCCGCCGCGTCTGCGTTTTCTTTCCAGCCAGAATGGCGCGCACCATTTCCGCCTTGAACATTATGCCGTGGGACTTTGGTTCAGTCGTCTTCATGGAATGATTTCCTTCTCGATTGCGCGGATGAGGTTAATGATCGTCGGAACCTCTGAGCGGTGCAATTCCGGATTCGGATGCGTCATATAAGCGAGAGCCTGCCCAAGAAGATGTCCACGGCGGGCGCTCGCTTCCTTGAAATTAATCAGGTCGTCCGCCAAAATTCGCACCGCTCGTTTCGCGTTGCCGTCTGATGTTTCTATCGGCGTCATAGCCTGAGCCTGCATATTGCATCCGTCGTCCTTTATGGGGCCGGGCGCGGCCGTCTTGCCGATAATATTTGCCGCACGGAGACATAGGTCTGACACCGCCGTGTAGCCGCGTGCCTCAAGCTCGGTTGCAAGCTCCCGCAATCGGAGTTCACAATGGTCGATGCTCGTTGTGGGCGCGTGTGTTCTTTCATTCATTGGCTGTCCTTTCGGGTTAAAGTGAACGATTTCATGCTGGAACTACGTTAATGCTTTGAATATCAAGTGGATCGAATCCCTGTTGGAAAAATTCGGCCATTTCCTGCGCCTTGGCGCGACTGGTAAAAATCGAATCAACCGCCCCACTCTTGACGAATTCTCGCTCGCCGTTGCGCCAGATTACGAGAATTTTCCAGCGGCGCGGCTTCATTGGTTCCTCCTATCTCAATATGCTGGTCGGGTCTTCGACCTGAGAATCCGGGCACAGCCCCGTGTGCGTCCAAAACCATTCGTCGGGTCCAAGGGTGTCATCGAGCATAACGTTTATCCATCCTAACGCGACGGCCTGCGCCTCGGTGTCGATGTCCTCGCCCGCGTCACAGCGGACACAGGTCAGCGAGAATCCGGAAAATAGGGTTGGCTCGGTCATGTTATCCCCACTGCCCGCTGGCGTGGGCGTAGTCGCGGGAGGGAGAGAAGGCTAAATCCTTTTTGATGACCATTCGCCACCCACTTTCGTAATCAGATAGAATTCCCAAAACGCATACTGCATCGCCGCCGCCCTCAACCTCACCATTCCAGCCTGTCGTTGAAAACCCTTAACCTCGTGGAACCGATAAACCTCACCTTTGAATACCAACATGAAATCAGGCATGTAAAAAGCGCCGTTACCGATCTTCAATTTTACCGATTCGTAATGCCAGGATTCTAGTGTTCCGAACCTTATCATGTCTTGCAAGTGATTGGCGTATTCGGCTTCCCACTTGTTCCTGTAGCCTGTCCGCGCGGTTCTTTCGCCCAGACCTTTCGGGATCGGTTGTCCCATTTTGATTAGGTGTGAGCGCTGTTGTTGGGCCGTGATTGGCATTAGCTATCTTTTGGCTGGCGGGGCGGGAAGGGGACGCCAGTGGCTAATCGTGGCCTGATAATATGGACTCCAGCCGTGCAGGCCTTCGTAGTGGCCCATCGCCGTAAACGGTGCAGGGCCAAGATCGTTGACCCTTATTAAAACGGCGTCACGGGTTTCCGGCAACCGCTCCTCCACGCTGATCCATCCGTCGCGCCTCGAAATCTTGATCTTCTCAATCAACGCCTTGCATGACTCCCTCGTCCTCTGCGCGCCAACCTTCTCGCCCTCGGCGCGGGCGGCGGAAATGGCGGCATTGATTTCACCGGCTAATCCGACAGCATATCCATATCCGCGAGCGGACGTGATCTTCTCTCCCTCGCTCTGCGTCGTTTGGTTGGGCNNAGTCAAGTGATTCAGTACCTGTGCTTTCACCATTTCGCCGTCGAGCAAATCGGCCGCTGCCTGCCAACTCGCCCTTGCGGGTATCCGCATCTCCCCAATCGTTTTTCCGGCGGGAGAGTCAGGGGCCGGGATTTTGCGAGGGGATGTTGCCGTGGATGGGGTGAGGTGGTAAAACCTAGTCCATCGGGCTGATGCAACAGCCGATCGCCGCCGGGAGCCTTGCTGGGCTGCCCGGTTTTTATTTGCGCTGATTTGTAACAAGGGTTGCATCATAAGTCAACAAGGTAATCCAGGCTGACATTAAAAACTTTTGCAATCTCAATAAGTTTTGGAAGCTCTGGCAGGCACGTTCCCTTTTCATAGTGGCAAATAACGCTTCGATGGGAAGCACCGATGGCGTCGGCAAGTTGCTGCTGCGTCATTCCAGCTTTCGCCCTGGCTTCCGCCAGCCGCTTCGAGATCGTTTTGCGCAGGTCGCTCATGATTAGTCCTTAAATGCGTACCAAAGATTCAAAATTCCAGCAGCAATTGTAAATGCGATCACTAATATCTCTATATGAAATTGTCTGATTGATTCAGGCATCGGCCCATACGAGATCGAGAAAAAAATCGCTAAGATGCAGGTTATTCCAACCAAAAAACTTATCCAGCGCAGGATTAGCTCGCTCATGATGCCTCCGCTGGTTCTGAAAACTGATTCGCGGCGGGTATTTCCACGCCAAGATAATCCGCGGCAAATTTGAAAATTTCGTCCAGGTATTGGCTGAACTCCGCCGTGTCCAACGATGTTGTGGACCGTACCACGTTTCCCTGAACCTCGCCCGTTTTTCGATTCACCACGGGGTTAGAAAGGAAACGGTTCTTGCAGAATTCGTGCGCATCATCGACGGTGAATAATTGCTCGCCCCAGGCTTCGCGGATGCCAACGGCGACGGCGGGAAGAACGACACCGAAATAATATGCGTTTTGCGATAGGCTTCTCTGGTTGCGGCACTTCGTTAAAACCCACCAGTGAAGACCCTGTGCCGCTTTGATGGCGTCTATGGCCAGCTTTTTATTGCGCTGGTTAGAGAGGTCGATGATGGCTTGTTCTTTGGCCATGGGATAAAGGCGGAGCGCCGTCTTGCCGGGGCGCTCCGCCGGAGTAAGGGCTAAAAGGGAATTTCCTTGTCGTCAAACGCCGCTGGCTCATTCGCAAATGGGTCCGGCGGGGCCGGCTTCACAAAGTTATCGGCGGCGAACTGTATCCATTCGTGTGCGCCGATGCTCTGGTGCGGGCGACCGTTGAAGTATTTTTTCTGGACTTCCCCGAACATCTGCCTTTGCATTTCCGGCGTATCGCTAGCATTGGCTGTTCTGAATTTGTTCCATGCCTTCATCAGCGATTCGGCTCGCATCGCGGCGGCATCGCCAGCTTGCCCGGATTGCGGCGCGGATGATTGCTGATTCGATTGGGGTTGCTGTCGGCGCACACGGATGCAGGGCACCATATTGCCGTTGTACTCCGTTTCAGTGGCGTACAAGGTAATTTTCCTTCCGATCAAGTCTTGAACATCGCCGGGATACATGCTTTCGATGACGTTGGCATTGACCTTGTTGAGCACCAAGCCTTTTTCTAGTTCATGGAAGTAGAGGACCGGCTTTTGATCCTTGGGGGCGGTGGTTTTGCCAACCTGCTCCGATTGGACAAACTCCCGGATCGTAAGCGTTTTATCTTGTGGGAAATCAGAAGCCTTCAAAAATTTACTTGGGAATGATTCTGTGAGTTTCATAGTCGTAACCCTTTCGTGTTTGCCCCTTGGGGCTGGTTAAAGTTGGTTGTCTTTTTGCTCGATTTTCTTTGGCATGAACGCTTTATTCACAATCTGCAATTTTTTCGGCGGCTTGCCTGTTTCGAGTTTGTCATCAGTCTTATTCTCAAACAGTTCATCAAAAACCTCATCCTGCTACAGCTCTTTCAGATACGATTTAACCTGGCCCTGCTTCAAGGCATCAGACGCAAGGCATTGCGCGATCTTCTCAACGTCACCACCGAATATTTCTAGAAGTCTTTCGAGTGCCACCTTTGGATTACGGCACTTGGTTTTCTTGTCCGGTGCGAGCCAGTATGCAATCTCCCCAACCTGAAACGATCCGTTGAGTTGGATGTAGGCTTCGGTGTGTGCCACTGCCGCGGCTTCAATCTCGCGGATCATCTGTTTGGCGAAGTTGATCGCCATGAAGTTGCTGTGGATGCCCTCGGGGNNGATTCAAGATCGCCCAGGTTCTTCGCCGGTACGATTGCCGTTGTGGTGACAGGTTCACTCACTGGCGTATCTTTCTGCTCAACCTGTTGTTCTGGGAGGGCCATGTTAGCTTTCGTAAACGACGGGCATTCCCTTGACTGTCAATCCAACGGATCGGCGAAGTTTTCGACACGGATCACAACCAGGCTCATAGTCGCGGCAAATATCGGGGCGTAATTCGTAGTGCTTGCATTTGCCACTGACAAGATCAAGCCAGATACAGGGGTTGATATCGCCATCATGCTTGACCATCAATTGATATCGCGGCGAGGGTTCGCTCATTATCCAATCGTGAATCTCGGCTCGCAGCTCTTGCGACAAATCTTTCCATCGCGGATCGGTCTGACCTGTAAATGGCGGCGTTCGCATGTGCATACAGCAAAGTCCGCACCCACCGCAAAAATCTTTCGCATCGGAGAGTTGTTTTGTGAGGGCCATTACTTCGCTCCTGTTGCCTTGGCGATGGCGGCGCTGGCCTGGCAATGCCCGCATGACTTTTTGATTCCAGCCGACAATAGGTGGCAATAGCATTGTCCTGCATCCACGACGCGATCGCAGGCCGCAAGTAGGTCCGGCGCGGCGGCGATCAATCGGGCGTTTGCCTCTTGCTCTTGCTGGTCTACATCGTCGTAATCAATTTTCACTCCAGGCTCTTTGATGGTGATCCATTTGTCGGCAGAACAATAATTCAGAATCGTCCACGGTCCACGCGTATATTTGCGTTCTCTCATCTTCACCACCTTCCGCGCCTCGGCGGTCCTGTATGCGAGCCAGAGGTGCGTAATTGCCCGTTCCTTCCACAGCACGTATTCCGTAAACGTCCGCGCGTTCTGTGGAAGCTCGTGAAATTGTATGTCCGTCAATTCCTCGGCCATATCTCGCCAGAATGAATCCTGAATCTTGTCGCGCTGATCTTGGGTGAAGTTCCTCCACATATCGAAGTCGCGGATTGGCGGCTTGCCGTCGCAGTCGCTTTGACTTGTGCCGGGAGGGAGTTGCGGATCGTGGTTGGGCAGGTCGGAGTTCATGGGATCGGGCATCCTTTGATAATCTCAATCAGCTTGTCGGCGCACATGATCCAGTATTCGTCCC
>PMAK01000078.1:6952-9603 GCA_003153655.1 Phycisphaerales bacterium
TGCGGCCTTATCGAATTCTTTGTCGGCTGGTTTTACGCCAGTCGCGATCCACCGCTCATATAGAATCGAAACGCCGTCGATTACCGAAAGCACTTCTTTTTCTTTGGTCTTTTTCGGAATAATTCCCCGCAGTAACCAGATGGCGAATTTCGGCCACACCAAGGTCATATCCATCCCAACTTGAATCGCCGACATAAACCGAACTGGCCATGTCTTGGATTTCCCGTTGGGTAAACCCTCGAAAATTGCATCTTCCAGGTGCGCCACTGTTTCGGGGATGCCAAATCGTTTTTCATATTCGGCGTGATTCCCGCTGTGGATCGTACAGCCTATCGCGCATCCCTTGCCGTTTTGCCAGTATTGGCCTTTTATGATCTCATCTGCTTTGGCGTGCGCCTTTAGCTGGACGATAATGTCGGATTTGATCTTAGGTTTATTCAGATATGCGATCATGTTTTTTTCCTTCATCGCTTTTCGTTCTCAATAGAAATCAGCACCATCAAACTCAATAGAAATCAGCACCATCAAAATAGCTGCTGCATTCAAAAGCCCGATGACAACCGCGAATTCCGCCCATCCGTGAACCGGCTGTACGTTGTAGGCCATGATGCCTATGGCGCAACTTGAATCCAAAACGGCGATTAAGCCAGCGATCCCATTTGCAAGATATCTCATCGCTTCCCTTTCGCGTATCGCTCGCTCAGGATCGTTTCGAGCATCGCGCGGCGAGTGATGCCGAGTTTTGCGGCTTCAAAGTCGAGATCGGACGCCAGCGACTCCGACAACCATAGGCTGATTATTTTGACGCTGCCAGACTGCTTTGCTCTTGGTCTCACTGGCCTGAAACTCGCTCGCGGTTGTTTGATGCGTAACATTAATTAGCCTTATATAACTATATCGGAGATTGTCAAGCCCTATTTTCCGCTTCACCCGAAATGCGCGTCGAGGATAGACTTGGCTTGCCTAAATCCTTCCCATTTATCGGTACGAATGTAGCGCGCTCCAATGGAATGACAGATGAGTTTGGATTGCTCCATAAACTTAAACGTCTCCATACAGGTTCGACGTAACGTATCGCTATCTGCGTCGATTTCTTGCAGTATAAAATCCCTCGCTTCGGCATATGTGAATGGAGAGCCTATTTCCTCGATTGCCAGAACGAGAATCATTGCGATGAAGTGATGATCTTTTTGTAGGCGCATGAATGCCTTATCCCTGCGACTGGCCCAATCGCCGGCCGCGCGTTGCGGTCATATAAATCTCAATGCTCTACAGATTCAATCCTAGCGGGCTGGTCCTCAATCTCGCGTACCATTCGGTCAAATCCCTCTTGCCCGCACCAACTCCACATAATAGCCTTGCGATCAAAATATTTTCGCGTCAAATTCTGCTTGCCGAAGTCGGTAAACAAATGCACGACGGATCGGATAACGAATTTTCGCCAGTGGATGCAGTGCCCGATTAAGTCGTCCAGAATAGTATTCGCCGCTGAATATTTGCGGCGCATTCGATCCTTGTGTAATTTCGCAAGTGACTCAGCCCGCTCCAATTTCCAGATGGCGATATTGGTTTTCTTGGTGAAGGCTTCATTGTGATACATCTGACGGAGATTGATTTCTTCCTCGAAATCAGCAACAGCCCTTCCGCTATTATTCACCGGAAATTGCCAGTGCTGATCCTTCGCGAGTTTCATTACCTGTTTTATTTTGTCTTTTAGTTGGAAATATAGTGCGTCCAGTTTTCGGTTTCCGCGATCCCTCGCCGACGCAGATTTCACCGCCTGAAAGTGACGGCGCAGAAAAAGAATGTGCCACTGGAATTCAGACTCTGACTTGGCATTAAATGCGAGGCAGTCGTCGGCGTCTGATGATAGAGTAAGTGCAATCATGGTATCGTCGCCTCAAATTGTCTCCGCAGTTTGTCGAGATGTTCAATCGCTTCCGGTCCCTGTTGTTCCGCGAGCTTGCGCAGATGTGGAACGCCACTTTCAATTGAAGCCAGAATTTCGCTTCGGTTGGCCAGCTTTCCGTTGGCGTAAAATTGGACATGCTCTGGATCGCCAAGCGTGAACAGCAGGCCATCGTCGTAAATCCTGGCCTTGTAACTTTTTGTCGTCCAGAGAAGCGTCACGCCGGGGTTTCTGGTTATGGCGATGCCCGGTGAATTGGCTTGAAGGGTTTTATTGTCGATCAGTTCGTCCTCGCGCCTAACTCGGCCGGCGTTGGAAAGAAATGGGCAGTTCACGGCAGACCAGCGCCCGCATTCAAGGTGCGATGGTGGCTCCGCGCTGTTGCGGTTGATCCCGCACATTGGCCCGACGACGAACGTCATGAACCTTCCGAGTTGTTCGCCGTGGACCCAGCATAGTTTGAACTTGACGCAGCGGCGCAACTTGTCGGGGTCCATGGCTCGGAATTCAGGCTTGCCGTTCACATAGGCGACAAAGAACGGGACGGGATAGCCCCGGTCATCCAGCTCGAGAGACTTCATCCGATGTGGAAGTGGTTTGAGGTCGGGCCTCATCGCTGGCCTTCCGTGCATTGGACATCATTTAGTGGTTGTCATTTCAGCCCATCCTTTCCTTGACTAATTTCTCTAATTCGGGATCAAGCGGGAAAAAGTTCAGCGCTCCCTTGCAAGGTATCGGTTCG
>PMAK01000178.1 GCA_003153655.1 Phycisphaerales bacterium
TAAAAGCTGAACGCGGCGGCATCGCCGAGCGATCCAACAGATTGGCCGCGATAGCGTGCCCCATGTGCCTGTGCCGCATCGGCGACCAATTTCAATCCATGTTTTTTCGCAATCGCATTCAGCGAATCCATATCAGCCGGCTGGCCATACAGATGCACCGGCATGATCGCCCGCGTCCGCCGGGTGATGGCCCTTTCCACCAGATTGGGATCGAGATTGTGCGTGCCAATATCCGGTTCCACCGGCATCGGCGTCGCGCCGGCATGGCCGGNNNACGCCTCAACTTCAGCGCCAAGAACATACCATCCGCTGTTCATCACGCGCAGATATGCATCATCGAGCTCTTTTTTCAACTCGCGATAGGGCGCATTCAAGTCAAGGAACGGCACCTCCATCGCCTCACCGCCCCTTGTCGTGCATGGCCTGAAATTCGTCGTAGTCGCGCACGTAATCCGCAGCGGAATATTTGTCCGAAGCGAGCACCAGCAAAACCGCGTCGGACGAATATCGATATTGAATGGCCCAAACCTTCGGCGGCACAAGGAGCGCCTGTTGCGGACTGGCCAGTCGAATCTCCGCGCGATTTTTCCCATCATCCACCACGCACGAAACCGAGCCTTTCAGGCAAATCAGAAGCTGCTGAAGCGTGCGATGCGCATGCTCGCCACGAATTTCCTTGCTGGGCACGTCATGGATCACGAAGAATCGTTTGGGGATAAATGGAAGCTGTGATTCAATTTCGCCGAATGAGAGACTGCCGCGTAAATCCTCTATTTTGGGGATATCAATCAGCCGCACCCCGCGCACGTTTNNTCCCGCCACAATCGCGTTCGGCGGCACATCCCGGGTCACCACCGCGCCGGCGCCGATCATCGCGTTAATGCCAATGGTAATGCCCGGCAGGATTGTCGCGTTGGCTCCCACGGACGCGCCGCGGCGAATGATCGTCTGCTCAACCCGCTCAAGCCATTTCTTGCTGCGTGGAAAGCGGTCGTTGGTAAACGTGGCGTTAGGACCGATGAAAACATCGTCTTCGATGCGCGTTCCGTTCCACAACTGGACGCCGCATTTGATCGTCACGCGGTCGCCGATGATGACATCATCTTCGATGAAGACGTGATCGCAGACGTTGGCATCCTTGCCAATAACCGCGCCCGGCAGGATGTTCACGAACGCCCAGATTCGCGAGCCTGGGCCGATCTTGTCCGTGCGAACGATTGCGGTGGGATGTTGCTGCACGTCAGACACGAAGTTCTCCGTTGGCGGCTGGGTTACTACAACAAAATCGGGAATTGAATGCAAATGGAACGGAATGCCGAATGCTCCCGGCGCGCCGGGAGCATTCGGCATTATGTCGAGTTCGGGTAAGCTGCCGTCCCAATGCCCCGGCGAATATTGCTTCTCATTACCGACTTGCAGATCGGCGGAACGCCGACGGTGGTTCGGGAATTGGCCATCCGTCTTGCCCGGGAAGAGGGAGCGTACGTTCACGTCGCGTGTCTCGACCGCTCGGGTCCCGTGGCGGATCAGTTGCGGGCACGAGGGATTGCCGTCACGGCTTTGGACGCCAGTTGCCGGATGGATGCCGGAATCATCTTTCGCCTGGTTCGTCTGATTCGACGGGAACGGATCGATACCGTTTTCAGTTTCCTCATTCATGCCAATGCTGCTGCCGCGATGGCTTCGCTTGCCATGCCTCGGGTTCGATATCTTCAGTCGATTCAGACCACACAATCTTCCCCGAACTGGCATTGGGTGCTTGGAAACATTGTTCATCACGCGGCCGAAAAAGTTGTCGTTCCATCTCCATCCGTCGCAGAAGCCGCCCGAAATTGGGCTGATGTCCCTGCGGACAAGATCGTCGTTATTCCCAACGCCGTGGAGATAAGTGATTTCGCTTCGCCGCGCGGGAGTGCCAGTGGGAAGCGAATTGGTTTCATCGGCCGGCTTGATCCGGTCAAGCGCGTCGATGATCTGGTCAGCGCAATCTCGCTCTTGCCGGAGGAAGTGACTCTGGATATTTACGGAGAAGGTCCAGAACGACGTCAAATCGAATCGTTGATTCAGCGTTTGAAGCTGGATCGCCGTGTCACGATGCACGGATCTGTCGATGGAGCGGGCGCGGCCCTTGCTAGCATTGATCTTCTCGTGCTGCCGTCGGACGCGGAGGGATTCGGCCTGGTTCTCATCGAGGCGATGGCCGCGGGCGTGCCGGTCATTGGGACCAACGTGCCGGGGATTCGCGATGTGATTGTGGATGGTGTGAGCGGCATCCTGACGCCGCCGCGAAATCAGAAAGCCTTGTCGGAAAAGATTGCGATGATTTTTTCCGATGTCTCCGTTCGAGAAAAATTGGCGGCGGGGGGAAAGCTTTGCGTTCAGCGGCGATTTTCGTGGCCGACCGTCTATCCGCAATATCGGTCGCTGATATTGGGCGAAGCGTAAAAGACCGTCGTGGTTCAGTTGCATCACAACGTCCGGCGAAAGAGTAACGTAGCCAATCCAAGGGACAACAGGCTGAAAACCGTCAGGAAAGCAAGGTCAATTCGAATGGCCATCAGGCCCGTATTTTTCAAAATGAGTTCCTTGAACCCATCCACGGCATACGTGAATGGATCAACGTACGCGATGGCTTTCATCCAGGCCGGAAACGATTGCGTGGGATAAACCGCGCCGCTGGGGAAATACAAAACGGTGTTGAGCATTCCAAAAATGGCGCGAGGCACCAGTGGATCGCTGACGCGCACCATGATCAGGAACATCATGCTGATGAGCGCCATTGAGGTCGCCACCACGAGCAATAGCATCTTGACCATTCGCAGGGGGTTAAGCGGATCGGGAATCCCCGCGATGAGCGACCCGACAGTAATCAAAACAATCCCGGCGATGATGGCCTTGGCCGCGCCTGCGAGCGTGAATCCCAGAATCAATTCAAATTTTCGGATAGGCGTGACAAGATATCCTTCGTGCAGCCCGCGCGCCTTGTCGTCTATGAAAATGATCCCGCCGCCGATCATTGCCGAAACAAAGATCGACAGCACGATTGTGCCGGGCAGCAGGAACTGGATGTACGGAACGTAGGGATAAACCTCGACAACGGACAGCGATACATCGGCGGTCTCGCGCGGGTTAACAGCGGGCGCGTTGTATGCCACGAGCATGGAATCCAGGCTGCCTTCGAGTGCGGAGGCGGAAAACTGGTCCGTGGTGTCCTCCGCCAGCGCGATACGCGGGTTCGCCCCGGCCAAAACCTTACGTGAGAATTGTGGCGGTATATTCAGGACACCGTTAATTTTGCCATTCCGCAAATCATGCAGCGCGGTTGCCTTGTCGCTATAGGAAATCGTATCGAACGTGGCTGCATTGGCGGCAACGGCCTGACACATTTCCCGCACTTTCACAGCCGGTACGCCTTTGTCTTCGTCCACGAATCCTACGCGGAGATTTTTGATTTTTCCGCCAAACGCGTAGCCAAGCACCACCAGCTGAACCAGCGGCATGATGATTGAAACGATGACCAAAACCGGACTGCGCCGAAACCGCCGCAAATCACGCTCAATGATGGCCCAAACTCGATGCATAGAACTTCTTCACTTTCGCTGAAGCAGGAATGGACTGTTAATACCGGACGCCGCTTGCAGCGCATCCCGCAATTGATGGCCGGTGTAATGCACAAAAACATCGTCGAGACTCGTGCTCTGCACGGAGAGCGATTTCACCGTCGCGTTCGCGGTCCGTGCGGCCTCCATCAATGCGACCGTGGTGCGCGGGCCGTTGTGCGAGGAGATCCGGTAAACATTTTCGTCCGCCTTAACGTCGACTACGTCAGGCAGTGATTTCAATGTCTCCATCCAATTCGGCGGAACGGATGAAAAACTGACCTCCAGGCTGTTCTTTCCCGGAATAGAGGTCTTTAGTTTCAGCGGCGAATCGAGCGCGACGAGCTTTCCGTGATCCACGATCGCGATGCGGTCGCAAAGTTTGTCGGCCTCGTCCATGTAGTGCGTTGTGACCAGAATCGTCAGATCGCGCTCGCGTTTCAGGCGCGTGAGCATTTCCCAGACGGCCACGCGCGAAACGGGGTCCAATCCGGTCGTGGGTTCGTCGAGGAAAAAGAGCTTTGGTTCGTGCACCAATCCCCGCGCGATTTCCAACCGGCGCCGCATTCCGCCGGAGAACATTTTCACCGGCTTGTCCGCCCATTGTTCGAGATCGACTTCCTTGAGCAGTTGTTTGATTGTCCGCACCCGCTTTTCGCGCGGTATGCCGTAGAGCTTGGCGAAGATGCTCATGTTTTCTTCAGCGCTCAGGTCAAGGTCGGACGTCATCGCCTGAGGGATGACGCCGATGGACTGGCGCACATCGTTGGCCGCACGGACGACGTCAAAGCCATTGACGCGCGCCGTGCCGGAAGTCGGCGGCACAAGCGTCGTGAGCATGCGAATCAGCGTGGATTTTCCGGCGCCGTTGGGTCCGAGCAATCCAAATACTTCGCCGTGCGCGACGGAGAAATTCAGCCCATCCACGGCCGTAAAATCGCCGAAACGCTTGGTCAGATTTTCAACTTCGATGTCCTGCATGAATCACGCCAACATGAATCAGTGTTGTTCCAGCGGCAGCGTCACATAAGCCGTCATTCCCACTGCGAGACTGCGGTCTTTATTATCGCAACGCAGGCGGATCTCGAACGTCCTGATGTCGCGTTTGGTGCGGCTCACATCGCGCTGCGTGGCGTAATCGGCGTCAACGCTGCGATAAAATAGGGTGCCTTCACGCACCGCGCCGGATGGCAGCTTTACCTGGAGTTTGTCGCCGAGATGGATGCGGTCAATATACGTCTCCTCGACATCGGCTCTCACCCAAAGATCATCCAGGTTGATGAGCGTGACGATCGGCTGGCCGGGATTCACGACTTCGCCCTGCAGCGCGGCGCGCGTGTCCACGACGCCGTCGATTGGCGCGAAAATCCTGGTGTAACCCAATTGGACCGTCGCCTTCTCCTTTTGGGATCCAGCGGCTTCGGTCTGTTTTTTCACTGATTCAACGCGTGCTTTGGCAGCTTCCACAGTTGTTCGCGCCTGGTCATACTCCTGGGCCGAGACGGCCTTTTGTTTGTATAGCGGCTCGTCGCGATCGTAAGTCAGCCGCGCGATTTCCAAATCGGCTTCGGCTTGCGTGACCTGAGCGGCCATCTGCTGCTGGCTGCTTGCGTAATAGGCCACGTCGGCCTGTTGTTCCTGGGGTTGAAGGACGGCAAGCAATTCACCCTTGTTAACCGCGTCACCTTCCTTGACGAGCAATTGCTGCAAGCGGCCCTGAATTTCCGGGCTGACAATTACTTCATCCGTCGTCACTATGCCGGTTAAAACGATTTCGTTCGATTGGCGCGCGGTGGCGTAATAAATGCCCCCGGCGACGACGGCAAGAATTAAAATCAAAATAGGAATCTTACGCTTCATCTAAAATCCTCAATCATATTTGAGCGGTTGCTCACCCTTGGGCCGCGTCTTCCATCGCCGATGGGCCCACAAATATTGGCTCGGATCATCGGAAATAAACCCTTCGATAGCTTTGGTGTACCGCTGCGTGATATATCGCAGGGGATCGGGTTGATCCTTCCAATCCTTGGGCCAGATGATGTCCTGCGTGCCGAGAACGAACCGGAACTTGCCGTCGATCCGGCGAGCATAACCAATTACAACAGGCACATCATACTTCATTGCGAGCAAGCCAATTGATTTGTATGTGCTGGCTTTCCGACCGAAGAAATCGACGAAGAGTCCCTTGCTGCCGGCGTTCTGGTCAGCGACGAATCCGATGACGCCGCCCTCGGCGAGCAACTGAGAGATTTCCGCGGTTGCTCCTTTTTTTCCGACGATCTTCTGCCCCTGGCGTCTGCGGACGCCGAAGACCCAGTCGTTGAGGTAAGGGTTGTCCAGCGGTCGGGCCACGGCGGTGCTTTCAAATCCCAGCGTCGCCAGAACATAGCCGAGAATTTCCCAATTGCCGTAGTGGCCCGTAAGCATGATCGCGCCCTGTTTGCGGGTCATGAGCAGTTCCAGCGGCTGGCGGAAGTTGTCGAGCTCGACATATTTCCGCCACGTGTCGATGCGGACGAGGCGTGTCGTGTGCAGCACTTCGACGCCGAGCATAAACATGTTTTGCAGGCCCTTTTCCGCGACGCAATCGCACTGTGCCTCGGTGAAGTGGGGAAAGCTGCGTTGGATATTGGCAATCGCGCGAGCGCGGTGCTTGCGATCAATTCGATACCAGACCGAGCCGATCAGCCGGGCGGTTCTGAGGTTTGTGTTGACGGGAAACCAGTGCATCGCCATGGAGGTGACGCGAAGACCCAGATAGACCAGGCGATCGAAAAAATCGTTGCGCGGCTTGTTGGCCATTGAGATGAGGGATTGTCATTTGTTGGTCGTCATTTGTCACTTGCCGCTTGTCATTCGCAAAATTCCGCAGCAAATGACTTCTTATCCGCCGATTCTGCTCATCTGTTTTCCCCCGTGGCCTGAATGCACAGTTGGCTTAAGCCGGACACATTCGGTCATTGCATGCGCGAGGGCGTCGAGGCTCTCATTGCTGTTGCGCAGGATCGTTTTGATATCGATTTCGCCGCCGTCGAAAAGGCAGGCTCGGAGCAATCCATCGGCCGTGAGTCGCAGGCGATTACAGGTTGCACAAAACGGCGCGGACATCGCGCTGATGAATCCGATGCGGCCAAGCGGTTTGCCGTCGGCGAGTTGCCAGACGCTCGCCGGGCCGACGCCGGGCTCTGATTGGCGATCGACCGGCAGCAGGGGTCCAAGCTCGCGCTCGATGAGGTCGCGAGCCTCGGATTCGGGAAGAAGGGCATCATCGCCGCGGTTTTGGCCGCCGCATCCGGCCGCGGGGCCGGGATGGAAATGGTCATCCACGTGGTTGAGCAGGGCAGCGTCGCCGAGCGGCATATATTCGATGAACCGCACCGTGACTTTCCGCCGCAGCGTCAGGCGGGCGAAGTTGGCCAGTTCGTCGTCGTTGATGCCCCGCATGGTGACGCAATTGATCTTGATGGAGCCAAATCCAGCTTGCTCCGCGCGGTCCAGGCCGATGAGCACCGCAGCCAAATCGCCGGTTCGGGTGATCCGGCGGAATTTATCGGGATCAAGGCTATCGATGCTGATGGTGAGCCGATCAAGCCCCGCATCGCGGAGCGGGCGGGCCAGATCGGCCAGTCGCTGCCCATTGGTGGTCAGCGAAAGATCTTCCACGCCATCGACGCGTTTCAGCATGGCGACCAGATCGATCAGCCCGGCTCGAACGGTCGGCTCGCCGCCGGTGAGTTTGAATCTGCGAATGCCATGGATTTGCGTCGCGGCCCGCACGACCTGGGTAATTTCCTCGAAGGTGAGAATCTCCTCTTTGGGCAGCCAAGATACGCCATCCTCCGGCATGCAGTAGACGCAGCGATAATTGCATCGATCGGTAATGCTGATCCGAAGAACGCGGACGGAAGAGATGCTGGCCGGTCCGGTGGCGATGTCGCTGAATCGCGGCCGCGAGGTTTCAACAATCGGCAGAAGCAATCTCAAACTCCTTTGGCCACATTATAGGGTGGAACGCGGCGAGCACCCCATGGCTGTTTGATTTTGGCTTAAGCAAAAGCCCCATTGTGCCTCAGAATGTCCCATTTCCGGGGG
>PMAK01000258.1 GCA_003153655.1 Phycisphaerales bacterium
CCTGCGAGCAGCCACGTGGCCCGACATGGTTCGTTTTCTCACAAACCCGCTGAGCCACACCGAACAACATTCCAAATGGCACTACGTCGATTTCCCGTTCGATCAGGACGGCGCGCACGGCCCGCAGCCGGTGGTTCAGTGGGATGGCCACAGCGAGCCGATCAATCTATTGCAGGCGATGGATAAGATGCTCGCTCAGCTAAGAGATCCGCAAATGCCAAAGGATCGCAAGGCAATCGATCTCTGCTGGGTGGAGCATCTGGTCGGCGACATTCATCAGCCACTGCATGCCACGAGTTGGTTTTCAAAGGAATACCCGCAAGGCGACCAGGGCGGAAACCTGGTGCTGGTTCGCAACGGAGAAAACGTAATCATTCCGCTGCACACGTACTGGGATGACGTTGAGGGTTTGTCGCTCGACCCGAACAATATTCGGAAAGCCGCCGATCGAATCGAAGCCGAACATCCGATCGCGCAATTCAAAGATCAGGCAGCGGATCTCTCAGTAGTCGATTGGGCGAAGGAAAGCTTTGAAATAGCCAAGCGGGCCGTCTACCAGAACGGCACGCTCCCGCATGCAACCAAAGCCGAAGGCGTTGCCGATCCCAATTCCATCCCGGCCCTTCCGGATCACTACGCCGAGCAAGCCCTGGCGGCAGCCGACACACAGGTCGCCCTCGCCGGATATCGCCTGGCGGCAATCCTCGAGCAACTCGCAACAAGCCTGTGAAGAAGTCATAGGCAGCAATCTTTTCTCTTCGGCTGCAAAAGGCCCGCACAAATTTAATCGGGCGAGCCAGCGGCTCTGTCGGCGGCAGCGATTGTTATATTCGAGCCCCTGAGCTCGATCGTCACAAACACTGCAACGAATATTATCTTCTAATTCGTCCGTTTCTAATTCTGGACGCGCCAACGTTTTCTCCATACACTCCCCTAACACGGTTGCTGGAGCAACGCACATCGTTGTGCCGATAACCGGGTAAACGATGCGCCACGGCAAGGAGGACCAAAGCAATGCCACCACAATCCCTGGATCGCGATGCTAACGATCTGTTCGATGCCAAGCCTGTAGCGCTGGAGGAGCCGCCCACAAAAATGCCATCCCCCCAGCACTCCTCTCGTCCCATAAAAACCGTCCGCCGCGAAACCGCCGAGACCATGGCGACCAAGCAGAAGGATATCTCCGTCAGCGAGTTCTTCGCCAAAAATCGCCATCTCCTCGGCTTCGATAATCCGCGCAAAGCCCTCCTGACCACCGTCAAAGAAGCGGTCGACAATTCCCTCGATGCCTGCGAGGAAGCCGGCATTCTGCCAAACGTCACCGTCATCATCGAAGACCTCCAACCCGACCGCCCGGCAACAGCCAAACAATCCCGCTACCGCGTCTCAGTCATCGACAACGGCCCCGGCATCGTCCGCAAGCAGGTCGAGAACGTCTTCGGCCGTCTCCTCTACGGCAGCAAATTCCATCGCCTCAAAATGAGCCGCGGCCAGCAAGGCATCGGCATCAGCGCCGCCGGAATGTACGGCCTCATCACCACCGGCAAACCCATGGTGATCCACACCCGTCCCCACGCGAAAAAGCCCGCTCACCACATCGAGCTGGCGATGAACACCAAAACCAATCGCGCCGAAGTCACGCACGACAAAGAGACAGCCGATTTCCCGCCCGAACGATTCAAAAAACTCAGTGCCGGCACACGTGATGCCGCCTTCCTGAATTCCGAAGATTTCATCACCGGCACCAGCGTCAGCATCGAACTGGAAGGCCGATACCAAAAAGGCCGCGGCAGTGTCGATGAATTCCTCGAACTCTGCGCCATCGCCAATCCGCATGCCCGCATCACATTCGTCCCGCCCACGCGAGTAAGCGCCGATGAGCAGGAAGAACTACCGCTGACGAGTGCAGCCAAGGACGCCGCCCCCGCAACCCCCGAGCAATTGGCCGACATCGCACCAGCCGGCGTCGATCCCACCCTCGCGACCACCGAAAAAGACGGCGTCATATTCTTCCCCCGCGGAACCGAACAACTTCCGCCCGAAACCAACGAAATCCAGCCGCACCCAAAGGGAATCGAGCTCGGAATACTCATCCAAATGCTCAAGGATTACGAAGATTCCAACAAAGGCGGCGGAACCCTCTTCAACTTCCTTCAGGAAATGTTCTGCCGGATCAGCTCCGGCAAGGCGAGCGATTTCTGCAAAGCCATCGGCGTTCACAGCCGCACAAAAGTCGGCGATCTCGAACCCCATCAGGTCGAAAAACTCTTCAAGGAATTTCAGGAGGCCCGGCTTCCCGCTCCGCCAACAGATTGCCTCGCCCCCATCGGCGTGCGCCAGCTTCTGGCCGGTATGCTCAAAGGCGTCAAGGCCGAATTTTACGCCGCCAGCAGCCGCGAGCCCGAAGTCTATCGCGGCCGCCCGTTCCAGATCGAAGCAGCCATCGCCTTCGGCGGCGAACTCCGAGCCGATGATTCCGCCCGCGTCATTCGCTTCGCAAACCGCGTCCCGCTCCTCTTCCAGCAAAGCGCGTGTAGCAGTTTCAAAGCCATCGCGGAAACCGGCTGGAGAAATTACAACCTCTCCCAACCCCGCGGCAGTGTCCCCATCGGCCCGCTCGTCATCATGATCCACATGGCCAGCGTCTGGGTTCCCTTCACCAGCGAATCCAAGGAAGCCATCGCCGACTACACNNGAAGCTCGCCCTGATGGAATGCGGCCGCAAGCTCGGCGCATATCTACGCAAGCGCCAGAAAATGCAGCGCCAGGCCGCCCGCCGCGATGTCTTCGAGCGCTACATCGGCGAGATCAGCAAAGCCATCCACGCGATCAACGGCACCGATGCCAAAAAGCTGTACGAAAAACTTCTGTTCGAAGCCCGCAAGCGAACCGCAATCGCCGATGCGCAATTAGACGAAGAAGGCCGCATAGTTCAGAAAGACGAGACCGAAGAACTGAAGGACGATGAGGGCGTAGTCATGGTCCAAAGCAGGGCGGCTCACCTCGCCGAAGCCGCAGCGCCAGCCGAAGAATCCGCCGAGCAGGGCGATCTTGTCAACCTTTCAAAGCCTAAAAAGTCTCGGAAACGGCCGATAGCCGATGAAGGGTTGTTTTGAACTTTCGGGCAACAAACCATCATTCACCTGATATAATTTAGATATGAAAATCAAAGTAGTCATTCATGATGCGGAGGAAGGCGGCTTCTGGGCCGAAGTTCCATCCATTCCGGGCTGTGCAACACAGGGCGATACCTTCGAGGAGTTGCTTCAGAATCTTTATGAAGCGATTGAAGGATGTCTGAGTGTTGACCTTGAGGAGCCAAAGTCCACTGATGCCGGACGCGTGCTTGAGATCGCGATATGAAGCAACTGTCCGGCAAGGAGATGGCGCGCTTGGTCGAACAACACGGATGGTCGCTCCTTCGCGTCAATGGCAGTCATCACATTTACGGATGCGTCGGAAGCATTGTGCGATTATCAATTCCAATTCATTCAAATCGCCCATTGAAAACCGGATTGCTGCGACATTTGCTGAAGCAAGCCGGTCTTACCGAAGCCGATCTTTGAAAGAAAGGACTCGCGCATAAGCGGAGAAGATCACGATGGCAAAGAAAAAAACCAGCCCTGCAAACAGCAAGCGAATGCGTGAGCGCGACAAAGTCACCCTCGGCAAGATCGTCAATTTAGCCGACGACGTCTCCACCGACGCCTTCAAGGGCCGCGACATCACCGTCGCCATCCCCGCCCGGACGCGCTCCAACACCATTTGGAACAAAAAGCGCCGCATCCTCCAAATGGGCGACGCCAAGGCCAGCCGCGAACTATTCAACCTGAATCAGGCCAAGCAATTCATGCAGACCCTTCTGCATGGCAACAGCATCAAGGAACTGATCGCCGCCGAGAAGACCCTGAGCCTCCGCGGAATGTTCTACAAGGGTTTGCACACCATCCAGGGAACCAAGGGCGAAAAAACCTTCCAGGCCCAGGACGAATCCGACGGCATCCTCGAAGACCTCGAGGTCGCGCTCGGTACCCTCCGCGAGGATCTTCATATCTTCGCGGAGAACCGCGGCGCAATGGTCGGCAACATCACCATCATCGATAAGGGCGATGAGATCGATTGCCGCCGGATGGGCAGCGGGGGATACGCCATTCCCAGCATCACCGAAGCCGACATCATCCAATTCAAAAAAATCGACGCCGACTTCGTCCTGCACGTCGAAAAAGGAACCGTCTGGAATCGATTCAACGAAGATCGCTTTTGGGAAACGCACAATTGCATCCTGACCCACGGCGGCGGTCAGCCACCGCGCGGCGTGCGTCGCCTCCTCCAGCGATTCAGCAGCGAGATGAAGCTCCCCATCATCTGCCTCCTCGATTGTGACCCATGGGGACACTACATCTATAGCGTCATCAAACAAGGCTCAATCAGTCTCGCATTCGAAAGCGAACGCCTCGCGATCCCCACCGCAACATTCCTCGGCATCCGTGCCAAAGACTATGTCCAGTGCAAGCTCACCGATGATGTACAGGTCGAACTAAACGAAAACGACAAAAAGCGAGCCGGCGAAATCGCAAACTATCCCTGGTTCAAGGAAAACAAAGCCTGGCAAAAAGAAATCCAGCAAATGCTCGCCAACGGCTTCAAGATGGAAGTCGAATCCCTCATCACCAAAGACATCAGCTACGTCACCGAAGAATACGTCCCCCAGCGCCTGAAGGACAAAGACTGGCTGGACTAGGATCGTTGGAACACATCGCACCAGCCGACTAGAATGCCGGCCCGATGTTTGTCCGTCTATCCAAATCTTTCCACTTCGAGGCCGCGCACCATCTGCCGATGTTCCCGGATANNCCTGCACGGACATTCCTTTCATTTCGACGTGATCGTGGAGGGAGATGTCGATCCCGCAAAAGGATTTCTCATCGACTACGGCGACATCCAAAAGGCGGCCGAGCCCATTGTCCGACGACTCGATCATTACCTTCTGAATGAAATCGAAGGCCTCGCCAACCCAACCAGCGAAATCCTCGCAGTCTGGATTCACGATCAATTGAAGCCGGCATTGCCGCAGCTTTCGGCCATAATCGTTCGCGAAACCTGTACCTCTTCCTGCGAATATCGCGGCCCGGACCGAACAAACATCAGGTGAATCATGGCCAAATTGACGTCCATTCCATCAGACGCCGGTGAGCCGGGCCAGCAAAGATCCTTCCGCGAAAACATCATCATTTACACGCCGGTCGTGCTGGCGGTCCTCGCCACCGTGCTGGCCGGCATTTCTTCCAGCGAGATGAGCGCGGCCCAATATTACCGATCCATCGCCGCGCAGATGCAGTCGAAAGTCTCCGATCAGTGGGGCTTCTTCCAGGCCAAGCGATTGCGCGAAGAGCAATGCAACACGTCAATCCAGATTCTTCAAAACCTCACCCATCCAACGCCGCTTGATCCGCAGAGTTTGCGAGCTGCCGGAGAGCATCTGATCGATCAGATGAAGCGTGCGATTATCGAAACCGTGGATGCGTCTTATTCTGCCGCCACCGAACCCAGCGTCGCCAAGCAACTGACGGGCAGCACGGACCGCGTCGTCTATCTTATAAAGGAACTCGATCAGGCCACCACCCAGCCGACTGCCGCGGAAAATATGGCGAGCTTTTTCCGAGGTGACGTGCCAAAAATTCAGGAGGAGACGATTGACGACCCCGCAATAACAGCCTCGATTCGAGCCGTCGATTCACGCGCCCCCGAAGCCGATCTGGAGCGCCAGGCCGGTCAAATCGAAGAGCCTCGCCTCGATCAAGCGGTGACAATCGCGAACGACAATGCCGTTGCGTTCGACAACGCCGTCGCCCGCGCGCAGCAGGAGATCGGCCGCTTCGGGGCGATCTTTGCGGAGATTTCGGGCAACACCGCCGAGTTCGGCCGCACCGCGCGCTGGGTATACGATCAGACCCCTGGCAATGTCTTCGACAAATCCGCCGTATCTGTCAGCGAACTAGCAGCACAATTGAATTCCGCCTTCAGCGTCGCCAGCCTGCGGTTCAATGCAACCCGTTACGATCGCGACGCCCGCTACAATCAGGTCCTGGCTCAGCTCTACGAGGTCCGTGTGCGAAAGGAGAGTTTTTTGTCCGAGCGGCATCGCCTGCGGAGCAAGGAATTCTTCTACGTCATGCTCGCCGCTCAAACCGGCGTAACCATCGCGACGCTCTCCCTCGCCCTCCGCCGGCGGATGTTCCTCTGGAGCTTCGCGGTCGCGGCGGGTCTGGCCGCCACTTCGTTTGCCGCCTATGTCTATTTCTTCGTCTGACGAATTGCCCCTCGGCGTTTTGCGGCAGTTACCGGACGACGCATAGTTATCTATAGTCGCTCATGTTTTCAGCCGATGTCACATTTGTCGTTTTGGAGGCGCAGCAATGTCATCGTGGGTAGCCCCTGGAGTAGCCGCTGAGATCTGGGGGGTCAGCGTCGATCACGTCCTGGACGGAATCGCCAACGGCTCAATTCCATCTTACGTAGACGGCCAATTCCTCTTCGTGGACATGGCCGGCATCGGCTTCCCCCGAACCACGCCGCGTCCCCGAGTTATCGAACCCGACATCAGCAACGATGAATTGCAAGCCCTGACATTCCAACCCGCCGGCGATTACACCGAACCCATCGCGCCAGACAACGATCTGCCGGACGAAGACCTGATCGCCGAAGAAGAGGAAAGCTCTTCCCGCGATGTCGGCGATTGGCGCACCGCCCGCGATCAGGCCTCCCGCACACGCCGTCCCCCCCAAGCCGAAGCCGCCTGAATCTCCCTAGTGTATCTTGATATCATCCAGCCCCTCAGCCGCCGGGGGATACTTCAAATTCAACTTCTCCATCGCCCGTACGATCGTGTCGGATAGCACCCAATTCCTGAACCACTTATGATCCGATGGCACGACATACCACGGCGCTTCCTCCGTCGAACAATTCTGCAGCGCATCCTCAAACGCCCCGGTATATTCATCCCATTTCTTTCGCTCCGTGAGATCGTTCGGATCAAATTTCCAGTGCTTGGTTTTGTCTTCGAGCCGCGCTTCCAGCCGCTTTTTCTGCTCGGCTTTGGAGATATGCAAAAAGAACTTGAGCACCAGCGTATTTTCCGCCGTCAGCATGCGCTCAAAATCATTGATCTGATCATATCGCCGCGACCACACTTCCTTCGGCACAAGTTTATGCACGCGCTCCACCAGAACGCTTTCGTAATGAGACCGATTGAAAATCTCCATCATTCCCTTCGGCGGGCAAGCAAGATGATGTCTCCAGAGAAAGTCATGGGCCTTCTCCAGATGGCTCGGAACCTTGAAACTAGTGACGTTACATCCCTGCGGATTCACGCCGCTGAATACATGTTCGATCGCGCCGTCTTTTCCCCCGGCGTCCATCGCCTGAAGAACGATCAGCACCGAATGGCTCGCCGATGCGTATAGCAATTCCTGCAACTCGATCAGCCGCTCCAGGTTCTTCTTGATCGTCGGCTTGGCCTGGTCCTTGTCCTTGAACGGGCTGGTCTCATCGGTCGGCCAGTGCGACAAATTCACTTTCTTGCCCGGCTCAACACGAAATGGTGAATGACTCATATCTTTGCCCTTTAGTTATTCCTGATTGTTCAACCGATTCTTCACAAACGGTAGCTCCACGACGGTTGCCGGGCGAATCGCTCCCTCCGCCGCGATTCGCAGCGTCGTCCCCGGTTTGGCAAACGCAGCCTTCACCATCGCAAGACCAATCGCTGCGTTCGACAATACCGGCGAAATCGTGCTGCTCGTCACGCCGCCGATCTGGTTCTGCTGCTCATCCAAAATCGGTGCGCCCGCGAGCGGCAGGGCGTCCTCCGCCATTTTGATTCCCACAATCTGCCGCGCCACCTGCCCCCGCGCGTGCATCCGCGCCACGATTTCCTGACCGAGATAACAACCCTTGGTAAAACTGACGGCCCGCTGCAGTTGCCCCGTCTCCGCCGGCAACACCGTATCGTCAAAATCAATTCCAAACATCGCCCGTCCCGCTTCGATCCGTACCGTGTTAAAAACCGCCCATCCCGCCGGCCGCACGGCGCGCTTCCCCGGCTCTCCGCTGGAAAAGGATGCGATGATTTGCATCCACACTTTGCCGGCGGCTTCCGTGGGAATGACGATGGAATACCCCGGCATGCCGCACGGATCGTCCCGCCAGATCACCACGTCAACGTCGCCGATTTTCCCGGCTGCCGATCCAAGCGCTGCCAATTCAGTCCACCCAGGCGCCATCTGCCGAAGAATATCCGCCGCCTTTGGCCCATGCAGCGAAATCTGATGACTCCTCTCCACAAGGTTTTCAAACTTTACTTTCTCGGAAAAGACATGCTTTTCCAAAACGTCCCGAAGCGCCGCTAAATTCCGCGCATCGGTTTCCAGCAACGTTCGATCCCCGCACTCCAGCACATTCACATCCGCGACAATCCGCCCCTTGTTATTCAACAGAAAAGCATACGCCCCAGTCCCGACCGCCAGCGGCTTCTTCGAGTCCTTCGCAATCAGTTCATTGGTCAAAAATCGATTGAGAAAATCGATCCGATCCGGCCCCGTCGCTTCCAAAATTCCGCGCTGCGGCAAATCAATCAATGCGCACCCCTTATGAATCGCCGCATATTCCGCCTGCGGCTCCCCAAAGGTGCAAACGATCTCCATCTCCCCATATTGCTGAAACTCCGCCTCGGCCTGTTCGTGCAATTGTCTAAGTGGATTCATGGCAGTCTTCAACCTCTCGGGTGTATCTCCAGCCACGATACCATTGTCTTGCTCAGAATGTCGGCCTCCAAATTCAGCGGCCAACCCGCCGCAAGCTCTCCGAGAGTCGTCAGCCGCAGCGTTGTTGGAATCAGTACCACCTCAAACACATTTTCGCTGACGTTCGCAATCGTCAGGCTCACCCCATCCAGCGTCACTGAGCCCTTTGGCACGAGATACTTCGCCAGATCAAACGGCGCTTCAATCGTGAATCGCCATTCATCATTACCCGACTGAATCTTGTTCAATATCGCCCGGCCGTCGATGTGCCCCTGCACGAAATGCCCGTCAAGGCGGTCACCAATTCTTAATGAACGCTCAATATTCACATGACTGCCGATTGTCAGCAAACCCAGGTTCGTGCGGTCCAGCGTTTCCTTCACCACATCAAAGGCCGCTTTTCCGGGCGACATCTCCGCCAAAGTCAGGCAACAGCCGTTGACTGCGATGCTCTCCCCCAGCCGCCCGTCCAGTATATTTACGGATAAGGTCAATCGCCGAAAGCTCGGGCCATCAGAAACGCCCGCAACCCGCGCTGTTTTTTCCACGATTCCGGTGAACATGGCGGATGATTTTAGGTATTCTCTGTCGCTCCGCATATGAAAAAGATTAGGAATCCACAGAATCGGATATAGAAGGTACAATCGAAATCATGCGCCGAAGCTTGCAAGACATGGTCACAGTCATCACCGGGGCTAGTTCCGGCATCGGCCGGGCGCTGGCAACCGATTTGGCCGGCCGCGGGGGTCGCCTGATTCTCGCTGCCAGGCGTCTCGATCGGCTTGAAGAACTCGCCCGCGATCTCCCCGGCAAACATCATTGCATCGCCGCTGATGTGTCACGCCCTGAAGATTGCCACCGCATCATCGCCACCGCCCTCGAAAAATTCGGCCGACTCGACACGATTGTCTGCAACGCGGGTTATGGCTTCGCCCGTCCGTTCGACGCCATGAGTGAAGAAGACGTTCGGCAGATATTTGATACCAACCTGTTCGGCACGATCGAATGCTGCCGCAAGGCTGTCACAGCCATGAAACGCCAGGAGCCGCGAGACGGATTCCGCGGACAGCTCATGATCGTTTCCAGCGCCTGCGCCCGACGGGGCCTCCCATATTTCAGCACCTACGCTGCGACAAAGGCCGCCCAACTCAGTCTCGCCGAAGGTTTGCGGATCGAACTAAAGCCATTTGCCATTGCGGTCACTAGTGTGCATCCGGTTCGATGCCAGACGGAATTTTTCTCAACCGCCAATGATCTAAGCGGCATGGATCCCGCGGCACTTGCCGAGGGAAGCAAACAATCCCCGGATGCGGTAGCTGCAAGCATGGTGCGGGCAATCGAAAAACCGCGCGGCGAAGTCTGGCCCAAAGCCTTGTCGCGACTCTCTCTGAGCATAGCCGTCGCCATCCCAGCCGCGGTCGATAAAGTCATGTGTGGAATTCGCGACCGAATGCTCCGCGAGCACGAAAACAAGGGCAAGCAACGCGTTAACGCCAAGCAGTCTTGTGATGAATCGGAATCGGATATCGAAGAAGAAGTCGCCCACCATCTGCCGTAGATACAAATCATACGGATCCCACAGAAAAANNATTCAAGTGGAATCCGTATCAGTTCACGCAAGCTGAAGCGGCCCAGCGATAACCTGATCGCTCGGATTTCGCCGCACTTCGCCGTACAGCGTATCGCGCTCCACGGGAATTCTTCCCGCTTCGCGGATCACCCGCTTGATATCTTCGACGTGCAGTTCCTGATGCACGCCTTCCCCTTCGCGTTTGGTGATGTCGTACCAGACGACCGTTCCATCCAGATCATCGCAGCCCCAGCCGAGCGCGATCTGCGAAAGCCCCACGGTCTGCATAATCCAAAATGCCTTGATATGAGCGATGTTGTCGATCATGAGCCGGGCGATCGCCAGCGTCTTCAAATCCGTCAATCCCGTCGGCCCCGGCAAAAATCCAAGCTCGCTGTTCTCCGGAATAAAGCTCAGCGGTATCACGCAATTAAAACAAGCCCGCCCCGGCGATGATCGCATGGCCGCCAACGATTCATCCTGCAGTTGCCGCAGTTTCAGCATGTGCCCAATGCGCTGCGCCGGCGTCTCAACATGCCCATAGAGCATCGTCGCATTCGANNAGTTCATGAGCGAATCGGTGAACCTCAAACCACCGGTCCTCCCGAACTTTTCCCTTGAATACCTCATCATGAACCCGATCGTCAAAAATCTCCGCGCCGCCACCCGGCAGACTCCCGAGCCCTGCCTCCCGAAGAGCAGCCAGTACTTCGCGGACACCCAGATGTGCGATCCGGCCCAGATGAATAATCTCAATCGCGGTGAACGCCTTGATATGCAATTGCGGACACTCGCGCCGAATGCCGCTGAGCATCTGCAGGTAGTAATCAAATTTCAGCCAGGGATGCAGCCCGCCGACGATATGCACTTCCGTCGCCCCGGCCTCGGCCGCGCGAACCGCCGTCGCGATCACCTGCTCAACGGGCATCTCATAAGCCCCGTCCTCGCCGCGTTTGCGATAGAACGAACAGAATTTGCAGGAGAGCGCGCAGACGTTCGTGTAGTTGATATGCCGATTGCGATTGTAAAACGTCTTATCCCCGTGCAGTTTTTCCCGAACATAATTTGCCAGCCGCCCAATGCCATGCACGTCCCGGCTGGCGTAAAGCGCAGCCCCATCCTCAGCCGAAAGCCGCCGGCCCGCGGCCAAACTGTCCGCCACCGGCTGTAGGGCGGGATCGTTTACTTTCAACTCGGACGGCATGGTAAGTAAGTATATGGAATGAGATACGGGTCAACCAGCCCGCCGCATGCACATGCGAAAGGCCGCATTTGATGGTATAATCCGGGCATGCAGGTCCAACTTAAAAAGCCTGAACTCGAAAAATTCATTGACGACCAAGTGAAGGCCGGTCATTTTCCGACCCCCGAAGCCGCCGTCGAAGCCGCCGTTCAGCAAATGATGCTTGAACAGATGCGTGAGTTGGATGACGACACGGTGAATGCCATCAATCGTGCGGAGGAACAAATCGACGGCGGACAAGGCGTGGACTTCAAAAAGTTTGCTGCCGATATGCGAAAGAAATTGGCCGCCGGTTGACATGCCACCGGTGTTTCATCTTATTCTCTCCCCCGAAGCAACTGCTAACCTACAGGAAATTCACGAACATATCCGCATAAGTTCTCCTCAGAATGCGGCCCGAATGGTTGACCGGATTCTTAATGTCATCGAAAAGTTGGAGGACTTTCCGCATCGGAACGTCGTCGAATATCAGAGCAAAAAACTAAAGCATCCGGTTCGCTCGATCGTTGTTAAGCCATATCTCATCTTTTTTCGCGTAATTGAATCCCAGCAGGTGGTTCGAATTCTTTCCGTCCGTCATGCGGCAAGGAGACGGCCAGCACAATTTGATACGCCGAAGCAATAATCCACCGCTCGTAAGGCTTCATCTCGTCAGGTCAATGATCCCCAATGTCGCCACCAAAAGGCTAATTATCCCATTGATTGTGAAAAACGACAGGTTCACCTTGGACAGATCATTCGGCTTGACAAGGCTCTGCTCGACGATGAGAAGCACGATCGCCGTCCCCGCGCCAATAAAATAGAGCAACCCGAATTGCGGAACGACAAACCCGAGCACGATCAGCATCGCCGCCGCAATGAAATGCGTTAGCCGGCTCACCCGCAGAGCTTTGGCTATCCCGATCTTCGCCGGAACCGAATACACGCCACATTCCAGATCACTGGAAAAATCCTGGCACGCGTAAATGATGTCGAACCCCGCCGTCCAACTTGCGACGATGATGAACATAACGAGCGGCGGCCAATCCACGCGCCCGACCACCGCGACCCACGCGCACACCGGCGCCAGCGCGAGCGCAACGCCTAAATAATAATGACATAGCCGCGTGAATCGCTTCATGAACGGATACCCGCACAGATACGCCAGCACTGGCAACGAAAGCAGCAGCGGCCAGATATTGCGATAGAGAATTTCAAACCCAGCCGTCGCGGCAATAAATCCGCAGCAGCAGATCATTAGGATCGCAACGACAAATCGCCGCGAAAGCGACCCCGAAGGCAACGCCCGGCGGGCAGTACGCGGATTTCGCGCGTCGAGTTCCGAATCAATAATCCGATTGGCGGCCATGGCAACCGTCCGCGCCGTCACCATGCACACAAGAATCAGCCCGATCTTCCCAGCCGTCAGCGATCCCGGAAACGCCCGGCCCGCGATCGCCGCGCTCAGAATCGCCCATGGCAGCGCGAAGACGGTGTGATGAATCTTGATGTCGTCGGCAAAGACCCGCAGTCTGCCGCCGAATGTCGCCGGAGCAGCAGCGGGGGGCATGGTTGTATGGCTAGCGGAAGTCACGGTTACATCAGCGAGTTTGGCCCGAGGCGCCGCTCGGCGGCCGGATATTCTTTGGATCCCACCGCGTATCCAGCGCATGTGCCACGCCAAGCAGGTCCATCAATTTTCCCGCAACGAAATCGACGATCTCCCCGACAGATTCCGGATTAAGATAAAACCCCGGATTCGTCGGCGCAAGAATTGCCCCGGCATCGCCGAGAATCTTGTAATTATTGATATCGATAGGCGACAGCGGCATCTCACGATGAGCCAGGATCAGCCGCCGACGCTCCTTGAGCGTGACCGCCGCGGCCCGGGAGATCAGATTGTCCCCAAGCCCGTGCGCAACTTCCGCCAGCGTATTGCTGCTGCAAGGCACGATCACCATCCCCTGATGCAAAAAACTTCCGCTGGCCGGCTTCGCCCCGACATCGTTGTAATTGTAAAGCGTGACCGTGTGCTCGGCCGTCCCCGCCAGCGCGGTGAGATCGACCGTCTCCATCCCCAGTTCATCATGCAAAAGCCGTCGCCCGAGTGGCGAGACGATCAGATGGACCTTCACACCAGCCGCGACAAGACCCTGAATAAACCGCTGCGCGTAAAGCGCGCCGCTGGCCCCGGTGATGGCGGTGACTAAATCCATATCTCAAATGATACCTGTCAGGGCCGAACTCCGCGATAACAAACGCAAATGCCGAAGGTCATTGGCTTCTGCATCACGCTCTGAAATCCCGCCCCCGCCAGCATTTCCATCATCGTTTCACGGCCGATGAACGTATTGACGGATTGCGGAAGATATCGGTACGCCCCGGTCTTATCCCCGCTGATCCATGTCGCAGTTCGCGGCAGAATCTGCCTGAAGTAAAAGTTGTACATCGCGCGAAGCAGCGAATGGGTCGGCAATGAAAACTCAAGAATGATCAACCTGCCGCCCGGGCGCAGGATGCGGAAGAACTCGCGGATGGCCGCCGCCGGATCGACAACGTTGCGGATGCCAAAGGCAATTGAAACGACGTCGCAACAGGCGTCGGGCAGTGGCAGCGCCAGAGCATCGCCGTTAATGAATCGAACGCTTTGAGCCGTAGTTTGTCGATCTGTCGAAACCCGCGTCCACTTCGCGATGGCCAGCGGAAGCATTTGATATGTGAAGTCGATGCCGATGACCTGGGATGAACTTGCCGCACTCTGCATACGGCGCAAGCCATCAAAAAACGCCAGCGTCAAATCGCCCGTGCCACAGGCGACATCCACAACGCGATCAGATGGCTTGAGTTCCGCGAGCTTCACCGCCTTGCGCCGCCAGCTCTGATCCATCCATGCGCTATGCAGCCGATTATTCAAATCGTAGCTGGGCGCAATAGCCGCGAACATCCCCTGCACGCGCCGGCGTTTGTCCGTCACCGCGTGCGGATCGACTAGCGTTGCATCGTTCCAGAGATCGGTCATTGATTCCTTAACAGGTTCCCGCGCGTCCATGACGGTAAAGCAGGATCTTCACATACTCCATGGTGATCATCCCTTCCGCCACCATCGCTTCCAGATGCGGCAACAGACGATTCACGTTGTCCTGCCCATCCACGATCTCAATGACAATCGGCAGATCGGAAGACATCTCAAGCAGCGCCGCCTTATGCACCACGCTGCGCGCGCCAAATCCCTCCGAGCCGCGCAGTACCGTCGCGCCGGCAAGCCCAAGCTCCCGCGTTTTCTGCACGATCGCCTCATAAAGCGGCTGATTGTTGAATCGATCGGATTCCCCAATGAATACCCGAAGAAGAACGCCATTGTCGTTAGTGGTCATATGAGTTCCCGGTTCGATTTGCGGGATAGTTGAAAGAGGCTGCGTTGCCGGAGCCAGTTGGAGGTTTTCGGATTTCTCCTGATCGCGATGGCGATACATCATCACGGCGGCCCGTTCCAGCGTAATCATGCCGCCGACCATGATCTCGTCCAGTGGCCCGCGAATAAACGCGGCGATTTTTTCGGCGCTGTCCACGATCTCCACGATGATCGGTTCGTGCTGCACGAGCGATAACGGGGCTCTTTCGATGATGCCGTGATAGCCCGCCCCAAGAATGCCGCGAAGAACAGTTGCGCCCGCGAGCTTTTGCCGTCTGGCTTCCTGAACGATCCGCTGATAACTCGGCGTGAAGGGCGCGCGATCGGCGCTTTGGAGAAAGATCCGCAGAAGAACCTGTTCGCGGGCAAAATTCACTTATGTTCCATTGTACGCGTTTTGGTTCAGGTCAATCGACCCAGCCAGATTCCCAGACGAACCGCCACTAATCCCAGGGCCAGACTTCCAAAGAGATTCAGGCAACTCTTGATGATCGCGCCGTCGTCCAGCAGCGCGTTCGATTCAAATATATACGTGGAGAAGGTGGTATACGTTCCGATGAATCCGACAGCGATGGCGATGCGAGTTGCGTCGGAAAACTGATGCCGGGTGGCGTGGGTGAGAAACCAGCCAAGAAACAGGCTGCCAGTGATATTGATGACGAGCGTCCCAAACGGGAAATAAGTATTGAACTGACCGAAGAGTCTTCCGACTAACCACCGCGCCATAGCGCCGACGAAGCCGGCCAATCCGATCAGCAAAGACATCATCAGCGGATTCATTCCATTTCCTTTCGCGGCGGGACCAACAAAAAAGCCCCGGCGTTTTAGTATCGCCGGGGCATTGCTTGATAGCGCTCCCGGCGGGTGATGCCCGACAGGAGTCATTGGTCCCAACGAATCAGGACGGTTCAGGCGGACTCCACCGCCCTTGGAAATCTCGAAACAAGCTATCACTAACGGCAAAGAACGCACTTTTTACCCGAAAAAGGAGGTCGATGCACGGGATTAAGTTGACAATCGGGCTGAGCCGATACTAAATATATGACTGACGCGTCAGTTATTTAATTCAAGGCGGCCAAATGGTAGTTGAAAAACGACAGCCTGGAAGACCCAGGGACGAAGCGCTCCAGCAGCGGCGGCGCGAGGCAATTCTCGCCGAGGCGGCCAAGTTGTTCGCTAAGCATGGCTTTACCGACACGGACGTTCAGTGGATTGCCGACGCGCTGAAGATCAGCAAGGGGACGGTCTACCGCTACTTCCCGACCAAGGAAAAATTGTTTCTCGCCGCGGTCGAGCGGGGGATCGGCCGGATGCAGCAGCACATCGAATCCGCCCGGCGCGGCATGACCGACAAGATCGAGGAAATCCGCGCCGGCGTGGTCGCCTATCTCCAGTTTTTCAAGAAGAACCCGGAACTGGTCGAGCTATTCATTCAGGAGCGGGCCGAGTTCAGGAGTCGCCACCGCCCGATTTATTTCCAGAACCGCGACCTCCGCCGCGGACCCTGGCGGCAGCATCTGGCCGATCTGATGATCGAGGGACGCATTCGCCAGATGTCCGTGGATCGGGTGCTCGATGTGCTCGGCGATGTGCTGTACGGCACGATGTTCACAAATCATTTTGCCGGCCGGGACAAGCCGTTCGACGCCCAGGCCCAGGACATTCTGGATGTGGTATTCAACGGAATCCTGAGCGATGCCGAGCGGAAAGTGGTTTGAGGGTGGGATTCAAGTTTTACCGGGACAGACCATGCAAAGCGAAGAAACAACAGTTGTCGAAGATGTGAAGCCGCTGTCGGGTCGGGATGCGGGAGAGACGTATCTGACGCCATCCGCGCCGACCAGCGTGATGCCGGCCCCGCGCCGTCGATTGTCCAGGCGTTGGATCGTCCTATCTCTGGTGGCCATTGTGCTGGGGGTCGGCCTGATCCTCGCCGTGCCGCGGGCGATTTACGCGTGGAACCATGTCTCAACTGACGACGCGATCGTGAACGGTCACGTGACATATATCAGCTCGCGCGTTCTCGGCGTGGCTCAGCAAGTGTTCGTCGATGACAACCAGTTTGTCGAAGCGGGCACGCCGATGGTGCGAATCGATTCGGCCCCATACCAGCTTGCTGTGGATCAGCGACAGGCGGAACTGGCGCGAGCCAAGCTTTCGGTCGCCCAGGAAGTGGCCGCACTGGATGTCGCCAATGCGCAGCTCGATCGCGTGCGGTCCGATGTCCGCTCCAAGATCGCCAGTCTTCGCGGCGATTGGTATCTGGTTGCCACCGTGCAGGATTTCGTGAAATTCGAAACGTCCGCTTTGCAGGGAAATGTCGCAAGCCTTCACGAAAAAGAAGCCAACCTCCGGCTCGCGCAGGAAGAATATGACCGGGTTGAAAAGCTCAGCCCGCAAAGCGTCAGCCAGGAAGACATCGATCAGCGAAAGTCAGCCTTGCAGGTGGCACAGGCACAGCTCGCATCGGCGCAAGCCACGCTCGAACAGACCCGGGCGCTGCTGGGGATCGTTGCCGATCCGAACAATCCTGCCGCGGTGCCGGCGGACGTGGCCCAGAATTTCAACGGAACGCAATACGCTCTCTCAACATTTCTGGGCGAATTCGCCCAACTCGGATTGGATATGCCGCCGATGTCCCTGGCCAAGCTTCAGGAGATGAAGGAACGCTTCGCCGGTTTGGATTACTCAATCGTGATTGAGAATTCCCCGAGCGTCAAAGCAGCCAAGGCACAGGTGGAATCCGCGCGGGCGGCACTCGGCGGCGAACATTTCGATCGGTCGCATCCGGATTTGCAGCCGGAAATCGTCGCGGCCCAGAAAGCGCTCGAACAGGCACAGCTCGAACTCGGCTACACGGACATTCGCGCGCCGCTTGCGGGTTACGTCAGCCGGCGAAACGTCAATCCCGGCGCATTCGTTTCGGTGGGACAGCCGCTGCTGACGATTCGTCCGCTGGCGGATGTCTGGATCGACGCGAATTTCAAAGAAACGCAATTGGCCGATTTGCGCCTCGGGCAGAAGGTGGAGCTTTATGTTGACGCATATCCGGACAAAGTTTTTCACGGCCGCGTTGCTGGTTTCAGCCCGGGCACGGGCGCGGTGATGTCACTCCTTCCGCCAGAGAATGCAACCGGGAATTTCGTAAAGGTTGTGCAGCGATTGCCGGTTCGGATTGAGTTAACCGAGCCAAATCCGAAAGAGACGCCGCTCTTCGCGGGATTGTCCGTCGATCCCGAGGTGGATATTCGAGCGGAACCCCAGGGACCAGATGCCGGGAAGCGATTGCTTAGCGCCGTTCACGCCGATGCCGGAGCGCAGAGCCAATGACCGCGGCCATTGGCGGTATTCCGATCACTCTGGAACGCGACGAGGACCGGGAATTCAATCCTTGGATCATCGCGCTGACGGTGACGCTCTCCACATTCATGGAGGTGCTCGACACGAGCATCGCGAATCTGTCGCTGCCGCACATTGCCGGGTCGATGGCCGCGACCATCGACGAAGCGACGTGGGTGCTCACCAGCTATCTCGTCGCCAACGCGGTGATTCTTCCGCTGTCGGGCTGGCTGACTCTTCTGATGGGTCGCAAGCGGTTCAACATGACCTGCGTGCTGGTCTTCACGCTCAGTTCCGCCCTCTGCGGGATGGCAACCAGTTTGCCGATGCTGATCTGCTTCCGCATCCTTCAGGGAATCGGCGGCGGGGGCCTTCAGCCATCCGTTCAGGCAATTCTTCTCGACACATTTCCCGTCGCCAAGCGCGGCATGGCAATGGCCGTCTACACCATCGCGGTCCTGGTCGCCCCGGTCCTCGGCCCCACACTCGGCGGCTGGATCACCGACAGCTATTCCTGGCGATGGATTTTCTATCTCAACGTCCCGGTCGGTGCGATGGCGCTATTGCTCACGCAAATCGTGCTACGCGATCCGCCCTACCTCATCGCCCAGCGCGCCGCCCGGCGAGCCAAGCCGTTTCACCTTGATTTCGTCGGCCTGGGACTGATCGCCATTGGGCTGGCCTCGCTCGAAATCGTGCTGGACAAGGGGCAGGAATCCGATTGGTTCAGCTCGCAATTCATCGTCACATTATCCCTCATCGCCGTCAGCGCCCTGATTGTCGCCGTGATCTGGGAACTCCGGCAAGCATCGCCGATCGTTAATCTCCGCCACTTCGCCGAGCGAAATTTCATGCTCAGCAGCATCATCTGCTTCGCGGTCTACGCGACGCTCTATGCCTCGACGGTGCTGCTCCCGCAAATGCTCCAGACCCTGATGGGATATTCAGCAACAAAGGCTGGATTGGTCCTTTCGCCGGCGGGACTCGTGACCATGCTGGAGATGCCGATCATCGGCTGGCTCCTGTCGCGCGGCGTGGATGCGCGGAAGATGATCGCCCTGGGACTTTTGATCGCCGCCGCCGCCGCCGCATGGATGTCCCGCCTGAATCTTCAGGTTTCGCAGGCCGACGTGATCTGGCCGCGCATCGTTCAGGTACTGGGCGCGGGCATGATGTTTGTGCCGATCAATACCATCGCTTACCGCTTTATCCCCAAGACCGAAACCAACAACGCATCCGGCCTCTTTTCCCTGATCCGAAATGAAGGCTCAAGCATTGGCGTGGCGCTCGTAACAACGCTGCTTGCCCGACATATCCAGGTCCACCAGGCGGGCCTCGTCGGCCACATCACCATGCTGAATCCGCTGGCTACTGACATGCTCCACCAGGCGAGCGGAGCATTCGGGCCGGCCGATCTCACCGGCGGTCGCGGGGCGCTGGCGATGGTTTACGCCCTTGTACAGCAACAGGCGGCCATCCTTTCTTATCTCGATCTGTTCCAGATGTTTGCATGGATAACGGTGCTGGTTGTTCCCCTCGTATTTTTCATGCGACGCCCCGGCGCATCCAAGGACGCGCTATCGGCTCATTAAATGTTTGATTCTCACCGCAAAAGGGATAACTTCCTCGGACCTTATGAGCACAATCTACCTGATCGCTAGCGGTGATTTACGCGTTTCTGCTAATCGCAAGTGCGAATCCGAGCAATTGAAGATGGAGCAAAGCCTGATCGCCGCGATCGAAAGACTCGGCGGCACGGTGAAGCGCGCCCACGGCTACCGCGAAGAGGTCGGCCACAGCTTCATCGATTCGCAGAAATATGGGATGGAAGTATTTCGCGGCATTCCCCCCAAAGCCCCTCTCATCGTCGCCGAGGCTGTCTGGCAATATTCGCACCATGTCCTGCACGGCCTGCAATTTCACAAAGGTCCTATCCTCACCATCGCCAATTGGAGCGGCACCTGGCCCGGACTCGTCGGCATGCTCAACCTTAACGGCTCAATGGCCAAGGCAGGCATCAAATATTCAACCCTCTGGAGCGAGGATTTTGAGAGCGACCCGGCATTTCAAAAAAAACTTCGCCGCTGGATGAAGGGCCAGAAGGTCTCACATGACACCAGCCACGTTCAACGGCTGAAGTCCGTGAAAATTCCGTCGGAAGCGAAAAGAATCGGCGCTGGATTTGCCAATCGCCTTCGCAACGACAAGGCAATCATGGGCGTATTCGACGAAGGCTGCATGGGGATGTTCAATGCGATCATTCCCGATGCGCTGCTTAACCAGACCGGCGTGTTCAAGGAGCGATTGAGCCAGAGCGCCCTCTACTATGCGATGACCCAGATCAGCGATCCCGAAGCCCGCGCGGTTTTCGATTGGTACAAAGCACATGGCGTGAATTTCCATTTCGGCTCCGGCGAAGAAAACGACCTGACCGAGCGCCAGGTGCTGGAACAATGCCGGATGTATATCGCGGCCCTTCGCATCGCGGACGATTTTGGCTGTCACACGATTGGCATTCAATATCAGCAGGGCTTGAAAGACCTGAGTCCCGCGAGCGATCTCGTCGAGGGAACGCTGAACAACGTCGAACGCCCCCCGGTAAAGAGCTCCGACGCCCAGCGCGAACTATACGCCGGCGAGGCATTGCCGCATTTCAATGAAGTAGACGAGTGCGCCGCGCTGGATGGGCTGGTGACCTATCAGCTTTGGCGCGAGCTTGGATTTGATCCCGAAAATACGCTGCACGATCTGCGGTGGGGCCGTCATTACACCGGCCCCGGCAAGGATGTCGATGGCAACGAAGCCGAGATCGACGCCTATGTCTGGGTTTTTGAAATCAGCGGCGGCGCGCCCCCGAAACACTTTGTCGGCGGATGGGCCGGCACTCACAGCTATCGTCAGCCGCCGATGTATTTCCGTCTCGGCGGCGGCACCTGTGCGGGAATCAGCAAATGTGGGCACATCGTCTGGAGCCGGGTGTTTGTGAAAGGGGAAAAACTTAGGATGGATATCGGGCTCGCCGAGGCAATCGGATTGCCCGACGCCGAGACGCAGGACCGATTGAATCAGACGACGCCGGTCTGGCCGATCATGCACGCCGTGCTCAAGGGCGTCACCCGCGATCAAATGATGGGCCGCCATCTGGCGAATCACATACAAGTCGCCTACGCCCCGAGCGCCAAGGAGGCAAGAAAAGCGCTATTCGCCAAGGCGGCCGCGATGGCGGAACTGGGCCTCAAGGTCTCTATCTGCGGTGAGGTGTAATTTGCCCGAGAAGGATTTGGCAAATCGCGTGGCACTCGTGACCGGCGCATCCCGCGGCCTAGGCGCGGCAATGGCGCAATCGCTCGGACATCGCGGCGCAAAGGTCGCCGTTAACTATTTCGCCGGCGCGGAAAAAGCCGAGGCCGTCGCCGCGGGCATTCGTCACGCGGGTGGAATTGCCCAGCCCTTCGGCGCGGATGTGCGGGATGAAAAGCAGGTCGATCGACTCATCGGTGAGGTCACGAAAAAATGGGGGCCAATCGACATCCTCGTCCTCAACGCCACCGGTCCGCAGCCGATGCTGAAAATCGAAGAATTGACTTGGCAAGCCTGTCTCGATCAACTCGAATTCTTCGTCAAAAGTCCCGTGCTTTTGGTGAAGGCAACCGTCGCCGGGATGAAGGAACGAAAGTACGGCCGGATCATTCAGATCGGCTCGGAGGTTTTCGAATCCGGATTGGCCCCGTTCTCGAACTATGTCTCGGCCAAGGGGGCTCAGTTGGGATTGACCCGGTCGTGGGCCAAGGAATTGGGGCCGTGGGGAATTACCGTCAACATCGTTTCGCCAGGATGGATCCCGGTCGAGCGTCACGCGGATATTCCGGATTCGTCGAAACAGGGTTACGCCTCGCAGGTTCCGCTCGGCAGGCAGGGCGTGCCGGACGATGTCGCGCAGATGGTCGCGTTCCTGGCATCAGACGCCGCGAATTTCATCACGGGGCAGAAAATTTCCGTCAACGGCGGCAACACGCTGGAATGATCGGTCATGCAAGGCAGTCAACAGCTCACCATTCCACAGACGCTGGACCTGGCGCTTGCCCATCACCGTCAGGGACGGCTCCGCGACGCTGAGGAAATTTATCGGAAAATCCTCGTAAGCCAACCCGATTTTGTGCCGGCGCTTCACATGCTCGGCGTCGCGATCTACCAGACGGGCCGGCACAACGAAGGCATCGCACTCGTTCGCCGCGCAATAGAGCTGAATCCGAATTATGCCGAAGCGATGGCAAACCTCGGTCATCTTTTGCGCGAACAGGGGCGGATTAACGAAGCGATCGACTGCTGTCGGCGAGCCCTCCAATTGCAGCCGGCTCTTCCCGAAGCACACGTGAACCTTGGCAGCGCGTTTTTCGCATTGGGAAATTTCCAGGAGGCCGAACGTTGCCATCGCCAGGCGATTGCCCTGCGGCCGAACTATCCCGATGCATATACAAACCTCGGCAACACGCTTCAATCGCTCGAGCGGAATGAAGAAGCAGCCGCGGCTCACTTCAGGGCGATCGAGATGCGCCCGGATTTCCCCGAAGGGCACAACAATCTGGCCGCGCTGTTGCACGGGATCGGGAAGGTGGACCAGGCGATCGATCATTACGAAAGGGCGATCAAGCTCAGGCCCGAATATCCCGAAGCGCTCAGCAATCTGGCCAATGCGCTTCAGGCCAGGAAACGATATGACGAGGCGATTGCTCTTTGCCGCCGCGCGTTGCAGATACAGCCGAACAATCCGGACGCGTACAACAACATGGGCAACGCGTTTCAGGAGAAGGGAGACATCCAAACCGCCATCGCGTGTTTCCGCAAAGCCCTCGAATTTCAGCCGAACCATGTTGATGCGATGAACAACCTCGGCAATTGCATGCAGGAACAGGGCCGATTGGACGAAGCGATTGCTTTCTACCGAAAAGCGATTGAGCTAAGGCCGATATTCGCCAGGGCGTTCGGCAATCTCGGCAACGCGCTGCGCGCGCAAGGGAAGATTGACGAGTCGATCATGATATGCAGCCGGGCTGTGGAATTGCAGCCGCGCCTGGAAGAAGCGTATGTGAATCTCGGAACGGCTTTGCACATGGCCGGGCGATACGCCGAGGGAATTGCCGCGTGCAGGAAAGCCATTGAGCTTCGCGCGGATTTTCCCGAAGCGCATAAGGATTTGTCGCTCATGTTGCTTGTGCAGGAAAAGTTTGAGGATGGGTGGAAAGAATATGAGTGGAGGCTGCGCTTGCCCCATTATTTCAATTCCCCGTCGCGGTTTATCCAACCGATGTGGGATGGATCGGACCTTGCCGGCCGCACCATTTTCGTCCATGCCGAGCAGGGCCTCGGCGACACCATTCACTTCGTGAGATTTTTACCCCTGCTGCAAAAACAAGCCAAGCAAGTGATTCTTGAATGCCAGCTGGAACTTGTGCGGCTGATGAAACAGACCGAAATGTTCAGCGGAATGGAAATCGTCGCACGGGACAAAATGGTTCGCCCGACGGCAGGGTTCGATGTTCATGTTCCTCTATTAAGCTTGCCGCTGCTTCTGCGAAGACTAGCCCCGACTGACCACGCAGGCGTAGCACAGCCGCCGTACATGAAGGCCGATTCGAGTTTACGGGAGCAATGGCACGCGCGCTTGGCAGGTAGTCATAAATTGAGGGTTGGGCTGGCATGGGCAGGAAGTCCGGTCAACAAAAATGACCGGCATCGTTCTATCTCGCTATCAGCGCTGACTCCGCTGGCGATGTCCGGTGTCGAATTCTACACCTTGCAATTCGGCCAGCCTGCCAAGGAATCGGCTAGTCCTCCAGATGGAATGGATTTGATCGACTTCACCCCAAATATCAGCGATTTTGCGGACACAGCCGCACTACTTCCGGAACTGGACCTGGTGATCTGCGTCGATACCGCGCTGGCTCATCTCGCCGGCGCCATGGGCAGGCCGGTCTGGGTCCTGCTGCAATTCACGCCGGATTTCCGCTGGTTGCTGGAAGGCGAAGAAACGGCGTGGTATCCGTCGATGCGGCTGTTCAGGCAGAAGAAATTTGGTGATTGGGACCAGGTGATCAACAAAGTTGCCGGAGAATTGAGCAAGTACGCAAAGGAAAACCAGGGCGTCGATTGATTCGAGGGTTCCCTGCTCCATAATGCGTGCTTTGCAGAATGAGGTGATTCATGGCTGATTCCGTTCGGACAGAGAAAGATTCAATGGGCGAGATGCGCGTCCCGGTCGACGCGTATTACGGGGCGCAGACCGCGCGGGCGATGGAAAATTTTCCGGTCTCTGATTTACGGTTCAGCCGGCGGTTCATTGCCGCCATGGGGCTCGTGAAGTGGTGCTGCGCACAGGTGAATCATGAACTCGGATTGCTCGATGACAAGCGGACGCAGTTGATCCAGCAGGCGGCCCAGGAAGTGATCGACGGCAAGCTCGATGCCGAGTTTGTCGTCGATATCTTTCAAACTGGCTCCGGCACCTCCACAAACATGAACGCCAACGAGGTCATCGCCGGTCGCGCCAATGAAATCGCGGCGGGAAAGCGCGGCGGCAAAGACCCGATCCATCCCAACGATCACGTCAATATGGAGCAAAGCTCCAACGATGTGATCCCAACCGCCATGCACATCAGCGCATCAATGGCGGTCAAAGAATCTCTCTGCCCCGCGCTCGAGCATCTCGCGGCTGCGCTGAAACGCAAGGCGGACCAGTACGATTCCATCGTAAAGATCGGCCGAACCCATTTGCAGGATGCAACCCCGATCCGGCTCGGCCAGGAACTCGGCGGTTACGCCCAGCAGGCGAAAATGGGAACAGTGCGCTGCTTAAGAGCAATCTATGCTCTGCGAGAACTTCCCCTCGGCGGAACAGCCGTCGGCACGGGGATCAATTCACACCCTGATTTCGCGAAGCGGGCCGTGGCTCTTATCGCGCAGAAAACCGGAATCGCATTCGAGGAAGCAACGAATCACTTCGAGGCGCAATCAGCCAAGGATGCCATCGTCGAGGCCAGCGCCCTGACCAAAACAATCGCCGTCAGCCTGACCAAAATCGCCAACGACATTCGCTGGCTGGCCAGCGGGCCGCGCTGCGGACTCGGCGAAATTTCGATACCGGCAACCCAGCCGGGCAGCAGCATCATGCCGGGCAAGGTGAATCCGGTGATGAGCGAGATGATGCTTCAGGTCGCGGCACAGGTGATGGGAAACGACGCAACCGTAGCCTGGGCCGGCGCAATGGGGAGCACCTTTGAGTTGAACGTGATGATGCCGGTGATGGCGTTCAACCTGCTTCAATCAATCGAATTGCTATCCCGAGCGGCCAGAATATTCGCCGACCGGTGCGTGGCTGGATTAGAAGCCAACGCCGAGCGTTGCGCGGAACTGGTCGAGCAATCACTGGCAATGTGCACAAGCCTCGCCCCGGCGATCGGATACGACAAAGCCGCCGAAGTTGCCAAGGAAAGCCAGAAGACAGGCAAAACAGTCCGGCAAGTGGCCGCCGAAAAGAAATTGCTGGGCGATGCGGAGTTAAAGAAGGCGCTCGACCCGCTCCGCATGACCCAGCCGCAAGCGGATATCCTGGGCAGTGGCGGGGGATGACGCGCAGATAAATTGGTGGATTACGGCCCAATTTAGATATTAAATTCCTTCGCGTCTGCCTTCGCGACCTGTCCCGATGTATCGGGGTCTTGGCGTCTTCGCGATTAATTCGCATTCAAGCCAAAGTTGAAACACACTGATTATTCTTGCAACCGGATCGCCCGCCTCATACCTTGACGGCTGCGGGCCTATGCACGAATCAACCAGCAAAGAATCGGCGGCCGTTTCAGAAAAATCGCCGCCAGCTCCCACCGTCGCCGCGCTCTCCCCAGCCATGCGGCAATATCAGCAGTTCAAAGATCAATACCCCGGCTACGTCCTCTTCTTCCGAATGGGCGATTTCTATGAAATGTTCTGGGAAGATGCAAAATTAGCCGCCAAGGTGATGGGCGTCGCCCTCACCAGCCGCAGCCGCGGAGGCCTCGGCGCGGAAGACGCGATCCCGATGGCGGGCGTGCCGTTCCACGCTGTGGATGGCTATCTTCGCAAGATGATCGCAGCCGGACACAAAGTCGCGATCTGCGAACAGGCCCTAGATCCCGCTCAGGCGAAAGGCGTGATTCGACGAGAAGTTGTCCGCCTGATGACGCCAGGAACATTGACGGACGAACCGCTCCTCGATGGGCGGTCAGACAATTATCTCGCGGCCGTCGCGTTTGGAATCACCAAGGCAGACGGATACCGGGCCGCACTGGCGTGGGTTGAGCTTTCCACAGGCGCATGCGTCGCAATGAGCGGCAACGAAGGCCAGGTCCGCGACGAAATCGCCCGCCTGCGCCCCGCCGAAGTTCTGATCCCGGAAAAACCATCCGGCAATCCCCACGACTTCGCCAAACAAGTGGAAACCATCGGCTCAATTGCGATCACAACTCGCCCGGGTTGGCAATTCTTGCCCCACCACGCCAAGCAACAGCTCGCCGCTCAGTGGAAGATTTCAACAACGGCCGGCTGGGGATTTGCCGACGACGATCCGGGCGTTTTCGCGGCCGCGGCCCTGCTGAGCTATTTGCAGGAAACACAGAAGACCGCCTTAGCGCATCTTCGCCCCCTCCGCCGGCACGTTGTCGAGGATCACCTGTGTATCGACCCGGCAACATGGCGCAGCCTGGAGATCGAACGAACAGTCCGCAGCGGCGGGACCGAAGGCTCCTTGCTCGGCGCAATCGATCGCACGCGCACAACCATGGGCGCTCGGATGCTCAGGCAGTGGCTGCGCGCACCCCTGGCTGACCGTGAGCACATCGAAGCGCGCCAGGCTGCAATCGCCGCCATGCACGGCTCACCATCGGATTTATCGAAAATCGCCGAGTTGCTCGATGATGTATGCGACATCGAGCGGATCATCGCGCGGGTTTCCCTCGGACGCGCTAATCCGCGCGATCTGGCCGCGCTGTCGCGGTGTCTGACATCGATGCCGGAGCTTCTCGATCGACTCGGCGCATTACCAGATTCCAACGCGGTAGCGCCCGAGCTAATGGGTCTGCGCGATTTTTGCGAAGCGCGGGCAAAGTTTCTCGCCGGCGCGATCAAATCCGACCCGGCCCCGCATCTCCGCGACGGCGGCGTCATCGAAGCCGGCTTCGACGCCGAGCTCGATCGCCTCCGCCAAATCTCCCGCACCAGCCAATCCTGGCTCGGCGAATATCAGGCTCGGCTTGCGCAGGAATCGGGCATCGCCTCGCTCAAGATCGGATACAACAAAGTCTTTGGCTACTACATCGAAGTAACCGACGCCCACCGTTCCAAAGTCCCGGCCGCCTGGTCGCGTCGGCAGACGGTTAAAAACGCCGAGCGCTACGTCACGGAAGAACTAAAAACTTTTGAAACCGAAGCGATTGGCGCTCTGGACCGATCAATCGCGCTCGAGCAACAGTTATTCGAAAAGATCCGCCAGGAACTGCTGATTTACGTCGAAACCTTCGGCGAGCTCGCGCAAGGCGTCGCCCGCGTAGACGTCCTGGCAGGTCTCGCAACACTTGCAATCGAGCGCCGCTATTGCCGCCCGACACTAGTTGACGATCGTTCGCTCGAAATCATCGACGGCCGCCATCCCGTGCTTGAACAACAACTCGGCAGCGAATTTGTCGCCAACGACGTCAAATTTTCACCCCACGATACGCTTTCCCTGATCACTGGCCCGAACATGGCCGGCAAATCAACCTACATCCGTCAGGTAGCGCTCATCGCCCTCATGGCCCAGATCGGCAGCTTCGTCCCTGCCAAAAGCGTCACGCTCGGCATCGCCGACCGGCTATTCGCCCGCATCGGAGCCAGCGATGAAATCCATAGCGGTCAATCCACGTTCATGGTCGAGATGACCGAGACAGCCAACATCCTCAACAACGCGACCGATCGCGGTCTGGTGATTCTCGACGAGATCGGCCGCGGAACCAGTACCCTCGATGGCCTCAGCCTCGCCTGGGCCATCGCCGAGCACATCGCTCTGGAAGTAAAGAGCCGAACGCTCTTCGCGACGCATTACCATGAACTGACCGATCTGGCTCGCCGCATCAAGGGTGTGCGGAATTTCAACGTGGCCGTCCGCGAGTGGGAAGACCAGGTGGTTTTCCTGCATCGAATTGTCGAAGGTGGCACCGACCGCAGTTATGGGATTCATGTCGCTCGCCTCGCCGGGATTCCGCCGGAAGTGCTCGCCCGGGCCCGGCAATTGCTCTCGGAATTGGCCGTCCAGCACGTCGGGTCGGCAACAGTGCCAAAAAATTCGCGTGCTCGCCATCAAGATCAAATGGAGCTATTCGAGAATCCTGCGAAAGAGATCGTTAAAATACTGGCCGCGACGGATCTGGCTGGGTTATCACAAGCGGACGCGATAAATCTGCTTCACGAATTGCAAAAGAAGGCGACATCATAAGCCGTGGGCTATTGCGTGGATGAACAAAAAGATTTGAAAATCGGTGGCCTGCGGCGCGGACTGCCACAGACGTTCCGTTTTGTCGTACTGGCTGCAGCCATCTTCGCATGGCTCGGCGATGTTGCAGGCGCTCTCGCTCGAGCCGGCGGTGGTGAAGGATACAGTGGCGGTGGGGGAGGTGGCGGCGGAGGAGGTGGGGGCGGCGGAGTAGGCGACATTATCTGGCTCATCTACTGGTGGGTCAGGTTCTGCATTTATTACCCCTACATCGGGCTGCCCATAACAGGCGTCGTGTTTTTTTTGATTTACCACGGTCATAGGCAAGGAATGGCGGCCTATCAGGGCAGCGTCATTCGTCGCGGAGGAGACGCCGCCGACGACAATCGAATCGGCGAAGCCGCCGCCGCCATGAGCGCCGCCGATCCGAAATTCAATATCGATCAAATGGGCCAGCGCGTTCGCATGGCTTTCATGAAAATCCAGGACGCATGGTGTAAGCAAAATCTTTCTACAGTCCGGCCATTCATTTCCGACGGTGTTCACGAGCGATTTTCCCTTCAAATCGAAGAACAAAAAGCGTTTGGCTATCAGGATCGCATGGAGAACGTCGCGATCGCCTCGGTGATCCTGGTCGAATTCTTCGAAGGGAAAATATTCGACGTCGCGACCCTGCGGATCGAAGCCCAGGCGGCTGATTACCGCATTTCGCTGAATGATGGAAAGCGCCTCTCCGGTTCAACCACGGTCACGCCATTCGTGGAAATCTGGTCCTGGCTCCGGCGTCATGGCGTCAGCCGCGATCCCTCCAAGCCGGGATTGATTGAGGGCCATTGCCCCAACTGCGGAGCGTCGGTCGAGATGAATCAATCCGCCAAGTGCGATCACTGCGGCGCGCAGCTCCGTAGCGGCGAATTCGACTGGGTCCTGACCGAAATCACGCAACAGAGCGAATGGCGCCGCGGCCGGCATGGTCAGGCCGCCGGCGTCGCCAAAATGCAGCAGGGCGATCCCGGCTTCAACCGCGCCGACCTGGAAGATCGTGCATCTGTCATGTTTTGGCGAAAAGCGATGGCTGATCGAATCGGAAAAGTCGACCCGCTTCGCAAGATCGCCTCGGAAGAATTTACTTCCAGCTATGGACAGACACTTACGCCGCAGCCAAATGATTCACGGGAATTCTTCACCGATTGCTCTCTCGGCGGCACGAATCTCGCCGGTGTCTTCACAGACGACCAGACAAGTTTTGCCGTTGTGGANNTGTGGAAGTGGGATGGGAAGGCGAAAGGACAATCGCCGCGGCCAGCCATCCCATCAGGCCAACGGGCCAGCGCGTCCAAACGCATTCGCTCTATGTCCTGAAGCGCAAGGCGGGCATCCAGAGCGATCCCGGAACCAGTGTTTCGTCGGCCCACTGCCCCAACTGCGGCGCGCCGATCACCAGCGATCTTTCGTCTGCCTGCTCGTTCTGCAACACCGTCCTCAACGACGGCACGCGCGGCTGGATCCTGTCCGAAATCACCTCCGCCGCTTCAAGCGACGGCCAAAACTGGATCATGCGCCTACGCGTCTCCAGCCCTCAAATATCCGCCCCCGGCACGCCGAATGGCAAACTGAATCTTTCGCCGTCGGGATTGCTGGCCTGGTGCGTGAAGGTGACGGCCGCCGACGGAAATGTCGATCCAGCCGAGCGGCAACTCCTGCTGTCCCTGGCGGACAAATGCGGCGTCGAACCGGATCGCGTCGAGCAGATGATTGAAATGGCGCTCGCAGGAAGGCTGGATGTCCCCGATCCGCCGGACAAATTGACGGCTCACCTATGGCTCACGGCCATGGCCGCCGCCGCGATGGCCGACGGACAGGTCCGACCGCCGGAAGGGCAATTACTTAACCTCGCCGCCCAGCGATTTGGATTTAGCCCGGAAGATGTCGCCCTCCTATTGCGACAGCAATACGCACAGCACTTCGCCCAGGCAAAGGAAGAATTACGCACCGCCCGCACACAATAACATTTGCTAAACAGTCTGCTCCGCTTTCAAGGCGGCAGTGACTCTTTCAATAACCGGATTCCAATCGCCGGGAATTTCCTGGCGGAATAGCCGCATGGTGGGATACCAGGGACTATCCGAGCAATCGGCAAGCCAGCGCCAGTCCGCGACAAACGGCAGGAGAAGCCAAACTTTTTTCCCCATCGCACCGGCGAGATGCGCAACGGCCGTGTCAACCGAGATGACCAGATCAAGATTGGCAATCAACCCGGCGGTTTCCGTGAAGTCGCTCAACTCGCTCGTCCAGTCAATCAGATCAATGGCCGCAGCGTTTTCGTCAGCGCGATCCTTTTGCAGGCTCAATAGCCAAATTCCTGCCACCGACCGAAGCGGAGCGAATTGGCTCAGTGCAATGGAACGATTTGCATCATTGTGATGCGCTTTCGACCCAGCCCATGCGAGGCCGACCCGAAGTCCCTTTTCCTTAGCCAGTTTAGACGCCCAACNNCAATCGTCACCTCCGCGCTCAAATAAGGCGTCGCCGGAATATTCCGCGTCGTCGTGTCGAAAATTCTGGGCAGGCTCAAAAGAGGACAGTACGTGTCGATCCGCGGTAGTTGCTGTTCCTTAGGCAATATCTCATCCGCGCCGTCGATGCTCTTTATCAGCCGAACTAACTCGCTTTGAACGTGCACGATGACCCTGCCGCCGCGTTTTTTGACCATCGGAATATATCGCGCAAACTGAATCGCATCGCCGAATCCCCCCTCGCCAACCAGAAGAATCGTTTTGCCCGACAAATCACCTCCATCCCAAAGAGGCGCCGCAATCTTTCGGCGGCTCCACAGGGCAAATGCGCGATGTTCATATTCCTCCCAACCGCGCCCGTAGTCTCCCTTTGTCAGCAGCGCCAGGGCCAAATTGTAATGTGCAGGTTCGTGGCGGGGATTCAATTCAATCGCGCGATTGAGAAGCGGAATCGCCTCTTCATCGTGACCGGTATCATGCAACGCCGCTCCGAGATTCACGTGCGCGTCAACACATTCGTCATCGCAGCGGATCGCAGTGCGATATTCCTCGATCGCTTCAGCCATTCGGCCCGTCTCACGCAGCGCAACTCCAAGATTACTGTGCGCCTCGCTGTGATCGGGCTGAAGCCGCACAGCCGTGCGATAAGCGGCTATCGCCTCCTCCAGCTTCTTTTGCTTCTGAAACGCGACGCCAAGATTGTTGTGAGCGTTGGCGTAGTCGGGACGCAGAGATACCGTTCGCCGATACGCCGCGACAGCTTCGGAAAATGCTCCCTTTTTCAGCAGCACATTGCCAAGATTGTTATGCGCTTCGGCAAAATCGGGACGCTGCCGAACCGCCTCCGCGTGTGCGGCGACCGCCTCATCGGTCTTCCCAAGATTCGCCAGAATCAATCCCTTGTTGTTGTGAAAATCAGCACATTCGGGATCGATGGCGACCGCGCGATCGATAAAGCGAAGAGCCGCCAGCCCGTCCCCTTTCTGCGCGGTAAGCGCCCCCAGCAAATGGAGCGCGTCGGCATCGCCAGGGTCCTTCTCGATCAAGGAACGGTAAATCGACTCCGCCTCGGCGAGCTTGCCGGCGGTGTGATGGCGGATGGCCTCTTCAAGCTGCTCATCCTGGAACGGCTGTTCCATCGGATTTCTCCTTCTCGCGCATCGCCCATGGAAGTGTCAATCCCGCCGCGAGTAGAACCAATGTCTCGGCACAATAGACAATCATGGATTCACCATGAAGTTTTTTGAATTCCGGCGAAGACGATTCGCCGCGCGCCCGCAATTGCTCCATTCGTGAAGTGAGAAACATCGGCCCAATCGCTGTTGGAATCGACGCGACAGCCAGCATCCAGAACAATACTGTCACGCGCATTGACTTGGCCAGCACGCGCCACACCACAGCCCCAAGAAGCGCCGCCATGGCGAGTAAAAGCTGATACCGCTCAAACGCCAGAAACATGCGCGGCGCCGCCTCCAAAGCGATGGGGCGGTCCTCGGCGAATAGCCGGGTAACAAACAGAAACAGGCTACCCAACCCACCAAACCAGAGCGCCCATGCGATGCAGACCAGGCCAGCGGCGATCCTTCGAAGCATTTTCGCATTATATACAGCAGAGCCGAAGTGCGTAGCCCCAGGTAAAACCGCGTCGGCAAAGGGTTCGACTCTGGTGCGCTCCCCTTTTTCCCCGCCCGCTAGGCCGCTACAATGCTTTGCGCCGCAAGGGGAATGGATTCCCCGGATGACGCAGCGGCGAAGGGATGCTTTTTTAGGAGGAGCGTGTTCCATGGCCAAAGTAGATGTGACGGAATATCGCGCGAAGCAGCAGTGGGGCGATGCCGCGCGGGCGGACGAGCTTTCCCGAAAATATTGCCAATACCTCGAAGACGGCGAAATCCTCGCTTTCGAGGCCACCCCATTTGAATTCTCCAAGGATGACCGCGAATTCCTGCTCTCCCAAAAGCAGAGCGGACTCAAGGTCCACAAGAACGTTTCCTATCGCCCAAGTCAGGATCTTCTCCGCGGCGACGCCTGCGAAACGCCCGAGGACAACCAGCGCCTGCATGACATCATGCGGCGATATTCCAAAGAAGTCACTCGTTTTCTCAGCGTCTTCCTCGCCCCCTACGCCAAGCACTGGGCCCTCGATTTTGCGAGCTATCGTCCGTTGGAAGAAAAGGGCCGCGATTTGCCCGCCCACAAGCGCAACGATCTGATGCACGTGGACGCATTCCCCAGCCGCCCGACGCATGGCGGCCGAATTCTACGGGTCTTCACCAACATCAATCCAACGCGGCCGCGCATCTGGGAGACGACAGACAAGTTTCCCCTGCTGGTCAAAACATTCGCCGACGACGCGGGACTGCCGCGATTTGCTCGTGAATCAGGCTCGGCTGGCGAAAAAATCAAAAAAGCGTTCGCCCCGGTCATGCGCGCAGTCGGCGTGAAAGGCCTGGACCGCAGTGCATACGATCGCTTCATGCTGCATTTTCATGACTATCTGAAGGACAGCAACGACTACCAGACCAAGTGGGCCAAGACCCGCCTGGAATTCCCCGCTGGCAGCACCTGGATGGTCTATACCGATCAGGTTCCGCACGCCGCCATTTCCGGACAATTCATGACTGAGCAGACGTTCATCATTCCGGTGAAGGCAATGGTCACGCCAGAGAGATGTCCGCTGCGCGTGCTGGAGAAGCACTGTGGAAAAGCGCTGGTGGGTTAAGTCCAAAACCAGAAATCCGAATGCCGAATGTCCCGGCGCGTCGGGGACGAATCAAGTCCGAAACCAGAATGACTGAAATAGATTTCTGGTTTCGGGCTTTCTCATTCCGCCATCTCTACAAACCGCTCTTTTAGATCACCATACAACTTGTGATACACCGCATACTGCCGGTTATACCGCTCGACCATCTTCTTATTCGGATTGATCTTCTTCGTGCACTTAATGCATCCAACCGCTGCCTGCTCGACAGTGCTCCAGACGCCTGTGCCGACGCCGGCGAGGATCGCCACGCCATAAGCTGGCCCCTCATCGGCATTGATGGTGATGATGGGCTTGTGATAGACGTCCGCTTGCAGTGATCGCCAAAACTCGCTGCGTGCGCCGCCGCCGCTGGCGCGCACCTGGGTAATGGGAATGTTCATCGCTTGCATGATCTCCATCGCATCGCGCATGCCGAACGTGACGCCTTCGAGCAGGGATCGGATGAGCATCGGCCGCGTGGTGCGCGACGTCAGGCCGATCCACCCGCCGCGGGCACACGGATCAGGATAGGGACACCGCTCGCCGGTCAGATACGGCAGGAATTGCAATCCCTCGCTTCCCGCCGGCGCCAGCTGCGCTTCCCGAATCAGCAGCGCGTATGGATCAAGCTTTTTCTTTTTCGCCTCGGCAATTTCCGACATCCCCAGATTATTCCGGAACCACTGGAACGAACCACCGGCCGAAAGCATGCACCCAAAAACACACCATTTTCCCGGCACGGCATGGCACATCGTATGAACGCGCCCCAGCGGATCGCGCGTCGGCTGATCGCTGTGCGCGAAGACAACACCACTGGTTCCGAGCGTCGCGCTCACAATTCCCGTGGCAACAATCCCATTGCCCACCGCGCCGGCCGCCTGATCTCCGGCCCCGCCAACAACGGGCGTTCCCGCCGACAGTCCAAGCTCTTCCGCTGCGCCGGCGCTCAGCGTCCCGGTTATTTCCGGCGATTCGTGCATGCTGGGCAACAACGCCCGATCAATCTCCAACAATTCCAGCAGGCGATCCGACCAACGCCGATTCACAACGTCCAAGAGCAACGTTCCACTGGCGTCACTTACCTCCGTCGCATATTCGCCCGTGAGGCGATACCGGATGTAATCCTTTGGCAAGAGAATATGTTTCGTCTTCTCATAAACCTTCGGCTCATTCTGCCGAACCCACAAAATCTTCGGTGCGGTGAAGCCGGTAAGCGCGGGGTTGGCGACCAATTCAATCAGCGCCGCCCGTCCGCCCGCTCGGGATTCGATCTGCGCGCATTGCTCCGCCGTCCGCTGGTCATTCCAAAGAAGCGCCGGACGAAGCGGCTTGGGTCCATCCCCCAGAAACACGCTCCCATGCATCTGACCCGAAAGTCCAATACCTTTGATATCCCCGGCCTTAACTCCCGCCCGTTTTCTCACCGCCTTCGTGGCAATGACAGTGGCCTTCCACCAATCCTGCGGGTTCTGTTCCGACCACCCCGGCTTGGGCGATGAAATCGGATGTTCCGCCATCGCCGTCGCCAGGACCTTCCCCTTTTCGTCGCAGATAAGCGTCTTAGTGCCGCTCGTGCCGATGTCTATGCCTAAAAGATAGCCCATGCTCGGATTTCCTTCGTCCTATTTGGCCCTCGACCGGCCATTTACCATATGTGCCAACAGTGCAATACAGGTGACAAATGCTCTTTGATAAGAGACACTTACCACCTGACCATAACAGTTTCCAAGCGGGCGGAAAAGAATGACAACTCCGCGGCAAAAGGGCAAATTATCCATTGCACGAGATGCCTTTCCGCGGCGTCTTCATTGGGGATGATGGAGTAACGGGGTTATGGGCGTCGTCGAACACATGAAATGGTGGCAGTGGGTGCTCCTGAGCCTCGGCTTGGGAGCATTACTCGGCTTTCTGAATTCCGGCGGAGCCAATCCGCCGGTTGAGCATATCTCAATTTCACCCATGGTTTTTGAAACCGGCTTGATGCAACTGCCATACGTGGATCCCACCAATCCCTCCCATCGCGAGCCGTACGTCACCAATTTTGTGATCCACCCGGTGCAGGAAGTCAAAATAGCCGGCAAGTCCAAGCAGATTCAGCTTGTCATCTTCAGCGCGCTCAATCCGCACGGCCCGGGCCATCCATCAGGATCGTACGAGCGCGTCTCCATGTTCGTCCCCTTTCCATACGAGCCGCAAAACCGGCACGGACCGTCCGATGATCATCCGGCTTGGCCCGCCGCCAGCATGTATTACGGCCACGCCGGCGATACGCTCCAATCCTTGGCTACGCGCTTTTATCACAAGGCAACTCCGCAAGGCGTCGGTGCGATAGTGTTGGCCAACGAGAGTCTGCGAGGAGCAAAAACCGCCGCTGATCTGAAGATCGTCGAGGATCGCGCCTATTGGATTCCCTGGAATCCCGCCGACAATCACAACTTCAACGATTTCCTCGTCGCGGCCAATACGCTGATCCGCAGCCAGCAAGGCGCAAATGCGATTCCCGTCACCTTCCATTACGTCTGGTGGGAATCGGCTAACCCTGTTCATGTGTATGCGATGTGGATGACAGGTTCGTTCCTGCTCATCGGAGTCATTTGGCCGACGCTATTGCAAGTAATGGTCAAGGGCGGCCTTGGTCGCACCAAGCCCGATGAATTCGATCTGAGCCGCTATAAGCCAAGCTCCACTCCTGCCGCCGCCCCCAAGCCGGCGATGGCCGTGACAAAAGACGACATGCAACAACTTCAGGAGATGCAGGATTCGCTGGAGGCTTCTCTCCGCGCGTCCGGCTCAACACCCGGTCCATCCGCGGCGCCGCAGGCCCAGCCGGCCGCGCCTGCAATAAAAGTCCTCGCCGGTTCAGCGGCCGAATCAGCGGCGGTTCCGCAAACGCCGCAAGAAGCCAAAGAATACAAGGGCGAATTTTATCCAGTTGTCCGCCCGATTGAGAAGAAGACCGATTGATCGATTNNCAGCGCCATCGCCGCGGTTTCCCATTGGAGCAAAATGTCAGAATCCGAATCTCCCGCCATTCTCGCACTTGTCCGCGACCTGATGTTCTCAGGAAAAATCTCCGCCGAGGCCCGATCCGCCGGCGTATCCGTAAAAATGATCCGCAATCCCGCCGATCTCGCGCTATTCGCCCATACCACCGCACACATGCTACTGGTGGACTTGAATNNGAAGGAGCGGGGCGGTCGGTTGTCGGCTTTGTCTCTCACGTCGATGCCGAAACAATTGCCCAGGCGATCCAGGCTGGAATCGGTCAAGTCCTTGCCAGAAGACAGTTTGTAAACATTCTGCCGGACATGGTGCGAAGCCAATCACGGTAAGACATCCCGATTTGCCATTGCATTGAACGGCTGGCTTCCTAAACTTCTCTTTTACCTTCTAGGAAGTGACCAATGCCAACAGCCAGTCGTCAAATTGTCGATCTTCTGGGCCGCGATGCCGAGAGTCTGCTCAACTACACCGCCAAAGGGTTCAAGCGCGAGACGCTGCATCTGCCCGGCGGCGATTTCGTCGATCGAGTTCTGTCGATCACCGACCGCTCCCCCAACGTTCTGCGAAATTTCAATCAGATTCTCAACACAGGCCGTCTGGCCCGGACGGGCCATGTTTCGATCCTTCCAGTCGATCAGGGAATCGAGCATTCCGCCGGCGCGAGCTTCGCAGCCAACCCAACCTATTTCGATCCGGAAAGCATCGTCAAGCTCGCGATCGAAGGCGGCTGCAACGCCGTCGCATCCACGCTCGGCGTTCTCGGCTCCTGTTCACGAAAATACGCTCATAAAATTCCGTTCCTCGTGAAATTGAATCACAACGAGCTTCTCACCTATCCGAACCAGTTCGATCAGATTCAATTCGCCAGCGTAAAGCAGGCGTTCGACATGGGAGCCGTCGCTGTCGGTGCGACGATCTATTTCGGCTCAATGGAATCCACCCGGCAAATCGTGGAAGTCTCCCGCATGTTCGCCGCCGCTCACGAACTTGGACTCGTGACGGTTCTCTGGTGCTATCTGCGAAACCCAGCCTTCAAGACCGCGGACAAGGATTATCACGTCGCCGCTGATTTGACCGGCCAGGCCAACCACCTCGGCGTGACGATCCAAGCCGACATCATCAAACAAAAATTGCCCGAGACCAACGGCGGCTACACCGCCCTGAAATTCGGCAAGACCGACAAGCGCGTCTATTCGGAATTAACGCCCGGCGACCATCCAATCGAATTGTGCCGTTACCAACTCGCCAACTGCTACATGGGCCGCAGTCCGCTCATCAACAGCGGCGGCGCCAGCGGCGAACACGACTTCGCCGAAGCCGTAAAAACCGCGGTAATCAACAAACGCGCCGGCGGAATGGGCCTCATCAGCGGAAGAAAAGCCTTCCAGCGCCCCATGGCCGACGGCGTGAAATTATTAAACCTGATCCAGGACGTCTATTTGGACCAGGGAATCACAATTGCTTGATTTGCGCGGCTTGCCGACTTTAGTCGGCAGGATTGTCCATGCCCCCTTTCAAAAAAGGCTCGTCAGCCAAAAAGGAATACTACAACGGCCACCATCGTCGCGAACACTGGTACCGCGATAACACGGTCTATTTCCTTACTGTTCGATGCACAGGTCGTTTTCCCGCATTCGCATCGAAGGAAGCCAAAGCCATCTTCTGGCGACAGTTCACCAAATACACCCATGAACACCATTTCGATGTGTGGATTTGCACCTTAATGAACAATCACTATCACGCCGTTGGGTATCTCCGCTCTGGCGCAGACCTTTCTCCCATGATTCGAAAAATACATGGCTCCGTCGCCAGGCTTGTAAATGACGTTCTTCCTACTCGACTGGTTCCCTTTTGGGCTGACTACTTCGATGGATGCCTACGAGATGAGAACCAATACCGCCGCGCTTATCGCTACACGCAGTTGCAAGCGCAAAGACATGGGATTTGTCGCGACTACATGCAATACGCTGATACGCATATGGATGTCAGCCTCTCCGAAGGTCTGTCGCTTGCGCAGAGGCGCGGAGTATTTCTTCGCAATGTTCCTTATAAGCGATATGAAAAAGACTGAATCCTGCCGACTAAAGTCGGCAAGCCGCTCCATAAGTTGCCAACCGACCGCTCTTCACTAAAATCCCGCTGAACCGATTTTGTAATTCAAAGGAGCTGTATGCCACTGATGACCACCAAGCCGATGTTCGACCTCGCCTACTCGGGCGGGTTCGCCGTCGGCGCTTTCAACGTCAATAATATGGAACTCGCCCAGTCAATCATCGACGCCTGTTCCAGGGAAAAATCGCCCCTGATCCTGCAGATCAGCAAAGGCGCGCGAAAGTATGCCAACATCCGCTACCTCAAGCACATCATCGACGCCGCCGTTGAGGAACATCCCGAGTTGCCGATCGCGATTCACTGCGATCACGGCGACACGCTCGAGCTGATTCAGACCTGCGTGAACGACGGCTACACCAGCGTGATGATCGACGGCAGCCATCATCCCTACGACCACAACGTGAAAATCAGCGCCGACGCCGTCAAGATCGCTCACGCCGCCGGCGTCGTCGTCGAAGCGGAACTTGGCATGCTCCACGGAATCGAAGAGGACGTCGTCGGCCTCGATGCCGCCGAATACGAGAAAAACGTCGAAAAATTCCTGACCGATCCCCAGCAGGCCGCCGACTTCTATAAGCAGACCAACATCGACAGCCTCGCCGTCGCCATCGGAACGAGCCACGGCGCTTTCAAATTCAAATCCGAAGCCAAACTCGCGTTCAATCGCATCGAGCAGATCATGAAAACCTGTCCGGGGCTGCCCCTGGTTATGCACGGCAGTTCCAGCGTGCCGCAGGAATTCATCGACCTGGTGAACAAATACGGCGGCGCAATGCCCAACGCCAAGGGTGTCCCCGAGGAACAGATCTCCATGGCCGTCCGAAATTATGGCGTCTGCAAGGTGAACATCGACACCGATCTTCGCCTCGCCATGACCGCCAAAATCCGCGAGGTCTTCGCAACCAAGCCGGCGGAATTCGATCCGCGTAACTATCTCGGCCCGGCTCGCGAAGCGATCACCAGCATGGTTCAGCGAAAACTGCATATCCTCAACAGCGCCGGAAAAATGGATGCAATCAACAAGCAATGGGAAAAACTCGGCAAGCCCATGCCCAAGTTTTACACCAAAGCTAAAGTCGCCTGATTATGAATGATTCAGAGCGCATCGATCTCTCCAAAGTCCGCCGCGAGTACGGCCGCGGAGAGTTGCTCGAATCGCAGGTTCTGCCTGATCCAATCGCCCAGTTCGCGCGNNGCTGGTATGCCGAAGCCCAGACCACGGAGACCATCGAACCCAATTCGATGACCCTTGCCACCGCCGACCCAAGCGGAGCGCCTTCGGCACGGGTCGTTCTTCTGAAAGGGATCGAACCGGATGGATTCGTCTTCTACACCAGTTACATAGGTCGCAAGGCCCGCGATTTAGATGCGAATCCCCGCGCGGCGATGGTTTTTTATTGGCGCATATTGGAACGCCAGGTCCGCATCGAAGGCCGCGTCGAAAAAATCAGCCGCGCCGAAAACGAGAAATACTTCTTCTCCCGCCCGCACTCAGCCCAGATCGCCGCGCTCTCATCCCATCAAAGCGACACAATCACGACCCGCGAAGAAATGCAGCGGCGCTACGATGAGATGAATGCCAGATTCCCCGTCGGCACTGTGAAGGCCCCGGAACATTGGGGTGGGTATCGCCTGGTTCCCACGCTCATCGAATTCTGGCAAGGACGCCCCAGCCGTCTTCACGACCGCATCGTCTATCAGCGTAAGCCCGACAATTCCTGGCAGATCAATCGCCTCCAGCCATAAACCTAATGAAAGATTTCCCAGGCAAAACCGCACTGATCACCGGCGCATCCGTCGGCATCGGTCGCGATCTGGCCGAGCTTTTCGCGCGCGACGGCCATCATCTGATCCTCACCGCCCGCAACGAATCGCAACTCCAGGAATTGGCCGCAAAACTGCGAGGTCAGTACCACGTAAACGTCGAAGTCATCGTACAGGACCTTTCCGTTCCCGACGCTCCGCAACGGATTTTCGAGCAACTACAGTCAAAGCCAATCGACTATTTGGTGAACAACGCCGGCTTCGGCACACACGGACCCTTCGCTGAAGCAGAATTGCAATCGCAGCTATCAATGTTGCAGGTCAACATCATTGCCCTCACGCACCTGACGCGACTGATCCTGCCGGGAATGCTCGCCCGAAAGAGCGGCAGGATTATGAACGTCGCATCACTGGCCGCATATTTGCCAGGCCCGTTCATGGCGGTCTATTACGCCAGCAAGGCCTACGTTCTCTCTTTCTCCGAAGCTCTTTCCAGCGAAATCGCAGGCAGCGGCGTGACAGTCACCGCCCTCTGTCCCGGCGCGACAAAGACGGAATTTCAAAAGCGCGCCGGCATCCGCGACGTGTCGCAGGGAGCGGGCAACGCAAGCACCTCAATCGAGGTCGCTCAGATCGGCTACGCGGCAATGATGCGCGGCCAATCCTCAGTCGTCACCGGCTTCGCCAATAAATTCTCCGCCTTCGCCCTCCGATTCCTCCCGCGTTCCACAGCCGCCGCAATTGCCAGGGGCCGCAACAAAAATCGCTGAAATATTTAAATCGCGATCTTTTTCCACCCACCGCCAAGGAACCGCAAAAATNNATATCAGCACCCCGCGAATGAATAATTCACTCGCCAGAACTATCCAGACCGCCGCAAGCCCGAGCCGCAGCCACAGCCCGACGATCAAAACGCCCGTGAATCGCAACCCAACCGTCGAGGAAAGATTGATGCACATAACCACAAACGTGTCGCCGGCCCCGCGCAGCGCGCCGCCGAAAACAAGATTGGCCGCAAAGCCGGACTGAACAAATCCCGTGATCATTAGGCAGCGTGTGGTCAATTGAATAATGTGTGCATCCGCCGGTGAAAGCCACCGCGCCGGATATCGCCCAAGCGTGATCATCAGCACACCACACAAAATCATCACGCCGCCGCCCGCCGCATATGCCAGATAAGCGCATCGCGTCGCCCGCGCCGGATCCTTCCGCCCCAGGCTAATCCCCACCATCGTCGCCGCTGCCGTCGCAAACGCGATTCCCGAAAGAAAGCTGATGCTCTCCAGCCGAATGGCGTTCATGTGCGCTGCCGACATCGCGTTCGTCGCATCCATCCGGTTGATGATGGCAATCACGCCGAAGTTGGCCAGCCACGCGATCAACCCATCAATCCCCGCAGGAACTCCGATCCGGAGCAGGCGTTTGATCGTATGCCAATGCGGCCACATCCGATGCAGGTAAAGCCGCGCCCCGCTCGTCCCAAACCAGACCACCAGAAAATCCAGTACGCCCCCGACGATATACGCGATGATGGTCCCCGCGGCGATCCCATCAAACCCCATCACCGGCAATCCCCACCACCCGCGCGTCAGCGCAAAGCTGCTGACCATATTCACCAGATCCACAATCACCATGACAATCGCAGGCGACAACGTATCCCCACCCCCGCGCCGGCAAGCGCCCGCAATAAACATCACCATCGTGAATGGCAGCGCGGTGCTAAGCATCCGCAGATAGCTCAGCGCAAAGGTCCCTCCCATCCCCTGAAGCTGCGTCGCGCGGACGATCGGCTCCGCCGTGAGATACAGCAATATTCCAAAGACCACGCCAAGAATCAGCGCTGCCGACACCGATTGCCCCGTCACCTTGTTCCCCAGCGATTTATGCCGCGCGCCTTTCGCGCGCGATATTAGCGCTGTGCTCCCCGCCCCGATGGAAGAAACCATCAGCCCGATGAGCCAGAGAAAATAGGTGATGGTTCCCACAGCCGCGCCAGCATCGGCCGCATGAGAAGGCAAATGATTGGCCAGATACGTATCGTTAAGCCCCACCAGCATATGCAAAACTTGCTCAACCCAAACCGGCCCCGCCAGCGCGAACACCTGGCGCATGAGCGCCCCATTGCTCTCGCGCGCCGGAACCAGATCAATCGGCGGTGCAAGCGTGTCAGTCATGACCGGTCCCGATCATACGCCAAATAGGTCCCCGTCAATTGGCCCCCTTCCAACGACGTGGCCAGCCGACTTTAGTCGGCGGGTCCCAACCTCTGTCGTAAAATTTGAATCTCCGTCCGCTTTGTCCATAATTCCCCCTTCCCATACAAGAAAGGCCTTCAGCAATGCGACGTGCGAAGATCAGTATCATCGGTGCGGGAAATGTCGGAGCCACCGCGGCCCATTGGGCGGCCAGCAAGGAACTCGGGGACATCGTCCTCGTGGATGTCCCGCAGGTAGAGGGGATGCCGCAAGGAAAAGCCCTGGATCTCTATCAATCCTCGCCGGTAGAAGGATTCGACGCCCGCATCACCGGCGCTACAACCTATGAACCAACCGCCGGCAGCGATGTCGTCATCATCACCGCCGGCGTCGCCCGCAAGCCAGGCATGAGCCGTGACGATCTCATCAATATCAACACCGGCATCGTCAAACAGGTCGCCGAAAACGTCGCCAAACATTCGCCAAAGGCAGTCCTGATCGTCGTAAGCAATCCGCTCGATGCCATGGTCTACGTCGCCTGGAAAGCCAGTGGTTTCCCTGCCAAACGGGTCGTCGGACAGGCAGGCGTGCTCGATGCCGCCCGCTTCCGCGCCTTCCTCGCTGCCGAAATCGGATGCAGCGTCGAAGACGTTCACGCACTCCTCCTCGGCGGCCACGGCGACGACATGGTCCCGCTCCTTCGCTACACCTTCGCCGGCGGAATTCCCGTCTCCCAACTCGTCTCCCCGCAACGTCTGGAAGAAATCGTCAAACGCACCCGCAGCGGTGGAGCGGAGATCGTCAGCCTCCTCAAAACCGGCAGCGCCTATTACGCCCCAGCCTCCGCAACCGTCGCCATGACCGAATCCATCATCCGCGACAAAAAACGCATCCTCGCCTGCGCTGCATATTGCGACAAAGAATACGGCGTCGGCGGCTACTTCGTGGGCGTTCCATGCGTACTGGGAACCGAAGGCGTCGAAAAAATCATCGAAATCGAACTCGACGATTCAGAACGCAAAATGTTCAAAACCAGCGTCCAGCACGTCATGGACCTTGTAAAAAGCGTCAAAATTTGATGAAACCGGCGATCCGGTGTACATCCGGGCTGCCATAAGTTGGGGACCAGAGTGACAGGGGAAGGGCGCTGCGATATACATTATTGACCGTGGGCCACCATCGCTTTTTTCAATATCTCCATTCCCTGAGCCGCCTGCTCATTGCCGGCGCTTGCGTCGCGGCATTTCTCGCCGCTGATGGATGCACCTCCACCCCTCGTCTTTTGCCCGCCTCATTACAGGAAACGGTTGATCGCCGCATCACCGAATATCCCGACGGCTTCGATCTCAAGCCCTATGTCGAAAATCTTAATTGCCCGACAGGCTTCTGTTTCGACGAATCAAAGAACCTGATCGTTGCCGAGGGAGGCCTCGACGGCAGCGACCCGCGAATCTTCGTCATCCGTCCCGATGGCGTCATATTCAATATCTATCCCATCGGTGCACGAATTCCTGTGCTCAAGCCCGGCTTCCATATATACGGCCCCATCGGCGGAATTGTCGCCGCTCACGGGAAAATTTACGTGAGCCACCGCGACGACCACGACATGGGCGTCATCACCGCCTTTGATTACAACGGCGATCACAAAACCATCGTCGCAGGCCTCCCCGCCCAGGGAGACTACGGCGTAACCGACCTCGCGATTTCACCCATCGACAACCGCCTCTATTTCGGCGTCGGCGCCGCGACCAACAGCGGTGTCGTCGGTCTGGATAACTGGCAGGAAGGTTGGGTCCGCAAGCACCCACAGGCGTGCGATCTCCCGTGGCAGACCATCAATCTCCTCGGTTTTCGTTTCGACGTCGAGAATCCCGAAAGCAGCCTCTTCTCCCCCAACTCTTTGGTGACCGTTCCATTCGAGCCGTTCGGCGTCAGCGACATTATCCAGATTCCGGCCGTTCAGTTTCCCGTGCAAAAACCCTCCGGCGCGATTTTCAGCGATTCCCTGGACGGGGGTGATCCCAAGGTTTTCGCCTGGGGCGTCCGAAATCCCGCCGGTTTGGTTCTGGATGATTATGGATCGGTCTATGTCACCGATCAGGGAATGGAACTTCGCGGAACCAGGCCGGTCGATAATGATCCCGACGCACTGTTCCAGCTTAATCTGCGAGGCTCATGGCTTGGCTATCCTGACTATTCACGCAGTCTCGATCCAGTAAATCTCGCGAAGTATCAGCCGCCTCAATCAATGACGATCCCAACCGGATATCCCAATGTGCGGTTCGTCATCGACCACGAGGCCAGTAATCTCACTGCGCCAGACAAGGATTTACTCCGCGCGGTCTTCGCCTGGCAATCAGGCGCCTCGAAGATGGCATTTTTCCCCAAGACCGGACCATTCCACAAACCGCGATATGAAGGCGAACTGCTCGTGGCCCTCTGGGGAGATCACGCTCCGTTTTCAACCAGTGGCGGCCCCATGCCGACCCCGCTTCCCGGTTACAGGATCGTCCGCGTCGATCTCAACAGCCACGTCGGCGAGGTGTCGGATTTCATCTTCAATACCCGTAGTGGCCCAGCGAGCCAATCATCCGACAGCAACGGCCTCGGGCTTGAACGCCCCATCGATGTGAAATTCGGGCCTGATGGGAATTTGTATATTTTGGACTTCGGCCGCGCCCAGATGAAGGAAGGTTCTCTACAAACCGGCGCGGGAACAGGAAAAATCTTTATTTGTCAGCCTTCCAGCCATTTCATGACCCCGCAGTGAACCAGACCTTTGTGCAGTCTCGCGGGATACGCAATTTCCCCCCACGCCTGGCACGTTTCCCCATCCACATAGGCGTCGAATAAAACCTGAAGCGAATTCAGCGACCAATCCACGATCCGTGGCCGGCGCAGCAGTAGCGTCTGTCCGAAATTAACCGCTGTGGGAAAAGTAAGCCCTCGCCATGTTCGCCCGTTCCAGTCGCAGGAACAGCCGCCGCCGTCAATTCGCGCAACGTGCCTATCATCCGCTGCGACTGCATTGAAGTGATCTATCCCGCTCCCATGATCGGTGCAGATATGAAACGCTACGGTCCGACGCGGCAATATTGCGCGGCCGCGCAACCATCGCCGCACCGAAGGTCCGATGGGTCCGGTGCCGTAAAAATGGTCGTGATGCCCAACCCCGCCAAACCGTATCTGCCGGCCGTTGAAATTGATTTGTCCCTCCACATCGCACTGCGGCTGAGGCAATACCCAACGATGCAGCCCGCCCATCTCGCTCACAAAAATCGCTTGCTCGATTGGCAAAGATGGAAATCGTGATCTGAAGATCATCTCCGCCGAAACCGCCGGATCGCCCCCCTGAAATTGCACGCGGGTTTCTCCGCCTCGTAGCTCAAGACGATTGTCGCCGACGGTTATAGCGCCGGATTTGGCATCCGCTTGAAAAGCCCCTTCGCCAAAGCGAATCGTATTCGCGGCCACAACCGAATTATTTTCCAATACCGTAAATTGCACACAGGGATACTGCCGGGGCACCGGCGGACTATGCACCGTCGGCCGTCGGCGATATGCGTCATATCGCCTGGCATATTCCGGATCAAAGGCAAACCCATCGTGGAATCGCAGAATGACGCGCATCCCGCTTGTTTCATCCAGCGCATCGAATTCCCACCATTCATATCCCCCGGGCGCGCCAACACGATGCCAATGATTGGCTCGCGAAAGTGGCAGAGAGTCAAAAAGTTCCAACGTCGCCATCAACCCATATAAGAGCCGGGCGATGCCGCCCCAGCAAGTCCCTTGCGATCGTCACCGAAGGCGGCGATCTTCTCCCCATGAGCAGAAGGCCCGCAGGAATTGTGACAGGCCAACCGGCCGCTCCGTCCGCAGCCGTCGAGAACACTGCAACCGGAAATCATCTCCGCCATCTTCTCATTCATCTACTTCCGTTACTTCCGTCAAGTTGACCCTTCTCCATCACCTCCATAAAGTCAAAAGAATGTCGCCTGTCAGCTTTCCGATGTTTTACAATCTCGCCGACGATGAAGTTGGCGCGGGCGACATCATTTTCGTCTGTATCTTCCTGCTCATTGTCGTGTTCGCTGCCGCTTACGCGGTGATTTGGCTCCGGCGACGCCTCTGGAGTCAGGAAGATGCTGATCTCCCCAGTATGGGTTTCAGTCTCGGTGATCTGAAGCAATTACACCGCCAGGGGAAGATCACTGATCAGGAATTCCAAACCGCCCGCGACAAGGTCGTCGCCGCCGCGCAGGCAACCGCCCAGCGCCAAGCCGCCAAGCAAACCCCGCCCAAAGCCCGATAACCAAGCGAAAAATCGAGAAATAACGTCCGAAATTCCACGAATCAAAAGAATTTGCATGATTGGCAATTTTCGCTTTTCACTTTCGCTCATTTCATTTATATGATGTCTTGCCGGAACGGAATGCCGGTCAAGTCGCTACCCCGGAATGTTCGATACTTATCGGTGACGTTAAGTTTCGGTTACGTGGGCGCTTGCCTTTAATGCAACATTGATCTTGGGGCTCCTCACCGAGCCCCGCAAGGGACACAAAAGTCGATGGCCACTACCAACAGACCCGGCAATGGCGGAGGTCAGGGAAATCCACCCCCCCCAGGAAATTCCCAGAATTCTCAGGGTGGGTTCCGCGGCCGTCGCGTAACCACTTGCAGCTTCTGCGGAAAATCCTCCCGCGATGTCGGCCCCATGGTCGAAGGGCCCAACGACGTCTACATCTGCGCCAACTGCGTCGATCTCGCTCACAACATCATCCGTCAGGAAAAGCGAAAGTTGACCTCCAGCCAGCCGCTTTTCAGCACCATTCCCAGCCCGCGCCAGATCAAGGATTTCCTCGATCAATACGTCGTCGGTCAGCAGCACGCCAAAAAAGCATTGGCCGTCGCGGTGCACAATCACTACAAGCGGCTTACGACTTCAGAATCCGCCGCCCCGGCCGTCAGCGATCCTTCCACGCCGGGTGCTCCCAATCCGGCACCCGTCGTCGCCGACGTTGAAATCGACAAGAGCAATGTGCTCCTGATCGGCCCAACCGGCAGCGGAAAGACGCTGCTCGCCAAGACGCTCGCCCGAATTCTGAATGTCCCATTCGCCATCGGCGACGCGACAACCCTCACCGAAGCCGGCTACGTCGGCGAAGACGTCGAGAACATCCTCCTCAAGCTTCTTCAGAACGCGGATTACGATCTCGAATCCGCCCAGCGCGGCATCGTCTACATTGACGAAATCGACAAGATCGGAAAAACCCAAAACAACGTCAGCATCACGCGCGACGTCTCAGGCGAGGGCGTCCAGCAGGCCCTCCTGAAAATGCTCGAAGGCACCGTCGCCAACATTCCACCACAGGGCGGTCGCAAACATCCCGAGCAGCAATACATTCAGATGGACACGAGCCAGATACTCTTCATCTGCGGCGGAACCTTCGTCGGGGTGGAAGACATCATCCGCAAACGTCTCGGCAAGCGCCAGATCGGCTTTAACAGCGAAACCGTCGCCGCCGAAACCTCCCGCGATCGCGCTCAAACACTCGCGCAGGTCCAGCCCGAAGACCTCGTCGAATATGGCATGATCCCCGAATTCGTCGGCCGCCTCCCGGTCGTCGCCACGCTCGAGCCGCTCGACGTCAAAACGCTTATCAACATCCTCACCGAGCCAAAAAACGCGCTCGTGAAGCAGTTCCAGAAATTCTTCCGCATCGAAGGCAGCGAACTGGAATTCACTGCCGGTGCCCTAGAACTGATCGCGGAGCGGGCCATGAAGCGCGACACAGGCGCGCGAGCCCTCCGGGCCGTCCTCGAAGAAATCATGCTCGATCTGATGTATCGCCTCCCCGATCAGCAGCAGGGGGGCAAATACATCATCACCGCCGACATTGTCAGCGGCCGCCAAAACCTCTTCGAGATAAAGCCCGAACGCCGAAAAGAAAGCGCGTAAGAAGACAATGCCGAATGCTCCCGGCGCGCCGGGAGCAAATGCCGAATTAACGGCGCGATCTTTAGGCTCTTCATTCGGCATTTGGCACTCGGCATTCGGCACTCTCTCCCGATGTCCTGCCATGGAAGCGCCGAACCCCCCCCTCACCCTCCATCAGGCCCTCGATTTGGCCGTCCAGCATCACCGCGCCGGCCGCCTTCACGACGCGGAAATAATCTATCGCCAGGTTTTGGCTGCTGAACCCAATAACCCGCAAGCCTTGCATCTCCTCGGCGTTTTGGGCGGACAGGTGGGTCAGGCCGAAGCCGGCATCCAACTCATTCGACAGGCGATCGCTCTCAAGCCAGATTTTGCCGATGCCTACAACAATCTCGGCTGCGCCCTATCCGAACTGGACCTCCCCGACGAGGCCATGGAAGCCTTCAACTCCGCTCTTCGCCTCCGACCGGACGATTCCTCCGCCCGCACAAATCTCCGGGCAGCCATGATCCAGAGCGGTCTCGCCAACGAAACCATCGCGCTATTCAAAGAATTATCCCCAAATTCTCCAGGCTGGCTGACAGCTCACAGCAACTACCTCATGGCGCTCAATTACATCTCCAACGATCCCGCGGCAATTCTCGCCGAGCAGCGCCGATGGAACGAACTCCACGCCAAGCCTCTCCGTTCGCACATTCGCCCGCATACCAACGACCCATCCACCGGCCGGCGTCTCCGCATCGGGTACGTATCGGCGGATTTCAATGACCACCCAGCCGGCCGAAATATCCTGCCCCTGCTTCGTGAGCATGACCAAAACCAATTCGAGATTTTCTGCTATTCCGCCAGCATAAAGCGCCACCCTCTGACCGACCGGATGCGCGGATGCTCTAGCGCATGGCGAGATATTTTCGGAATCGACGACGCGGCGGCAGCACAGATGATCCGCAACGACGCCATCGACATCCTCGTCGATCTTTCCCTCCATTCCGCCGGCAACCGCCTGTTGGTCTTCGCCCACAAACCCGCTCCGGTTCAGGCCATCTTCGTCGGATACCCCGGCGGAACAGGCCTCGAAACCATCGACTATCGCCTGACCGATCCGTATCTCGACGCGCCCGGCGCCGGCGACGATCATTACACCGAGACCTCCATCCGTCTCCCCAGTACATTCTGGTGCTACGACCCCGAAGGCATGGAATTGTCCGCTACTCCGCCCCTCACTGCGCCGCCGACGACTTACGCAGGCGTCATTTCCTTCGGATATCTTGGCGCTTTCTGGAAGATTACTGACGCGGCGTTGGCTATGTGGGCAAAGGTCCTGTCCGCCGTGCCCGGTTCGCGCCTCGTCATTCTCAGCCCCCAGGGTCTCGCCAGAGAGCGTCTTGCCCAAAAACTGGCATCCTTCGGAATTGAACCCAATCGCATCGAATTCCTCGCCCGCAAACCCCGGCGCGAATACCTCAACTATTACAGCAAGATCGACATCGGTCTCGACACGCTTCCCTACAACGGCCACACCACCACCCTCGATTCTCTATGGATGGGCGTTCCCGTGGTAACGCTTGCGGGCCAAACCAGCGTCGGTCGCGCCGGCCTGAGCCAATTGTCAAACCTGAATCTGTCCGACTTAGCTGCCAATACGCCGGAACAATTCGTTGCCATCGCGGCAAAATTAGCCCAGGACTTACCTCGCCTCACCGAGTTGCGATCCAGCCTTCGCCAGCGGATGCTCTCCTCACCGCTCATGGATGCCCGTCGTTTCGCCCGCGATGTGGAATCCGCCTACAGCCGTATGTGGCTAAAATGGTGCGAACAACGCACAATCGGCAAGACGACCGAAAAAGCCTGACAGCATCGCCATGGAAAAAGCCGCCCCCAAAACCATGAATCTCCAGGAAGCGCTCGATCTCGCCGTCCAACACCATCAAGCCGGGCGTCTGCGCGAAGCCGAAGGAATCTATCGCCAGATACTCAATGCCGAACCCAACAGCGCGCATGCCCTCCATCTTCTCGGCGTGCTCGCCAGCCAGATGGGACAGGGCGAAGCATCTCTGAATTACATCCGCCGCGCCATCACCCTCAATCCCACCGCCGCCCAATATCACGCCAGCCTCGGCGCCGCGCTGGCAACGCTCGGCCGAACCCAGGAAGCCATCGATATCTATCATCGCGCCCTGGTTCTCCAGCCGGATCTTCTCGATGCGCATGTAAACCTCGGCGCGGCCCTGATGAAGATGGGAAAATTCGAGCTGGCGGTCGAATCGCTGCAATCCGCGCTCAAAATCGGCCCGGAAAATTTCAAACTCCTCGATTCCCTCGGCAGCGCGCTATCGCAAGCCGGTCATCAAGAGCAAGCGGTAGAGATCCTCCGCAAAGCGCTGGCGTTGCGAGCCGATTTCGCACCAACACATCTAACGCTCGGCAACGCACTGATGAAGCTGAACCGCGCGACCGAAGCAATCGCCGAATACCGCGTCGCCCTCGCGACCCGCCCCGAGTATCCCGAAGCGATGCGAAATCTATCCGGCTTGTTATCTCAAACCGGCTCCGTCGATGAAGCCATCGATCTCGCTCGGCGATCCATTTCGCTCCAGTCAGATTCTTCACATGCCTGGTGCAACCTTGGCAGCGCACTACATCGCCAGAATCGTTTCGACGAAGCCGCCGATGCCCTGAGCCGCTCTATCGCTCTTGATCCGCGCTTCCCACTGGCCTACAGCGAACTCGGCGAAGTGCTTCTGAAAATGAAGGCGTTCGATAAAGCGATTGAGGCATTCAACCAATCGCTCGCCATCGAGCCCAATGCAATCCTCCACTACCGCATCGCCATCGCGCTGCTCCAGCAGGCTAAGCGCGAGGAAGCAATCGCCGCCTGCCTCAAGGCTGAATCCCTTGGATTCGCCGACCAAAATCTATTCAACACCCTCGGCACAATTCATCACCAGATCGGCCAGATCGATAAAGCGATCGAATATTTCCAAAAAGCCCTCGGCATCCAACCCGACTTTCCCCTCGCCCGGTGGAATCTGGGTTTGCTCCAGCTTCTCAAGGGAGAATTCCAGGAAGGCTGGATCGGCTACGAATCGCGCTGGAGAGCCAATGGCATTCCCCTTCCCACCCGCTACTCGCAAGAACGCGTCTGGGACGGCAGCGGCCTGAAAGACCGCCGCATACTTCTCGATTGCGAGCAGGGATTTGGCGATTGCATCCAGTTCATCCGTTACATCCCCCTCATCGCCCAGCGCGGCGGCAAGCCCATCCTCACCGCCTTCCCCGAGCTTCGCCGTCTTTTCCGAACCGTCCCCTGTCTCGATGAAATCATCTGCCCGCCCGAAGAAATTCCACCATTCGACGTACAATCTCCCCTCGCCAGCCTTCCGCGCTTGTTTGAAACGACGCTTCAGAACGTTCCCGCCAACGTTCCATATCTTTTTGCGGATCCACTGCTCGCCGAGCGATGGCGCACCCGCGTCCCGCAGGATGGCCGCGTCAAAATCGGACTCGTCTGGTCGAGCAAGCCGGAATCCAGAGACCAGGCAAATCATACCCCGGGGCTCACCCAGTTCGCGCCGCTAGGCGCAGTCTCGAATACTTGGTTTTGCAGCTTGCAAAAGGGTCCCGCCGCCGCCGATACAGTCGCGCCGCCGGAAGGCTTGCAAATCACCGATTGGACCGCGGAGCTTCAGGATTTCGCCGACGCCGCTTCGCTCATTGCCAACCTCGATCTCGTCATCTGCTGCGACACCGCCGTTGCCCATNNCCCATCTGGCCGGCGCGATGGGCAAGCCAGTCTGGCTCCTGCTTCCATTTGTCCCGGACTGGCGCTGGCTTCTGGATCGCGACGATTCACCCTGGTATCCATCAATGCGCCTCTTCCGTCAGCCGAAGGTCGGCGATTGGCAATCCCCCGTTCGGCAGGTTTGCCGCGAACTCCCCAAGCTGGCAAAAACCTGATCGATGAATAACATCGAAATCCGGCCCCGCTACGATTCTCCGTTCCATTTGAAGCGGGAACCCGATGTCCCAAACAACTGACGAAATTCTGGACGCAGCTCGAGACCACCATCTCGCCGGCCGCTTCTCGGAGGCCGCCGACCTCTATCGAAAAATACTCGAACTTGCTCCGGAAGATGGAGAAGCTTTTTTCCTTCTAGGACTGGCCTTATTCCAGCTTGGCCACGTGGCCGAAGCCGCGGATAAGGTGCGCCGCGCCGTTTCTCTCGATCCGGCAGTCGCGGAATATCATTGCGATATGGCCAGGATTCTGTTCACCCTCAACGATTTTCCCGGCGCGATCGCCGCCAGCCGCAAAGCCCTCGAATTGCAGCCGAATTTTCCCGAGGCCCTGTTCAATCTCGGTAACGCCCTCTGCCGAACCCGGCTATTCGAGGACGGCATCGACGCCTATCAACATGCCCTCATCCAACGCCCAGACGCTCGCGATGCGGCCAACAACCTCGGCATGGCCCTGCTCGAATTGGGCCGAATTGACGGAGCCATCGCCTGCTTCGATCAAATTCTGGCATCAAATCCTTCTGACGCCGCCGCCCGCAGCAACCGCATTTACGCGATGCATTTCAATCCATCATCCACCGCGGCAAAGATTCGCGAGGAACTGGTCGATTGGAACCAGCAACACGCTCGCCCGCTGAATGCCACGATCATCCCACACATCCGACGGCCCAAATTGGATTCCCATCCTCTTCGCATTGGCTACGTTTCACCCGACTTTCGCGAGCACGTCGTTGGCTGGAATCTTCTACCCCTTCTCGCCGAGCATGACCGAAAACGATTTCATATCATCTGCTATTCCAGTGCCGGTCGTGCCGACGCAATCACACGCGAATTGCAATCCCACGTCGCGGCATGGCGAGACATTTCGGCCCTGTCCGATCAACAGGCAGCCAAAATCATCCGCGAAGACCAGATCGACATCCTCGTCGATCTCTCCCTCCACACCGGCGGCAATCGTCTTTTGCTTTTCGCCCGCAAGCCCGCGCCAATCCAACTCACATATCTCGCCTACCCCGGAAGCACCGGCCTGGAAGCGATGGACTATCGTTTCTCCGATCCGTTTTTAGATTTCGGCCAAGACCTATCCGATCACACCGAACGGACGATTCGCCTGCCCAGGACTTATTGGTGCTATCGCCCGGGTGGCCCGACTCCCGCCGTCGTTCCCCCACCCGCGCTTTCCGCCGGAATAATCACATTCGGATCTCTCAACGCGTTTCAAAAAATTTCTGGTCCCACGCTCGACGTGTGGCGTCAACTCATGCAATCCGTGCCGCGTTCCCGTCTATTGCTCCATGCCCCCGTAGGCAAACATCGCGGGCAATTGATCCAGGGGTTCGAGACTTCAGGCATAGCGGACGATAGAATCGAGTTTGTCGACCGTCTTCCCTGGTCGCAGTACATCCAAACCTATCAGCGAATAGATATCGCCCTCGATCCATTCCCCTACGGCGGCGGCATCACCACCTGCGACGCCCTCTCGATGGGCGTTCCCATAATCACCCTGCGCGGAAAGACCACCGTCGGCCGCGGCGGGAGCAGCATCCTTCAAAATTTGAATCTACCCGAGTTCATCGCCGAATCCCCCCAGCAATACATTTCAGCGGCAACGGCGCTCGCTAACGATCTCGCTCTGCTCTCCAAACTGCGTTCATGCCTTCGCGAGCGTATGCTCGACTCGCCGCTTACGGATGCCGTTCAATTCGCCCGTGACATCGAGGCCGCGTTCGTCAAAATGTGGGATCAATGGACAAATTCGACCGCTGTGTAACACGCTGGCGAATCTACCAAAGCCTCATTGATGCAACCGGCGCGTCGATCCTAATCAATCGCTAATACAATTTTATCCTTTGCTTAATTTGTCGCTGATTGATCGCTCACATTGATTCCTATACTCCGCCTTCGTCGTATGCGAAATCACTCGCCTGTTTTGCGGCGAGATACGGCATCAGGACGGGAACGCGGAGTCCGAAGTGTTCGGATTGCGTATCCCGCCTGTCAGTTGTGGAACATTCCCCAAAAAATTCGGGGAGGGAGATTCAATGATGAAGTCACGTAAAGCACTCGGTGTTATTGCCGCTGCGGCGTTCAGCGTTGCTGGCGCGCAGATGGCATCGGCCGGTATCATTACCCAATGGGCTTTTGGAACCACGGCTGTTCCTTCCCCGGTCAATAGCCCGGCTCCGACCACGGGCAGTGGCACAGCGGTTTCGCTCGGCATGACGAATAACTACACGTATGCTGGCGGCGAGGGCCCCGGTTCGGTGAGCAACGATGATATCACGGTCCCCGGCTCGACCCCCGAATCCGCTTGGCGCATTCGCGGAAATAGCAACACCAAAAACTCAGGCCCCGGATTGGCCAACGGTTGGAATAATTCCGCTCCGAATTACACGCAAGGCGCGGAGTTTGTCGAAAGCACCGCCGGATTTAACAATCTCAACCTCTCGTTCGATTGGTTCGACACAACTCAAGGTGTCGGGAATATGCAGATCCAGTATACGCTGGATGCCAGCAACGCCAGTCCGACCTGGATTAACGTTGGCGCGGACTTTGTCGCTCCGGGCAACACCTTCTTCAGTTCAACGACGCCGAATATCTCGGTGAGCATTCCCGCGGGCGGATCTGATTTCGCGGTTCAAATGGTGTCGGTGAGGCCCGTCCTCGGCGACGCAAACTTCGCCGCCTTCGCTGCCGGCGATACAAGCGGCGGCCTGGATTATGCTAACGCCGCTGGCGCGGACTATAACAATTCCTCCGGCAACTGGAGCTTCAACAATATCACGATCTCCGGTACCGCCGTCCCAGAACCCACCAGCGCGTCGCTGCTCGGTTTGGCCGGCCTCGGACTCCTCCGTCGCCGTCGCACCGCCAAGTAAGGCGTATTTTCTTTAACCTTTCGGCAGCTTTCTAAAGCCCACGGCATCGCCGTGGGTTTTTTATGTAAAATGCCTCGGTGATCCCGATTCCCCAGGAAGTCCCCCCAGGCCGCTGGGCCGTCGCCGTCAGCGGCGGCGCCGACAGCGTGGCCCTTCTCCGTCTCATCCATCCCCACCCCGATCTCTCTCTCCACATCGTCCACCTCGACCATCAAACCCGCGAACAGGCCAGCACCGGCGATGCCGATTTCGTCGCAAACCTTGCCAACAAACTTTCACTCCCCGTCACGATTGCCCGCCGAAACGAAATCGAACCCCAGGCACAAAATCTACCGAAAAATATCTCGGCCCGCTTTCGCGCGCTCCGCATCGAACTTTTCCGCCGGACCATAGTCCGTGAAAACCTCCTGGGCGTAATCCTCGCCCATCAAGCCGACGATCAGGCGGAAACAATTTTCCTCCGCCTGCTGCGCGGCTCCGGCCCCGCGGGTCTATCCGCCATGTCCACCCGCCGTCGATTAGAAAACCTGACCATCCTCCGCCCGCTCCTGCACATTCGCCGGGAAGACCTACGCAATTTCTTAAAAACTCAAGGCCAGAATTGGCGTGAAGATGCGAGCAATCAATCCGACCACTACGCGCGCAACCGCGCCCGCAAATTTCTCGAATCCCGCCCCGATTTACACGAGCCATTGCTGGCCATCGGCCGCGCCTGCGCGGAGTATTCAAAATGGATTCGCAGCAGCGCCCCCGTGCTGAACGAAAGATTTCCCGCAATCGCCCTCGCCGAATCCCCGCGCATGCTCGCCAGGGAATCTGCCCGCCGCTGGCTCGTGTCACAAGGCGTCCCACCCCCAGACCTGACCCCGGCGATCCTGGACCGCCTGCGGGAAATCGCCACCGATGCCGCCACACCAGCAAAACAGCAATTTCCCGGCGGCATGCAAGTCCACCGCCGCTCCGGCTGGATCAGCCGCGAGCCGTAAATCCTATTTCCCACCCCGCGTCGTCGCTCGCTCCTCATCCCTCATCTGCATCGCCTTCTCCAATTGCTCATTCACCGTCCCCGCTGGATGGAGATCAAACGTTCGTTGCCAATCAGCCACCGCTCGGTTCCATTCACCCGCCTTCATGTCAATCAATGCCTGCATCTTCCAAAGTTCCCAGTAATCCGGATAAATGGAAATCGCATCATCCATGCTCCGCCGCGACTCCGCCAAGCGGCCTTCCTCATAATCCGCGAACGCGACAAGCAAATGAATCTTCAGCGATTTCGGCTGCTCCCTCAGCGAATATTCGTAGAACGCATCGCGATCGTTCCACCGGCGAACATACGTCCACGTTCGAATCGACCCGAGCGCCAGCAGAATCGCAAGCAGAATTCCCCACACCCGCGGCCGCAGTCTGACCATGGCCATCGCGGCAAGGATGACAAAAAAAACCGACGGCAAATACATAAGCCGCTCGCCGAAGATCGCGGCAATAATGACGACGTTGGAAGCCATGGAATAAGTCAGAGCCATCGCCACCAGACAAAATCCAGCAGTCCAGTTCCGTCTCGCCACACTGACACATAGGCCCGCTATCCACCCCATCAGCACCATCGCCCCCAGCCAAAGAGATGGATCGGCCAAGCGGATCGTCGGGCCGATCACCGCCAATCCATAATCCAATGACAGCTTCAGCGGCATGACCAGCAACTGGAAATATCTCCCGAGAAGCGCAACCGGAATCAGCCAGCGGTCAAGCCGAGGCGACTGAATCATCGGCTGCATCGCGACATCCAGAAATCCCCGGTCCCACTCAAATTTCAGGTGAAGCACTTCCTCTCGCAGCACGATCACGCCGCCGACGGTCCAGATCACCAGCGCAAACATCAAGAGCATCGCCTGACGTTCGGCATGACGTTGTTCGGGCGTACGCTCGCCCTCAGTTGCCAGCAGTCCCCGCCGCACCGGCAAAAGCGCCACGAGCAATGCGGGCATCAGCATTCCCTGCTCTTTGCTCAACATCGCGATAAGACAAAGAATAAAGATGGACACCGCACGTCGCGTAGTTATCGGACGCTTCAGAAAAAGCACCATCGCGCCCAATGCCCCGGCGGCACATGCCAGCTCCGCGCGTCCAACAACCCCCGCAACAGCCTCCGCATGCACGGGATGCGCGGCAAATAGCAATCCCGCGATCAATCCAACGCGCCAATCCAGCAATCGTCGCCCAAGCTCCGCGACCAGCGCGCACACCCCGGCATTCAGCAGAAGATTCACCAGGTGAAATGCCCACGGCCGGTTGCCATGCACCCACCATTGCAATCCATAACTCTGAGAGACCAGCGGGCGATAGAGGTTGTCGATTGCCCCGTTGAAATAGTCATGCGTCCAGAATTGCCCCCACAGCTTGGGATGTTGGACACGCTCATCCAAACCGATGAGAAACGAATCGTCATAGATATAAGTGCCCCCAAGCGTGATGGCATACAGTGCCAAAGCCAAAGCCGCGCTGAAAGCCGCAGGCCCCCAATGTCTCCACCCGCGAGGATCTTCAGACGAACGCAATCGATTCACCGCGGCCAATCTTAACCGAGGACAATGCAATCGGCATTCCAAGTCCCCTATAGCGCATTTTTCGTGGATTAAAGTTAATCTTTCCCCACGCCCATGCCAGAATCTCTTCGCATCGCAGTCACCGGCGGCAGCGGGGGGGTTGGACGATTCGTCGTCCGCCACCTCCTCGACCGCGGGCATCACGTTCTCAATCTCGATCGCAAGCCCGGCGACGACGATCGCGCACACTTCATCGATTGCGACATCCGCCAGCGCGAATCCCTTTTGCCAGTGCTCAAAGATTGCGAAATCGTCTGTCACCTCGCCGAAGTCCCCAACGTTCATTCCGGCGTCCCTTTCGACGAAGTCTACTGGAACAACACCCGCTCGACGTCGGTCGTTCTCCAGGCAGCCGCCGATCTCAAACTCAGGCACGCCGTCTATTCCAGCAGTTGCCAGGTCTATGGCTGCTGGGGCGAAAACAAAATCGCGCCCATCCGATTTCCGATCGATGAATCCCATCCCCTTCAGCCAATGAATGCCTATTCCGTCTCAAAGGTCGCCAACGAACTGTTCGCGAAATACATCTTTGCTCATGAAGGACTATCCATTTCAATCCTCCGTTTCCCTTGGGTGATGACAACGGATTTCACCGACGACGAATTGCGAAGCTTCGAACGCATCGACGAGCCGTTCCGCGACGGCTTCGAAACATTCATTCACCCGACCGATCTGGCCCGCGGCTTCGCGGCCGCCGCCGAGGCCTCCCGCCCCGGCTGCGAAATCTACAATCTCTCCGCGGCCGACATCATGTCCTGCATGTCGCTCCACCAGCGGTTCGCCAAATATCATCCCAACCTCCCGCCGCTGCCGGCAGCGTGGCCCGATCACAAGAGCCCCCTCGTGGCTGAAAAAGCGGCGAATCTACTGAATTGGCGTCCTCTTTGGAGCTTTTCCGGACATATTAATGAAGCAAAGGCTCGCGGATAACGTCTTGTAAGGTAGAATTCGCCGGTTCCTTTTAGCGAAGGAGTTCGATCATGAGCAGGTCATCACAACCTTCCCGCCGGGACGCGTTTACGCTGGTGGAGCTATTGGTTGTCATCGGGATCATCGCGGTGCTGATCGCGATCCTCTTGCCCGCCCTCACTCGCGCCCGCCAGCAGGCCATGACCGTGCAGTGCATGAGCAACATGCGCCAGGTCGGCAACGACATGCTCATTTATGCCGACGAAAACGATGGGTATTTATTCCCAGACCACTTGGGGTGGGCCAACAGCACCGTTTATCTCACTAAACCCAATGACGGCTCGCTCACGAGTACTGGTATATCCAATTCGCTGGTGTTGGCGAATCCGGACCAATGGAATTCCTACACCTACAACACTTGGACGGTTAAGGTGCTTGGCGTTTGGAACCCGCCCTTCATGACCTGTCCCACGGACGTTGACCCTCAACCCAATGCGCAGCACACCTATTTGCTCAACGATTATTTTGCCACAACGTTTAATGAGAAATATGGAAAAACGCTGCCCAATCACCTTTCTCCATCGGATGCGATTCTGATGGGCGAAAAGGTTTCCATTCAGGGCGACTACTACATGGAAATGGACGACCAGAGCGATTTCCAGAAGGCGGTTGATTTCTTCCGCCACGGAACGTCGGTTGGATCAAATTACCTCATGGTCGATATGCACGTTGAAACCTTGATCATTACGGATTTGGGCCCCTGGAGTTTCAACACCGGCCTAGCTGTCACCCCAACTACCCAGTCTGATTGACATGGCGGTTGAATTCCTCTGCTTCATCGGCGGCTCACTCATCATCCTCATCCCCGGAATCTGGCTGGCCGGCGCCCTCGCCCTCGGCAAGGACACCGTCGAACGCTGGACCTACGGCAGTTGCCTCGGGCTTGCCCTCGCCGCCTATCTTGCTTCGGTCATCAGCCATTTTGATCTCCGATTGTTCTATCCCCTCTGGACAGCAGTAGCATTCGCCTGCCTCGCGGCCCGGTGGCGATTCCCAACGAAAATCCAATATGGGCCAAATGCCAAATGGATCATTCTCATCCTCATTTTCGTCGCCGCCGCGCGCTTTGGCATCGCTCTGCCCCAGCCCCTTCCCGAGGGTCAGTACGATCCAACAGTCCATCTCATCCTCGCCGGGAAAATCCAGCAAACCCAGCACGCCATTCATGACTGGCTGCCCTTTGAATCCGTCGCGTTGAACTATCCCACCGGCAGCCACACGCTCTTGGTTGTTCTCTCCGCGCTCACCGGCTTGCCCCTGCATACCGCCTTCAAAGATCTGATCCCGCTGCTCGGCATTCTGTCCACCGCGCAGATTTATCTCTTTGCCCGCCGAGCCATCGCCGACGAATCCGCAGCCCTCTGGTCCGCCGGCGCGTATGGCCTGTTGGCATGGTTCGGCAGCAACGATTACTTCCGCTGGGGCGGATTGCCCAACGAAATGGGAATGCTCTTTTTCATTACAGTATTAACGCTCTGGCTCGACGACATCCGCGCATGGGTCCGGGTCTCGGCGATGGGCCTCATCTTTGCCGCGCTGATGCTCGTCCATCATCACTCCATGCTGGTCAGCTGCATTCTTCTCGCGGTGTCCGTCATCGTTCCCATGTCCCGATCCAACCCAGCTTCCTCCCGGAAAGTTCTCATTTTGGCTATCGCGGCGGCATGTATGCTCGACGGATTTTTCCTGATCCCCTACGCCATGAAGATCACCACATTGAATTCCACAACAATTCTTTACGACAGCGAGCCCGCGCTAAAACTCCTGAAAATTCTTTTCGGAATTGGCTTGGTCAACGCTCCGCTCGTACTGATCGGAATTATCCTCTGGGCCACCGGTCGCGCCCCACGGATCCATCCCATCGTTATCTGGGCAATTGGCATCCTGGCAAGCCTGTTCCTTGCCACGGAATATGGCATCCCACTGATCACAAAAGCTCTGAATCACCCCCCAGCCATCGCCTTCGCGCCTTCGCGATTTCTCACGGACCTCAATTATTTCCTACCGCTGATGGCGGGGATTTCCATCGCATTCATTCAAGCCCGGCTGCGAATAAAAACGCCCTGGGTTCTCGCCCTCATGTGCTGCGCCGCTCTCGCAGACTATCGGCAATGGAAGGGTCTGATCCGGCCCGATGAGTCCTCTTCGCCCCCGCGAGGCTTCGTCGAAGCATGCCGATGGATTCACGGCCACACCTCTCCAGCAACGGTTGTCCTCAACCGCGATAATTGGACAACCTACCTCACCTGGCGGCGATCAACATTCACCCCACTCTCCGGCTCAGACCCGATTCCCGATCACACCATCCTGATCCATCACTTGGCCGCAATAATATCAGGAGAAATCCCGCCCGATTCCCCGGACATGACCATCGTAAAAATCCTGCCGATAGACACGCCCTCAACACAACCCATCCTATGGACCCACACCGGCTATAAAGTCATACAAATCTGGCCAGCGCAAAGATAAAACCCAAAGGCCCACCCGAACGTCAACAGCCTGCACTGAGCTTGTCGAAGTGGCAAGCCAACACCTCCCGAAAGCGGCAACAGATTCTTATATACGAGCCCAAACCTTCGGCCGTCACAAAAACCGTAACCGAAAATAATATTCAATTTAAAGGACTACGCCAAAAAACGATAAACACAATTAACCTTATTTGCATTTTGATTCCTCTTCGCTTTGACTGGTAACCAATGGCGATCGAGCTGATTCGGTTTCTCACCGGCATCCTCCTCATCCTGATTCCAGGAATCTGTCTCGCGCAATATTTCTCTCTCGGAAGCAATTTCCTCGAGCGCTGCACCAACGGCAGCTCCCTCGGCCTCGCCCTGGCGATCTACCTCGCCTCCGCGACAAGTCATCTCAATCTGCGCTTGTTTTACCCGCTGTGGATATGTCTAGGCGTCGTGGCGATCGTGCTATGGATCAAGTCGCTTTCACGCCGCGCCGCGAATTCTGATTTCTCCGCCCAGATCTGGATGTTTGTCGTGTTGGCGCTCGTCGCCCTCAGCCGTTTTGCCCTGGCTTTGCCCCAGCAACTTCCGCCCGGAGGACTCGACCCGACCTTCCATCTCCTCCTGATCAAGAAAATTCAGATCGCGCAGCATTCAATCGACGACTGGCTGCCCTTCGCGGATATGAAGCTCAATTATCCGACCGGCAGTCACGTGCTGGTCGTGGTTCTCGCCGCGTTCTCCCGGCTTCCGCTCCACACCACCTTCAAAGACCTGATCCCATTCCTGGGAATCCTCACCACCGCTCAAATTTACGTCTTCGCCCGAAAAGCGATGGGCAATCCGTCAATCGCTCTCTATTCCGCCGCTGCATATGGCCTCTGGGCCTGGTACGGAGGCATCGACTATTTCCGCTGGGGAGGACTGCCAAACGATCTGGCCATGCTCCTCTTCATGGCGATGCTCAGTCTCTGGCTCGACCATCCCAAGCGCTCCGGCATGGTCGCGATGGCCCTCCTATATGCTTCAACAGTCCTGGTGCATCACCATGTCATGGTTGTCAGCGGCGTCATTCTCCTGCTCCTGATCCTCTGGCAAATGTTCCGCGACCGCGCCGGCGCAAGCTGGCAATCCCTCGCAATCCCCGCCGTCGCCGCGATGCTTCTGAATATTTTCTTTCTCCTTCCCTATGCGATGCGCCTCGGCAGTTTTAACTCCACGGGAATGGCCGCCGCCGGCGAAGACCTGTTGCCTCTTTTACGCTTGCCCTACGACCTTGGATACGCCCTGACTCTCTTCGCGCTGCTTGGAATCATCCTTTGCGCTCTGCACAGGGTTCGCTGCCCACCCGTCGTAGCCATTCCCTCCCTCGCGCTCGCGGTCATGTTCATCTTCGGCGAGGACCTCTTTCCAATGACGCTCCGCGCCATGCACCGCACGCCATTCACATTCTTCACCCCATCCCGTTTCCTCGGCGATCTCAATTATTTCCTCCCCATATTCGCCGGCATGACGATCTGGTTCATTCGCCAGAAGCTTCAAATGCCCCTCTGGATCACCATGCTACTCCTCGTCGCCGCATCTCTAGCGGATTGGGGCCAGTGGAAATTCACCGCCGAGATCGTAACCGTCCCACCGGCGTTCATTCGCGCCTGCGACTGGATTCAGCACAACACTCCCCCGAGCACCATCGTCGACAATCCAAGGCGATGGGCGACCTATCTCTGCTGGCGACGTTCCACCGGCACGGAGTTCCCCGTCTCCGAGCCGGCCATAAACTTTCAACCCGCATCCCAGCGCATTCTCCTGATCGCATCAGGTCAAATTCCCCCCGATTCACCCGACATGATGATCGTCGGCATGAGCGATAAACCGAGCGACACACACTATCCCATACTATGGCAAGACCCCTCCGGTCTGGCCGTCGTTCGCGAATGGCCGAAATAGCTCGCGGAACCGGTAACGCACGTTGGCGAAGCAGACCAAGATTAGTTAGAAACATATCAACGGTTCACACGGAAAAGATTCCCCTGAGCACTTATTACGACATCATCGTCATCGGAGGCGGCCACGCCGGCGCGGAAGCCGCCTGGGCCGCGTCGCGCCTCGGCGCATCCGCCGCGATGATCACCATGGACCCCTCCCGCATCGGCCAGATGTCCTGCAATCCCGCCATCGGCGGACTCGCCAAAGGCCAGATGGTCCGCGAAATCGACGCCCTCGGCGGTCTCATGGGCCTCGCAACCGACGCAACCGGAATCCAATTCCGCATGCTCAATCGCTCCAAAGGTCCCGCCGTCTGGGGCCCGCGCGCCCAGGCTGACAAATACAAATACGCGAAGCAAGTCCAGAACCTGCTCGCCACCTGCCCAAATCTCACCATCCTTCCCGGCGAAGTCGCGGAAATTCACGCCGCGCCGTCAGTCACCGGCGTCACGCTCAAAGACGGCGCGCACATCAACTGCCGCGCCGTCATCGTCACCACCGGCACATTCCTCCGCGGCCTGATGCACACCGGCCAAACCCAAAGCCCCGGCGGCCGCGTCGGTGAATCCGCCGCCACCGGCCTAACCGCATCCCTCCAAAATCTGGGCCTCGAAATGGGCCGCCTCAAAACCGGCACGCCCCCGCGCCTTCATCGCGATTCAATCGACTTCTCAGCATTCGAACCGCAGCCCGGCGACGATCAGCCCATGCCCTTTTCCTACCTCAACGAATACCACGGAAATTGGGCGCNNGCTGCCACAGGTCCAGTGCTGGATCGGCGGCACCAACGAGCAAATCCACCAGATCATCCGTGAAAATCTCCACCGCGCCCCCATGTACAGCGGCCAGATCCAAAGCACCGGTCCGCGCTATTGCCCCAGCATCGAAGACAAAGTTGTCCGCTTCGCCGACCGCACGCGCCACCAGATTTTCCTCGAACCCGAAGGCCTCGACACCGACGAAATCTATTGCAATGGCATCAGCACTTCGCTCCCGTCCGACGTCCAGGAAAAAATCCTCCGTCTAATCCCCGGCCTGCAAAATGTAAAAGTTCTCCGCTGGGGTTACGCCGTCGAATACGACATGGTCTGGCCTACGCAGATTCAAAGCTCGCTCCAGACCAAGCGCGTCCCCGGCCTGTTTCTCGCCGGTCAGATCAACGGCACCAGCGGCTACGAGGAGGCGGCAGNNCGCCGGCGTCAACGCCGCGAAATATACTGCCGGGCGTGAGACCGATTTCCTTCTCCGTCGCGATCAGGCATACATCGGCGTACTGATTGACGATCTCGTAACCAAGCCCCCAACCGAGCCGTATCGAATGTTCACCAGCCGCGCTGAACATCGCCTCCAACTTCGCAACGACAACGCCGATGAGCGCCTCACGCCTCTCGGCCGCGAAATCGGCCTGGTGGACGATAGCCGCTGGTCTTCCTTCACCGCTCGTCGCGACACAATCGATGCTGCCGCCGCGCTGTTGGATGAAGTCGGCGCTGCTGACCATCTCCGCCGCAACGATGTGGATTGGAAGGACTTGTCCATTCAATTCCCCGAAACCGCGGCAATCGCCCCGGACGTCGCCACCCGCCTCCAAACTCGAATCAAATATCAGGGATATATCGCCCGGCAAGATCGCCAGATCGAACGCTTCGCCAAGATGGAATCAAAACTAATCCCCCTCGCCACGGATTATTCTCAAATCAACGGCCTGCGCAACGAAGCCCGCCAAAAGCTCACGACGTTCACGCCGCGGAGCCTGGGCCAAGCCCTTCGCATCAGTGGCATCACCCCCGCTGATGTAACGGTCCTGGCAATCCACCTCGATCGCATGAAGCGAACGGTTTCTCCGGGAGGCGTAGGCTCAGAATTTTAGCGTGGCCAAGCCGGTTTATAGGGCTTAGGGTTTCCTGATTCGGAAGAGGCAAATCTCTGAGATTTGTCCGGAATATCGATGCGGATCGGGACTCTTTCCGTCGCGTCATTTGCTGGAAGGGGTCGCCTGCTCTTGGACGCTGCCCCAACTGAGCGTTATCATTGGAAGGCGAAAAGTATTGTGCAAACTATGACCAAAGCGGACACAGCCGCTGTGCCAGCGCCACAGCCACCTCGCGGTAACCAACCACCTCTACTACCGGTCCGGCAAAAACGCCGATGGTTCTGGACTCTTTGGCTGATCGTGGGCCTATTGGTAGTGGGGCTGGGATGTTTTATCGTTATTCGGGTACGCGCTGGCTCAAACGCCGCCAGTCGCCGCGACCTCACCAACGGCAAGGGAATCCCCGTAGATGCAGCCACAGTTCAACGCGGCGATTTACCCATCTATGTCGATGGCCTGCTCGGCACAGTAACGCCGTTGCAGACAGTAACCGTTCACACCCGCATAGATGGCGAGCTCATCAAAGTCGCGTTTGAAGAAGGGCAGATCGTGCATCAGGGCGATCTTCTGGCGCAAATCGATCCAAACCCTTACAAAGCCTCGTTAGAGCAAGCTCAGGGCCAACTCGCCAAAGACCAGGCATCTCTCAAAGATGCCCAGTTGGACCTCGGGCGGTTCAAGCAAGCTCCCGACGCTTACACCGTTCAACAGATCGATACCCAAAATGCGCTCGTTGAACAGGACAATGGAATCGTCCGTAGCGACCAGGGCGCGGTGGATAGCGCGCAGGTAAATCTGGACTACGCCACCATCAAGTCTCCCGTCACCGGGCGCATCGGGCTCCGGCTGGTCGATCAGGGAAACATCGTTCACGCAACGGATACAACCGGCCTGGCGGTTATTACTCAGCTTCAACCGATCACCGTCGTTTTTCCAATTCAGCAGGACGCCATTCCGGACGTCGTCAGCCGCTCCGAATCGGTGCCGCCTCTAAAGACCGTGGCCATGTATCAGGATCAAGTGCTCGCGATCGGCAAGTTGATTGCCGTCGACAGCGCGGTCAGCAGCGCGACCGGAACCGTCAATCTCAAATCGCAGTTCGACAATTCAAAATATGAGCTCTTTCCCGGCGTCCAATTAAAGGTCCGACTCCTCGTCAAGACCATGAAGAACGTCGTCCTCGTTCCGTCCGAGGCCGTTCAGACCGGCCCCGATTTTTCGTTCGTCTACGTTGCCAAATCAGACAACACCGTTGAAATCCGCAAGATCCAGCCCGGCGCGGATCAGGAAGTCGACGGCCAGGACATGATGGCAATCAGCGACGGCCTCTCCCCCGGCGAACTCGTCGTCACCAACGGCGTCGATAAGCTCGACGCCGGCACCAAGGTCGTCGTGACCCGCATTGGCACAAGCACAACGCGGCCAACAACCCGGTTCAGCACCACCCGGCCCGGCGGACATGTTCGTCGCTCGCTTACCGGCGACTCAACCCCACAGGCCGATTCAAGGAACAGCGGATGAGTCCTTCCAGGCCATTTATTCTTCGGCCTGTCGCGACATCCCTTCTTATGACCGGCCTGCTGCTGGTCGGTCTTGTCGCCTTCCGCCAACTCCCCGTCTCGGCACTCCCGGAGGTGGATTACCCCACCATCCAGGTTGTGACCTTCTACCCCGGCGCAAGTCCCGACGTGATGGCGTCATCCGTCACCGCGCCGCTGGAACGCCAATTCGGCCAGGTGCCAGGCCTGAATCAGATGACCTCCACTAGCTCGGAGGGAAGCTCGCTGATCACGCTTCAGTTTTCGCTCGATCTCAACATCGACGTCGCCGAGCAGGAGGTGCAGGCGGCGATCAANNAGTTCAGGCCGCGATTAACGCCGCGACCAACTATCTCCCTCAGGGCCTCCCCAATCCACCCGTCTACAGCAAGATTAATCCCGCCGACACGCCCATCCTCACCCTCGCCCTCTCCTCCGACACAATGCCCCTGATCAAGGTCGAGGATCTCGCCGACACCCGCCTCGCCCAGAAAATTTCCCAATTGCCCGGCGTAGGACTCGTGAGCATCAGCGGNNGCGGCGGACAAAAACCCGCGGTTATCATCAATGCCGACCCCACCGCGCTTTCATCCCTGAATTTGACGCTCGAAGACCTGCGAACCCTGATCCCCGAATACAACGTCGATCAGGCCAAGGGAAGTTTCGACGGCCCCCGCCAGGCGTTCGCCATCGGCGCCAACGATCAGATCCTCACCAGCAAAGACTACAAGCCGATCATCGTGGCCTACAAGAACGGCGCGCCGATTCGCCTCTCCGATATCGCCACCGTTGTTGATGGCGCTGAAAACGTAAAGGAAGCAGCCTGGATGAACCGCAATCCCGCGGTCATCGTCAACATCC
>PMAK01000056.1 GCA_003153655.1 Phycisphaerales bacterium
TCAGTTCCATGCGTCCCGCCGATGTCTCCCGCGGAATCTTCGCCCCAGCCATCAGCCATCACGACGGCCTCTTCTACGTCATCACCACCATGGCCGAAGGCGACGGCAACTTTTACGTCACCGCCAAAGACCCCGCCGGCCCCTGGTCAGACCCACACTGGCTCCCATCAGTAGACGGCATCGATCCCGCCTTCTTCTTCGACGACGACGGCCGCGTCTACATCGTCAACTGCGCCCCGCCCCCAAAAAATCATCCGCTCTACGAAGGCCATCGAACCATCCGCATTCACGAATTCGATCTCAACGCCGGCAAAACAAAACCCGGCCAAACAATCCTCGTCAACGGCGGCACCGACCTCTCCAAACACCCCGTCTGGATCGAAGGCCCCCATATCTTCAAACGAAACAACATCTACTACCTCATCGCAGCCGAGGGCGGCACCGGCGACGCCCACTCCGAAGTCGTCTTCCAATCCCCATCCGTCCTCGGCCCCTACGCCCCCTACAAAAACAACCCAATCCTAACCCAGCGCGAGCTTCCCCCCGATCGCCCCGACCCAGTAACCTGCGCCGGCCACGCCGATTTCGTAGAAACCCAGGCAGGCGAATGGTGGACCGTCTTCCTCGGCTGTCGCCCCTACGAAGGAACCCTATACAACACCGGCCGCGAAACATTCCTCCTGCCCGTTCAATGGGAAAACAATTGGCCAACCATTCTGCCAAACGACCAAATCGTCCCCAGAGTCGTCCAAAACCCAAATCTCCCGCCACAACCCGCACCCAAATTTCCAAGCCACGGCTCATTCACCTGGACAGACAATTTCGATCGCCCCCAACTGAACCTGCGTTGGAATCTCCTGCGCGCCCCAACAGAGCAATGGTACGCGCTAAATGAAATCCCCAATTCCCTGCTCATCGCCCCAAGACCGATCGCCCTGACATCGCTGGAAAATCCGTCATTCATAGCCTGCCGCCAGCAGCACGCCGATTTCGCTGCCACAACAACAATCGCAATAAATCCAACAACAACATCATGTGACGCCGGCCTGGTCGCCTTCCAAAACGAATCCCACTATTTCTTTTTAGGCACGCGCATCAGCGACGGCCAAGCCCGCGAAGTATTCCTGGAGGAAGTCGCCCACCGAGCCCCAACCGAAAACCGCGCAGCGCCGGAAAAAATCCTGGCCTCCGCCTCATTGCCGCAAGGCTCCAAACAGATAGAGCTCAAGATCCAAGCCAACGGCCGTCACTATTCATTCGATTACAGCACCGGTGATGAATTCAAGCCCCTAAGAGAAAACGTCGATGGAAGCATCCTAAGCACCGATAAAGCCGGAGGATTCCAAGGCACAATGCTAGGCATGTACGCTCGCAGCAAATAATTTAATTTGAATTCTCCGTGTCTCAGAGTCTCCGCGGCTCTATCTCTTCGCGATCTTCGCGGTAATGAGGAAACTTGACTCAACAAGATTGCCCGATAGATTGATAACACCCAATCGGGGCCATAGTGAAATGGGATCACGCGACCATGGCATGGTTGAATTTGGGGTTCAAATCCCCATGGCTCCATAGCAGCAGGACGAGTTTGAACTTTTTAAGCCGACCTGTTTACCAGTAATTGGCCCAGAATCGGAAGCCGTTTTGAAGTATTCAGACTCGCGCTCAACCCGTTCTCGATAGCGGTGCTAAGTCATGTACAGGCGGATATTTCTTCCAGCGAAAATTTGTGACGATTCAATCAGAAGTCGAATACTCAAAATCATTTGTTGCTCTTGGCAACTTTCCGAAGAGCCGAGCCCTTGTGCATCGCCATGTGGTCCGTTTTGTCGCTCTTGATCAGATATTGCGGCTCCTTCTTTGACGCGTGGACGGTGTATCCCTTGAACGTGATTTCGGAGGTANNTAATTCGCTTCTTGATCGTCCCGCGAACGCGGCCTGCTTCGGAGTTCCATTCCACATGATCTCCCGCTTTGAAATTGTGCGTCATCGTTTGGGTCTCCTGTAAAAGCGGATCGGGGGTGAACAAAGAAGGACTTTTGTATGAGAGCCGCCCGTCCACCAGCCGGGCCGCCGACGTGTACGGGTGTTCCTGAGTTTTGTGAAGGCTCATGATATGGAGAACTCGCACACCTTTTGCCTTGAGATCATCGGCGATCATCGAACGATGGCAACGCCACCAAAGCGCTTCCGAGCACATCATCGCGGTGCGCCCGGTGCGAGCGATTTTCAACAGGCGTTCAATACCATCACGAAATGGCCGGGTCTCCATGTAGTCGGCGTAGCCGCGAAAAGAGGCGTTGCGCCAGAGGAGGTTGTGCGATTCAGGTTGGACGGCGCGCNNAGCGCGCCGACCGCCGAGTTCTAACAAGTGTTCATAGCGAATGCCGACTGCGGACAGTGTTTGGGCCAGTTGGGGTTTATTAAAGTGCGGAACACGGCGCGAGCCGGGAAAATGCCGCACATCGACCAGTGTCTCAATTTGATGTTCGCGAAGGAGATCGACGAACTCCTCGATCGTTCGGGTAGAATGTCCGATCGTCCAGATCGTGATCGACGCGATGGTCATGGCGACGACTCAGTCGGGCTGGCGTCGAGACACACTGTCAGAAGCATCTGGCTCTCCTCCGGCGCGACCACATCGTGCTCAACCCCTGGAGCCAGCACCAACAGATGGCCAGCGTGAAGGTCATGCGCGCGGCCTTCGGCCGTCACCTGGAGATGGCCTTTGAGCACATGGATTGTCACGACACCTTTGGCGCGATGCGGAGCCAAGCGCGTAAGGTGGCCGAAGAGAAACAGCGACACCGAAGTGGGTCCGCGCTTATACAACGTCTCCTGGCGGTGCCCAGCCTCACCGGCATGGAGTTCCTGTTTGAGCCTCGCTGCTACTTCGTCCAGATTGAACGGGTGCTGCGACGCTGCAAAACGCGGTTCGGGATGCTGACGCAAACGTCCAGGCTTTTGATCTTCCATGAGATGCGGTTTCCCTCAAATGTCGGCCATCGAATCGAAGAACTCGTTGTCCTCCGCGTAGCCGCCCTCGCCTTTGTATACGTGCTTCACGTCCTTAGCGAACTCAATGGCCTCAATCCACTTGACCATCTTGAATCCAAGCTGCGTTTCTGCCCGTAACCGCAATGGAGCGCCATGCACATCGTTCAGCGGCTGATAGTTCATCTCGTAGGCGAGAAGCGCCTGCGGGTGATGCATGTTCTCGATTGTGTGGCTGTCATAATACTGCCCGCCGCCGGCGCCCTCGCTGAAGGAATAAAACAGCACCGCCCGAGCCTCCGGCAGAGGACGGACCAGTTTCATCAGCTCCAGCATCTGCAACCCACCCCATTCGGCAATGCCCGACCAGCCTTGAATGCAGTGGTGCAGTGTGATTTGCGTCTTCTCACCCATCGCCTTTATTTCGTCCAGCGACAACTCCACCGGGTTTTCCACAAGTCCGGAGATTCTCAATCGGTAATCCTTGTAGCCGTTGCTGGCAAGCGCTTTCCATTTCTCAGAGGTCGGCATTCTCCCATTCGGCCAGAAGAAGGGGGAGATATCGGCCCGGGTGTATTCGGCCCGCGGGGCGTGGCCGCCGAGCAAGAGCCGGATCACCGGGTTGACCAGCGCACCGCCTACGCGCTGAATAGTCCGCGGGAACAGCCAGGTGGCCCAATTGGCCATGACGTTCAGCAGAAGGAGGATTACCAATCCGGTGATCCCGATGTACATCCCGAACCGCAGAGTAGTGTTAGTGCCGATCACGATGTGGTTCATGTTGCGGGCGAAGCCGGTGACAAACACCATCGTTACGTGGGCGATAACGAATACAACGTATGCACAGAGCACTAGGAAGTGAATCGAGCGACCGACCTGCCGATTGCCGGGCAGCCTGCGATACCAACTGAACCTGTTGACCAGTGCCGGCGACATGGCGGGACCGGTAAGAATCGAGAGCGGCGCCAGAACGAAAATCACTCCGAAATAGCTCAGCTGTTGGAGTGCATTGTATTGGAAGAAACCGTTGGGCTCCGGCGGCAGGTGGAACGTGGCGTAATGGACAAACACCGCCCAAGCGTCCGGGAAGATGCGCCACGACGTCGGCACAATTCGCCGCCAATGGCTCGTGGCGAACAAGAGAGAGACATAGATGGCGCCGTTGATCATCCAGAACAACGCACTGACAAAGTGCCAGTGCCGCGNNATAAGAATCTGAACGCCGCTACGGATCAGCAGCACCATGAACAGAAGATTCACGTAGTGGGTGATGCGAATCCAAGCGGCGAAACCATACGGCCCCGTTGCCGTCTCCGCGCTGAAATGTGGGCTGGCGGGTACCGCCGGTAGCCCCCACAGTGCCCATTGCGCATAAGCGGCAATCAACAGCACTGCGAAAATCGCCATCAATGGCATCAATGTTGTGAACCGGATGCGGATAGGAATGAGCATCCGGAGTTGCTCGACTTGTGTCGCCGAAGCGGATCGTTCAGCTGCATTTCGCGCATCGGCCGGAGACATGAGCTACTGCCTTCCTGAGCTTCTCGAGGGCAGACGCGGGCCTGCCCCGAATCCTTGTTCCGCCTGCTATGGGAATTTGACCCGTTTTTAGGCCGGTCCCTTTGCGTGAACCAAATAACTTCTAAACGGCAACGATCTGGAATTACACGTAATTCTCATCTGCGGCTTTCTGCAGGTACTGCTGCCGAGCTGTCCAGTCGTCACCGAAAGTTCAAAACTCATCACTAGTCGCATATTTGGGCAAATTGGGTAAGGGGAAAAGCGGATTGGAAGGATTTGGACTTGGTGCGGCAATGAGCATTCAATGAAATGACGATAACGCCTTGTTAACAAAAACTCTCAAATCTGCATTCCAGCGGCATACTTCGGCTAAGAAAAGTTTCACTGGCGTCCCGCTGGCTCCATAGCAGCAGGACGGATTTGAACTGCATGCCTTCAACCGTCTCACGTGTTTGTGCCTTCTTCAACAAACACTGCTAAAATCAGATTGACGGCAGGCAACTAAAGTTCGGATAATGTACGGTGTGAGTGAGGATGACTTCTCATACCGCGACGCCCTTCCCAATGGCCCGGCGCATCGGCGCGGCGCGGGGCTGAATCCCGGCAATCGCTTTGAGAACGTGCGGCTGCATGTTCTAGGTGAAGAGATCGACCGGCAATCGATTGAACAACAAAATGAAGACGGTTCTTCCTGCCGCGTCGAACGACACGTATTTTTTGATCGCACGCAACACATCATCAACCAGGTTTCCAAGACGGCGGATGTGCCCTTCGATTGGACGCTGAATCCCTACCGTGGTTGCGAACACGGATGCATTTACTGTTTCGCCCGGCCGTACCATGAATATCTCGGCTTCAATTGCGGATTGGATTTCGAGACGAAGCTGATGGCCAAGCCCGATGCGCCCAGGCTACTCAAACAGGAGTTGGCATCACCGAGATGGAAGCCGGAGCCGATCGTGATGTCGGCGATCACGGACATCTATCAGCCAATCGAACATAAAATGCGTATTGCCCGTCAGTGCCTGGAAGTGCTGGCCGACTGCGGGCAACCCGTCACGACAATGACCAAGAGCGCCCTGGTGCTGCGCGATACCGATCTATGGTCGCGTCTCGCCAAGATGAATGCCGGGCGGGTGACCATCACGCTCGTGACGCTCGATGCGGAACTCGCGCAGAAACTGGAGCCGCGCGCTTCATCGCCGGCAGGACGATTGCGGGCGATCCGTGAACTGGCCGCCGCGGGCATCCCCGTGTCGGTCAACATTGCGCCGATCATCCCGGGGCTGACGGATGTGGAGTTGCCGCGAATTCTCGAGGCGATCTCCGAAGCGGGCGCCCGCCGGGCGGCATGGGTGCTGCTGCGGCTGCCTTATCAGATCAAGGATTTGTTTCTCGATTGGCTGCACCGATCCGTGCATCCCGATCGTGCAAGAAAAGTCGAATCGCTCATGCGCCAAGCCTCGGGTGGAAAGCTATACCGCGCCTCCTCTCCGGATCGCCGCCGTGGACAAGGCCATCTGGCGGAGCAAATCGCCCAGACATTCGACATCTTCACGCGAAAGTACGGCCTGAACCGCGACATTCGCCCGCTCTCCACGGCGCATTTCCGCCGGCCTCAAGCAAACGGACAAATGAGTCTCTTTTGAGCAAGAACATGAGCGCCGAATCCGAAAAATCATCGCCGTCCGCCGATTCCACGCTGAATTGGATGCTGATCGACATGAACAGTTACTTTGCATCTGTTGAGCAACATCTCCGGCCGGAGTTGCGCGGGCGCAAGGTCGCGGTCATTCCGGTGGAATCCGAAAATACCTGCGTTATCGCGGCCAGCTACGACGCCAAACATTTTGGCGTGAAGACGGGGACGCGCGTAGGAGATGCGCGGCGATTATGTCCAGGGCTCGTGCTCGTCAAAGCTCGGCCAAACATCTATGTCGCTCTGCATCACGCAATTCTGCGAAGCGTGGATAAATGTGTGCCCGTGCACAAGGTGTATTCGATCGATGAATGGGCGATTCAACTGCTGGGCCACGAGCAAAAGCAGGAAGGGGCTATCACGCTTGGCCGTTGCATCAAACAGCAGCTTCTGCGTGATTTCAGCCCGTGGCTGACTTGTTCCATCGGCATCGCACCGACTCGCCTGCTGGCGAAGATCGCCAGCGAACTCAGAAAGCCGGACGGATTGACTGTATTGTATCCCCGTGAACTGCCCGATCGGCTGGAACACTCTTCACTCAGCGATCTTTGTGGAATCGGTCATGGCATATGCGTCCGGCTTAATGCAAACGGGATTCAAAGCGTTCGAGACTTATGGACGATCAGCAAACAACAGGCGATTCAAGTGTGGGGCTCGGTCGCGGGCGGATATTGGTGGGCAGGCTTTCACGGTTTCGATGAACCCGAACTACCCACACGACGTCGCTCAATGAGTCACGCCAGCGTCCTCGATCCTAAATTCCGGAGCGAGGAAGGCGCGTATGGCATCATGGTTCGGTTGCTTTGCAGGCTCGGCGCGCGGCTGCGGCATGATGGCTACTTTGCCCAATATCTCCGCGTGCATTTGAAAAATGTCCGGGGCAATTACTGGTCAGAGAAAATCGCTCTGCCATATGTTCAGGACACGCCAACCCTTTTGGAAACATTTCAAAAACTCTGGCGGCAACGCATCCTCGGCGCCGACCCACCGATCAAAGTAGGCGTGGAAGTCGCCGGCCTTCTGCCCGCCGCACAGGTATCACACTCGCTTTTTGATGCGATTGAAAAGCCGCGACGTATCTCACAGGCGGTCGACAAAATTAATCGGCGATGGGGAGCCGCCGCAATCTATTTCGGATCAATGCAAAGCTTTCGCCATCACATGGATGACAAAATCGCCTTCGGCAGAATCCCTCCTGAAATCAAATAAATGCCATCCGGATGGCGGGATTCGGACAATGCGTTGCAGCCTATCAAAATGACTTAACGCCGTTAAATGAGAGGAACCCATCTTTAAGGGTAAGCAATGCCGCCCAGTATCAGAACCGATTCAAATTTGACTAAATCGACCCGAACTCTAATAGTCTCGCCCATGAAAAAGTATGTGACAGAATTCATAGGAACCTTCTTCCTCGTCTTCACCATCGGAATGTGCGTTATCGAGCCCGGCATCGGCGCGCTCGCCCCAATCGCAATCGGTGCATCGTTAATGGTGATGGTCTACGCCGGCGCCCACGTCTCCGGCGCTCACTACAACCCAGCCGTTACGCTCTCCGTATGGTTGCGCGGCAAATGCCCCGCTTCAGATGTCCCAGGCTATTGGATGGCCCAGGTTCTCGCCGCGGTAGCCGCCGCATTCCTCGTGATTTATCTAAAAGGAAATCCAACAATCCCGCCCGCCGAAATCAGAATCGTCCCCGCTCTCGTCGCCGAATTCGTCGGGACTTTCGCGCTCTGCTATATCGTATTGAACGTAGCCACCGCCAAGGCCAACGAGGGTAATTTCCACTACGGCGTAGCCATAGGTTCCACCGTCGCCGCAATGGCATTCGCCGTCGGCGGAATCTCCGGCGGCGCGTTCAATCCGGCCGTCGCTGCCGGCATCATCCTCATGCACCTCGTCAAAGCATCGACCCTATGGATTTATCTCCTGGCGAACTTCACCGCGGGCGCATCGGCAGCCGCCGCCTTCCGCTGGATTAATCCCGATGACAAGTGAACGACGTTGCCGCCTTACCCCGGCCCAATCACTTAAGGAATACTCGAAAAACGCCGACTATTTCATCATAATTATCTCGCCCGGGCGGGGGTCGGCCATTCCGTTGCGATCTCTTGCTCTTGTGTTATTCTTCGCCAACCATAACGAGAAGGAGCGAATCGTCATGCCCACTTCCGCTGCCGTCGCTTGTCCGCACTGTGCCGCCGCTAACACTTCCAGTTCGCGTTTCTGCGAATCATGCGGCCTGGCCCTCCCAGAAACCGATCCCTCCGGCCCGCGCATCATCGGCGATGCGGATTTCGCTTCAAATCCCGCCGGCGTCGCTTTCCAACAGGATGAACTCGCCAAGCAGATGAAGAAAGCAACCAACGCCCTTCTCATCGTCGCCGTTATCCAGACCGGCTTCGGCTTCCTGCTCTATTTCCTCCTTCAACGTTCCGTTCAGCAGGGCAAGGTCAATGGTCCGGTCCTTCTCGGCACGCTCTTCGGCGTCGCTGCATTGTTCTGGATCCTATATTTTTGGGCCAAACAAAGTCCATTTCCCGCCACCGTCGTCGGACTTGTCATTTACTCAACACTTTGGCTCGCAGACCTTACGGTGAGCCTGATACAAATGTCCCATTCTCAGGGCAACACCACCCCTGGCGCAGGTCCGTTCAATGGCATTATCCTGCGGATTATCATCATCGCGGTCCTCTTCAACGGCGTGAAAGCCGGCGCAAAATATCGCCAGTTGATGCAGCAAAGCGGCGCGCAATAAGGCCTTCCGCGAAAAAGAACCAGGCATGTCCTTCTCCGAGGAAACTCATCCTTCCGCCGGCTGCGACACAAACTTGTCCCTTGGCGCCGCTCGTCCGAAGTATTGCGCGCAATGCGGCGCCGTTTGGCTGCCAGACTGGAACTCCTGTCCCCTTTGTTCCGCCCAGCCCACGCCGCGTTCGGTCCAATATTCCGGTATAGGGGCGGCGCTATCGCTCTATTTCACGCTGCTCGCCCTCTCCATCATTGGCATCGTGGCCATTGGCTCTGGGGCTCGCCTGGTGCAAACAGAATTCGCCCTCCTTGGTTTGCAGGCGATTATCATCGTCGTGTGGTGCGCCGTCAGTTGGAGGCTGGCCCTCCCGGCTTTGACAGCTCGAGTCCATCCCGGCTGGTTTTTGGCCGCCGCTGGCCTGGCCTTATGCACGTTTGGTGTGGCTGCAGGCTTCCTGACGTTTCTACATCGCGCGTCGAATATTCCGCTGCTTCATTACGCTGCGCCGATTCTCCGGGCAGGCTATGGATGGTCAACCGTTGTACTGACCGTCGCGGTCATGCCCGCCGTCTTCGAAGAACTCGCATTCCGCGGGGTGATTCTAACTTCGCTCACCCGAGTAATGGGTTCCACCGAGGCGGGCGTCGTCAGCGCATTCATGTTTATGGTTTTGCACCTCAGCGTGCCCAGCTTTCCGCACCTGCTCCTGATGGGTTTAGCGCTGGCATATATCCGCCTCAAATCCGGCTCCGTTTTGCCCGGCATGCTGCTGCACTTCACGCACAACCTGCTCTGCGTCGTCGCCGAGCATCGGGTCGGGCCTCATTTCTTTCTATAGAACGGAAGTGTTCACGTGCTACTCGAACATTCATTCGTCTCAACAATGCCGCCCGAGGAATTGATGAAGTCGGCACGGGATTTCCTCAGGGGTCGCGGCTTCGAGCCCGAACCGCAGCAGAAGGATCAGGCGAATCGCCTCCAACTCCGCCGCGTCAAGCTGAAAGTGGGACGCACGCAATCCATCCTGGATCTACCGCAACGCATCCGCCTCGACTGGGATCGCGGCCGCGTCAACGTCGCTCTTTCCATCACACCCAACGTCAAATCAAGCGGCTCCTTCGTTCTTAGCGGCATGTCAACAGTCTCCTCCAACTCAAAAAAACTACGCGCCCACGGCGAACTCATGACCGCGATCGCCAATTCCCTCGAACTCCTCCTGTCCCAGCAACTCCCCCCCGCCAAGGCGTCAGTCGATTGGCTGAAAGTAGAAACCGAGATTGACCATAAGGCCGTCCGCTACAAAAAAATGCGGGCCTGGAAAATCCTGTTGGCGGTCGCCCTGCTCTTTATTGTCCCCGTCGTGATTTGCATCCTCGTTTTGGTCCTGATGCCAAAACACTGACCCTCAACACAACCAAATTACTTCGCCTTCGATCTCAACCACCGCCGAAGCTCGATCGCGTCCAAATCCACGTGATACTCCGAATTCTCCTCGCGCATCCGCCACATCGGAAACTCCGTATACGGATGATCATCCGTCAGCACCGGCCGATTCCTTGTAAACGCCAGCAACGCATCGCGGTCGCAGATCAACAACGACAGCACTCTCTCCGGCGTCGCGCAACTCATGTCCCATTCATCCAGGTCCGCCACCGTCGTCGGATCCATAAACCCCCGCCGCACGCGCCCTTCGATGTCATCAAACGGCTTCAGCTTCCCAACCAGAAAAAATCCCGGATAAGTCGGACCGGCCCATGCCGTCACATATGGGAACTCCACCGCAAACGTGCGAATGATCATCTCCACTTCAGACAAAGGCCCCGGCGGAATCCACAGGCACACGGCGCCTCCCGGGCTGATTCGATCCGCACAAAGCCTGACGAATTCCCGGCTGTAAAGATTCACCGTGCCCGCGCTATAAAGCGGCGGCGCCGGGTCGATCGTGATCACATCGACCTTACGCTGATCCATAAGAAGGTAATTGCGGCCATCGTTCACAACCACATGCGCATTGGGCTCCGCCATCACGCTATCGGCGTCAGGATGATAAAAACGCATGAAGCGCGTCACCGCCGGAACGAGTTCGACCACCGTCACATCAATATCACGATGACGCACCGCCGAACGAAACGTCGTCCCCATCCCCATGCAAATCACCACCGCATCATGCGGCGAATCAGACAGCCACAGTGGCAAATCCGCCATGAGTTTGTTGCCCGTAATCAGACCCGTCATCCCATAGCCGTTGACCAAAAGATGACGCGAGAGCGGATTCCACGGGTCGCCCGCGGCCGTGGTTGACGCAGCCGCCTCTTCAACGTGCGCAAATACCGTCGTATTTTTAAGGCGGGAATAAATGTGATCGCGAAATGGATCGCCCACAGTCGCTAGCACAATCGCAGCGACAACGAACCCAACGACATCGATCACCCGAGCGCGTCGAAGACCTCTAGGATGAACGCTAAGCAACGCGACGGACCCGATGAGCGAAAATCCCACAAGGATCGCCCCGGTATGAGCCGCGCCAAACTGTGGCAACAGCAAAAAACCGCAGGCGAGCGATCCGAGAATGCATCCGATAGTGTTCCACGCGTACAACTCGCCGACGCGCCGTCCGATGATATGCGCATAATCAGAATAGCACCGAACCGCGACAGGAAACGCCACGCCCATCAGCAGTGCGGCTGGCGCGATCATGATGACCGGAGGCAACAGCAAGCTTCCATACGCCTGCTGCAGGAACCCGAATACCGCCAGGCTGTATGCGGCCGCGAGCGCAATACCGAGTTCAAGACGCGCGAGCGCCAGCAGTGGATCCTTCCATCGCTCAACCGTGCGGCCCAGCGATCCCCCCAGCCCAATCCCAACGAGCATGACCGCGAGCATCGAACTGAATGCGTAAATTGACGTCCCTTCATATAGGACCAGCATCCGGCTCCAGACGATCTCAAGCGCCAACGAAACGAAACCACTGACCGCAAATATGATGAGCACCATGTGCCGCGCCCGTCGCGAAGTGGAGTTGTCTGCAACGGTGAGCGAAACGCCGCTCGGCTCGGCAATTCTTTCCGGACGGTTGGCCCTTCCCGGCGATAAAAGAAATGCGCCGATGGCGACCAGCCCATTGATAATCGCGCCAACAATCACAGTGCGCGTCTCCCCAATCGTTCCGATCAAGACAAAACCGCTGACCAAAACCCCAGCCGCCGCCCCAAGCGTATTGAGTGCATACAGCGTGCCGACAACACGCCCCACAAGGCCAAAACGCCGCACCCCATAGGCGGACAACGTCGGAAGCGTCGCCCCCATCAACGACGTGGGTATGAGCAGCGCCGCCACCGCAACGGCAATCTGACCCAATGTCAACGCCGCCCGTGAATGACCCGCCAGCGAATAAATCGCCCGGTACAACGGAATCGGCCACGAGTTTAGTCCCAGCGACAGCAGCGCCGACGCACCAATGGCCGCTTCGAGACACGCATAAAACAACAGCGGTCTTCGCACCCGATCCGCGACACGCCCAAAAATGAAACTCCCCAGCGCCAACCCCGCCATGACAACCGCAAGAATCGTGCTGGTCGCGTACACCGTGCTTCCCAGCGTTCGGCTGAGCATGCGCAACCACACCACCTCATATATCAGCCCGCTGGAACCCGAAAAAAGGAACAGGAGACAGAGCGCAATAGGCAATCGCCGCCCCAAAACAGTCACTTCCCTCGCCGAAGCGTCTGCAAGAACAGCACCGGATGTATGAGATGAATCCACCTCTGGACCATGTTACAGAATACGCAGCCTCTTCGCGCCTACTGGCACCGTCCCCATCTATCCCGCCAACACCACAGCCCGCCGCAGCGTCCGCCCCGTCAGCACAATAAACGCCGGCAACACCAGCGGACGCACAACAAACGTATCAATCAACATCCCCAGCGCAAACGCAAACCCCAGCTGCACCAGCACCGTCACATCCCCCGCCATCACGCTCCCCAATGTCGCGGCCATGATCAACCCGCAAGAAGAAATCACCGGCCCCGTAAAAATCAACGCTCGCTGCGTCGCCTCAACACACGGCAATGTCCGGCTCTCCTGCGCCAGCCTCATCGCAAAGAAAATGCTGTAATCCTGCCCCACCGCCACCAGCACGATGAACAGCAGCATCTGCACTTTCCATTCCATCCCATTCGACCCCAGTGCCTCAAACACCCAGCATGTCAACCACAATGTCGTCAGATAAGTCAGCGCCGTCGCGGCCAGAATGAATACCGAAAGCGGAATATCCCGCAGCACCAGGATCACCACGATCAAAATCGCGCAAAGCGCCAGTAGCACAATCCGCCGAAAATCCTTCTGCGTAATATCGCGCATGTCGATCATCTCCGCCGTCGCCCCAGTCAGATAAATCCGCGCGTTCATCCCATTCCCGGAAACCGCCCGATTCGCCGCCTGGGAGATTTGCGAAGCATCATCCAGCGCCGCATGACTCAGCGGCGGCACCTTCAACACCGCCGACAACCGCATCGCTTTACCATCCCCGCTCAAAAATTCCGCCCTCACCTTATCCTGCGCAAGCAATTGAACAGCCGGATTCTCCGCCGGATCAACATGCACCCCCAGTGGCATCGAAATCGCCCGCACATTATCCACATTCGCAACCGCCCGAACCTCCTCCACCATTTTTCCAGCCGCCGCCAGCCAACTCTCCACCGACTGCGCCTGATCCGCCACCGCCAATACCGTCACCGGCGCAATCTCCCCCGTCGGCCAATGCCGCTCGATCATCTCCGTCCCCTTCCGCGCCGGATAGGTCGATTTCAAACTAAACAGCGAATCGTAATTCCACTCCACATGCATCCCGCGCAACGCCGGCAACACCAGCGCCGCCAGCGTAATCCCCATCACCAGTCGCGGACGCAACACGATGAATCGCGCAATCGCCGGCCAAAGCGATCGCCTCGGCGCCGGCAATTCCCCCTGCAAATGCAGCCGCGTCGAAGGCCAGAACGCACGCGGCCCAATAATCGCCAGCATCGCCGGCACCAGCGTCGCCGCCGCCAGCGCCGCCATCAGCAACGCCAAAACCACCGCCGGCCCCGAATCCCGATAAATGCTGAACCGCCCAAAACAAAGCATGATCAGTCCCGAAGCCGTCATCGCCGCCGAGGAAGCAATCGCCGAAAAGCTCGCATCCAGCGCCATCACCATCGATTCACGCGCCGAATGCCCCTGATCCAGAATCTCCCGATAGCGGCTCATGAACAGCAGCGAATAATCCACCCCCGCCCCATACAGCAGCACAAACGTAAAAATCTCCTCCGCCATCCCGCTATGAAGCCCAAACCGCTCAGCAAACGCCAGCAGTTTAAACACCACAATCGCCCCAACGCTGATCGCCCCCAGCGGAATCATCGCCGCAATCGGTGCGCGATAAATAATCAAAAGAATCAAAACCACCGACAGCAGCGTCACCACAAAAGTCTTCCGGTCGCTCCGCTGCATCGCAACAACATAGTCATACCCATAGCCCGCCGAGCCGCTGACAGACGCCATCAATCCCGTCGGCAACGGATAACCCGCCATAATCTCCTGCGTATGCTTCACCAATCGCGAAGCCTGCTTCGTAATAAAGTTGTAAGGCAGACTCACCACAATCAACGCCGCATGCCCATCATCGCTGATCAGCGGATTCCCCTTCCCCGCCAACCCCAAAGCCGCTGGCGTCCGAATCGAAACATTCGCCAATTCATCCCCAAAATTCTCGCCCGCGCGCAGCTTGGGAATCAAAGCAGCAATATTCTCCACATCCGCCAAATCCCCCGGCGTAAGCGCCCCATCCCGTCGCTCAAACACAATCACAATCGAACTCAGCCCGCTCTTATCCCCAAAATGCCGCGACATCTCCTCCAGCGCAACATGCACCGGCACATCCGACGGCAACAAATCCGAACTCTCCCCAACAGTAGCATCCGGAATCGGCGCCAGCAGCGCAAGCACACCCGCCGCCGCCACCCACGCCAGAAGCACAACCCAACGAAATTGAAAAAAAAACCTACCGATACCCGCGCAAGATTACATGACGCACCGCGCGATGCAAAGCCAAGTCCACCAAATCAGCCGCGGAGACACAGAGGCACAGAGACAGACGCAGAGAATGGCTGACTAAAATTTTCATCTGTGTTCATCTGATTTCTATCTGTGGCCAATCCCGGCGCGCCGGGACTCTGCGTCTTTCTCTGCGTCTCTGCGGCCAATCTTCCGAATTTGCATTTAATCAGAATTCGATTCACATACGCGCCATGAAAGTCCTCTTCATAGGCGGCACAGGAATCATCAGCACAGCCTGCGTCCATCTCGCCATCCAGCGCGGCATGGACGTATACGTCCTCAACCGCGGCAAAACCCAAGCCACCCTCTCCCCAAACGTAAAATCAATCCAAGCCGACATCCATAATGAGAACCAAACCAAATCCATCCTCGCCAACCAAACCTTCGACGTCGTAACCAACTTCGTCAATTTCCAACCCGCTGACATCGACCGCGACCTCCGCCTCTTCCAGGGCAAGGTCGGCCAATATTTCTTCATCAGCTCCGCCTCCGCCTATCAAACCCCGCCGGAAAACTATCTCATCACCGAATCCACCCCACTCGCCAACCCGCATTGGGAATATTCCCGCAACAAAATCCTCTGCGAGCAAAGACTCACCGAACATCAAAAAACCGGATTCCCCGCGGTCATCATCCGCCCCTCCCTAACTTACGGCGACACCCTCATCCCCCTCTCCATCACCAGTTGGACCCAATCCTGGTCCGCCATCGACCGAATGCTAAAAGGAAAACCCATCATCATCCACGGCGACGGCTCCAGCCTCACCACCTTCACCCACAACACCGATTTCGCCAAAGGCTTCATCCCACTCTTCGGAAACCAAAAAACAATCGGCCAATCCTTCCACATCACCAGCGACGAAGTCCTAACCTGGAACCAAGCCTACAAAGCGGTCGCCGACATCGTCGGCGCAAAACCCCGATTCGTTCACATCTCCTCCGACACCCTCACAAAATTCAACCCCGAACTAGAAGGCTGGCTAGCAGGCGGATTCTCCAACAGCGCCGTCTACGACAACACCAAAATAAAATCCTGGGTCCCCGATTTCGTCGCCACAACAACCTTCAAACAAGGCATCACTCAAACCATCAAACACTTCCAATCCACCCCGCCCTTACAGGTCGTAGACACCAAATACGACCAATGGTGCGACAAAATCATCGCGGCCGTGGACGGAATTGGACCCTCTTAGTCAATCGCAAGAGGCCCGCCAAACCAGTTGTCAGGCAAGCCAACCGCGCCATCAGCGGCGAAGCCCATTATATTCGAGCCAAAACCGCCGGCCGTCACGAACATCGCAATCGAAAAGAATGATTATTAAAATCCAGACCCCGTTAGTTCTGCGAACTGACGCACGCATTAACGTCCCGAACCATCACCACAACGGCGTAGGGGGTTTCGAAGGTAAAACATCACGACCAAATTTAAACGCTGCCAGTATCATGTCGCGGCGATGAAATCCTTTCCCCTAAGCTGATCGATCGAAACTCGGTACAATTTCCGCAAATGAAACGCTTTCGCCGATGGCTGTTCAACGGGATCGCGGCACTGTCGCTGCTCATGTGCGTAGCAACAGCTATTCTCTGGATGCGAAGCCATTGGATCGGCGATGAATGGACGTTTCAGAAGGATAGGACGAAAAATGGGAAGTCTCACCTGTTCGCAGCCGACGCCCGTTCGACCACAGGATCAGTAGAAGTCCTGATCGAATCCGGTATCGCGAATAAAAATACACTCGACCTGACTGAAGCCCGGCACTCCGAAGGGCCGACATTTCGTCTCATTTTCCAAGGTATGCACGGAACATTGTTGGAACGACTCGGTTTCCGGCTTAACTGGGGGCCTTGGATATTCGTCCACGGCGTCAATGCGTATGGCGTAACGAGCGTCACCATTAACTTTCCCTTCTGGTTCCTTGCCACTGCTTTCGCCGGTACGCCCTTACTTTGGATTCTCACTGTTAGGAGTCGGCGCAGCGCATCATCCGGTTTCTGTCAATCTTGCGGCTACGATCTCCGTGCCACGCCCGGCCAATGCCCGGAATGCGGGACAGTCCCAGCCAAGCCATAAATATTCAAATGAGCCCACTACGAACACGTTCGGGAAATCGAAGATTTGGCCGCACAGGTTGAGCCAGAAGAACTACGGGCGATTGAAAACGCCGAATTGAAGCGGGGCAAATACAAGGCGGAAAAATTCAGATTGACCGGCTACTGCGCGGTACAATTCCCGAAAATGAAACGCTTTCGTCGATGGCTGTTCAATGGGCTTGCAGTGCTCTCGCTGCTGCTGTGCGTGGCGACGATCATTCTGTGGGTGCGAAGTGTTTTCTACGTCGATCAGGTTGTTTCGGGGACGGGTCCATGGAGGTGGTTGATCAAGCTGGGGCATGCCACGCTACAGATTGGCCGAAGCAGAGCTAACGGCACGGCACCCGGATTCGTTTGGTACGCATCCCCCAGCGCAATTTTTCACGAAAGGATTCCCATGACGCCCCATCCATGGTTCTTCCACTATGTCCGAAATGGCACAGGTTGGGCGGTAAGCATTCCCATATGGTTCTGCGTGACGATGCCACTTCTTGTGGTTCTGGCTGATCTCTATCGCCGCCGACCGCTGCGCCCGGGACTCTGTACGACCTGCGGCTACGACCTCCGCGCCACCCCCAATCGCTGCCCGGAATGCGGAACGGTTCCAATCAAGCCATAAATATTCAAAGGAGCCCACTACCAAAAACCCCCTCTCATTGACCCCACCCCAAATCCCGATATAATAAAAAGCAAATGTCAGCCACTACCCTTTCCACCATCGCTCGAATTATTATTCCCCAGGAAAATCTCGGGTAGGGCTTAGACCGTTCATCAAGAAATTCCAAAGCCCTGCCCCGAATGAGGCAGGGCTTTTTGCTTGTTATCAGCAGCACCAAGGACGTGAACCATGAAAACCCGACGCATAGAAATCTACGACACAACCCTCCGCGACGGCACCCAGGGCGAAGGCTTCAACCTCTCCCTTCAGGACAAGCTCCAGATCGCCCAAAAACTCGACTTCCTCGGCGTAGATTACATCGAAGGCGGATTCCCCCTCTCCAATCCAAAGGACGCCGCCTTCTTCAAAGAAATCGCCAACATCAAGCTGACAACCGCCAAAATCTCCGCCTTCGGCATGACCCGCCGCCGCGGAACCAAAGCCGAAGAAGACCCCGGCATGAAATCCCTCCTCGATGCCCAAACCCCCGTCGTCACCATCGTCGGCAAGACCAGCCAATACCAGGTCGAGAAAGTCCTCGCCGTCACCCTCGAAGAAAATCTCGCGATGATCACCGACACAATAAAGCTCATGTCATCCGCCGGCCGAAAAGTCGTCTATGACGCCGAGCACTTCTTCGACGCCTACCGCCAGAATCCCGAGTACGCCCTCCAAACCCTCCGCAGCGCGGAAGAATCCGGCGCTTCCGTCCTCGCCCTATGCGACACCAACGGCGGCAACCTCCCCGAATTCATCGCCCAGGCCGTAGCCGATGTAAAAAAGAAAACCTCCGCGCTCTTAGGCATCCACACCCACAACGACGCCGCGCTCGCGGTCGCCAACGCCCAAGCCGCAGTCCTCGCCGGCGCGGATCACGTCCAAGGCACCATCAACGGCGTAGGAGAACGTTGCGGCAACATGGATCTCATGCCCCTCATCGCCAATCTCCAACTCAAATATAATCTCGATTGCCTCCCCCCCGGCTCACTCCGCCACCTCACCGAAGTCAGCCGATACGTCTACGAAATCGCCAACCTCAACGGCGCAACCGGCCAACCCTACGTCGGCGCCAGCGCCTTCGCCCACAAAGGCGGCATGCACGTCCACGCCATCGCCAGCGCCCCNNTACGAACACGTCTCCCCCGAAACCGTCGGCAACACCCGCCGAATCCTCATCAGCGAACTCTCCGGAGCCAGCAATATCTCCGCCAAGATCGGCCAAAAATTCGACATCGACCACGACAAAGCCCTCCAGCGCCGCCTGCTCGAAAAAGTCCAGGTCATGGAACACGCCGGCTTCCACTTCGAAGCCGCCGAGGCCAGCTTCGAACTCCTCGTCCGCAAAGAGATAGGCCGCTACAAAAAATTCTTCGAGCTCGATCACTACCGCGTCACAATCAACAAGCACGGCGCCGACGACCCCATCTCCGAAGCCACGGTAAAACTCCGCGTCGATGCAAAAATGGAACACCATGTCGCCGAAGGCGATGGGCCCGTCAACGCCCTCGATAGCGCCCTTCGCACCAGCCTCCACGCCCACTACCCACAGATCAGCACGGTGCATCTGACGGATTACAAAGTGCGGGTCATCAACTCCCACGATGAAACCGCCGCCCAGGTCCGCGTAACAATCGAGTGCCGCCGCGAACGCGCCGATGGAAAAAAAGAAACCCTCGCCACCATAGGCGTAAGCAGCAACATCATCGACGCCAGTTGGCAAGCCCTCGTAGACGCGTACGAATGCCACCTCATCCACTGCCAGGAAGAACAGACGGGCTCCAACTCCGACACCGTAGCGTCACACTAACCAAACCCATCCGGGAACGTCGTCAAGTCGGCTGCAGGTTCTTCCGCGTTTCCAAGAAAATATCTAACCGCGGAGTGCGTAGAGATCGCAGAGATATACAAGAAGATATTCATGCACGCTCTTCTCTGCGTCTTTCTCTGCGGCCTCTGCGAACTCTGCGGTTCGATATCCCCTCAAATACGCCGAAGAACCCGCGATCAACAGAAATCCCCCCATCCGGATTCCCCCCGCTCCCGTAGAATCCAATGACAAATCCTCTTACACTGTTGCACCAATGACCCTAGCCGCCGAATTGCCCTTCCAGCACGTGCCCCGCCACATTGCCATCATCATGGATGGCAACGGCCGCTGGGCCATCCACCGCGGCCTCCAACGCGTCGAAGGCCACCAGCAAGGCGCAAAAACCGTCCGAGCCATCGTCACCGAATGCGCCCGCCTCCGCCGCGAGTTCGGAGCCCCCGATTTCCTCACCCTCTATTCCTTCAGCCTCGAAAACTGGAAACGCCCCGCCGACGAAGTCACCTTCCTCATGCAGATGTACATCGACTATCTCCGCGGCGAACGCCCCACGATGATGGAAAATAACATCCGCTTCAAACAGATCGGCCGCCTGGAAAATCTCCCCGACCTCGTATTAGATGAAGTCAATCGCACCCTGGCAGAAACCGCCAACAACGACGGCCTCCAACTAAACCTAGCTCTAAACTACGGCAGCCGCGCCGAAATCACCGACGCCATGCGCGCCATAGCCGCCAAAGTAGCCGCCGGCAAACTAGACCCCCGAGACATCCGCGAGCAAACCATCAGCGACCACCTCTATACCGCGGGCATCCCCGACCCCGACGTCCTCATCCGCACCGCCGGCGAAATGCGCGTCAGCAACTACCTCCTCTGGCAAATCAGCTACGCCGAACTGGTCGTAAGCCCCGTCCTCTGGCCCGATTTTTCGGTCGAAGACTTCCACAAACGGCTCGCAGAGTTCAACTCCAGAAACCGCCGCTTCGGCGCACTAGATCAAACCAACACCCTCCCCGCTGAATCCCGGTAATAAGTAAAATCAAATGCGACCCCGATCTAATCGGGACTCGGAGCCGCAGAGCCGCGGAGAGCGCAGAGACAGACGCAGAGAATTGAAGATTTGGTTTCAAACAAGCCAAGATTTGTATTTCATCTGTGTCCATCTGATTTTCATCTGTGGCAATAAATCTTCTCTGCGTCTTCCTCCGCGGCCTGTCCCGGCGCGCCGGGGTCTCAGCGTCTCTGCGGCTATATATTTGATCATTGCCAAATCCCCCAAAATCAAGATGATTCCGCCTTCGCTTCGCCTCTACAAAAATGCAACAATCCCTACGCAATCGCCTAACCTACGGCTCGCTCATGCTGGCCGCACTCTTAGTCCTCCTCTACCTCGATTATTGGATTGAGCAAAACACACAAGGCTGGGTCAAACTCCCCAATCTCCATCCCCCGCGCGAATTCGGCCTAGGAGGCGTCGGCCTCCTGCTCGCCATGATTTTTCTCCTCCCCCTCGCAACCACCGAATTAGCCCGCCTCTTCGTCGCCGAGCAAATCCGCCCCTATCGCTTCCTCGCCGGCCTCGGTTCCGGCCTCCTCGCCATCCACGCCTTCCTCACCCAATTCCCCTGGTTCCAGCACATCGCCACCTCCACCCTCGCCTTCATCATCGTCTTCATCATGATCCTTGCCGCCATCCGCCGCGCCAGCGGACGCCACACCGAAGAAGCCATCACCCACATGGCCGGCACCGTTCTCGCCATGCTCTATCTCGGCGGCCTCGCCTGGTTCCTCATGGCCCTCCGCGTCAAACATTCCGCCGATCAACAGCACGGCTTCCAAGGCTCCACCGCCGCCGTCGTCATGATTCTCCTGGTCGTAAAATTCACCGACATCGGCGCATACTTCGGCGGCCGCGCCCTCGGCCGTCACAAACTCATCGCCTGGCTCAGCCCCGGCAAAACCTGGGAAGGCCTCATCTGCGGTCTCGCAACCTCCTCTCTGGTCGGCCTCGCCTGCACCATGATCTGGCCCGCCCGCCTCTCCACTCTCAACTGGCAAAAAGCCCTCCTCTTCGGCGCAATCATCGGCGCAGTAGGCCAAGCCGGCGACTTGTTAGAAAGCCTCATGAAACGCGACGCAAAAGTAAAAGACAGCGGCAACATGATCCCCGGCTTCGGCGGCCTACTGGACGTAATAGACAGCCCCCTACTAGCCGCCCCCGCCGCCTACCTGCTCTTTAGCCTGTTCTAAATCTCAATCTCAAGTTCAAATTTAACAAGATCGCAAAGGTCGCGGAGAAGGAAACAAAGATAAGCGTGAACGAATATCTCCCCGCATCTCTCCGCGCTCTCCGCGAACTCCGCGGTTAAATCTCCCTGTAGTAACGCGGAAAAACCCCACGATCACCCAAACGGCCATTCGATCCACCCCTACATCCCCCCAGCCTTACCACCACCCTGATAAACTGGGCAGATCCCAGCCATATTCCACCCCTCGCTTTTTCCCCCACACCCTGCGAAAATACCCCCAGCTCCGCCAGCCCCTCGCTCAAGGTCGGCGGAAACCTCTGCGGCCGGCAAACCAATCCCGGCTCGGTGAAAATTTGTGCAGTTGAACATTACCCTCGAACAACCCGACAAGAAGCTCGCTCTCTTCGGCTCGGCGGATAAAAACCTCCGACTCATCCGCGACACCTTCGGCATCCAGGTCATCGGACGCGACGAAGAAATCCGCCTACTCGGCGACCGCGACCAAGTCGGCAAAGCCGCCACCGTTCTCGATCAGTTGCAGCGCACCCTCCGCCGCCAGGATTGGCTTAGCGTAGATGATGTCGGCAAAGCCATCGGCCACGCAGCCAACGACGGCCGCAAACGCTCCGCCGACGAGATTGATGTCCATTCCAAAACCGGCGCGATCAAACCCAAAACCCCCGGCCAGCGAAAATATCTCGACGCAATCCTTCATCATGATCTAACCTTTTGCGTCGGCCCTGCCGGCACCGGCAAGACCTATCTCGCCGTCGCCGCCGCCGCCAGCTTCCTCAAGCAAGGCCAGACCAAGCGCATAGTTCTTGCACGCCCAGCGGTCGAGGCCGGTGAACGCCTCGGCTTCCTACCCGGCGACATGCAGGCAAAGGTAAACCCTTATCTCCGCCCGCTTTTTGACGCATTACACGACATGATCGATGTCGAGCAAGTCAAAAGATTCATGGTCAACGACGTCATTGAAGTCGTTCCCCTTGCCTTTATGCGTGGACGAACCCTCAGTGACAGTATTATCATCCTCGACGAGGCGCAAAATACCACCGCCTCCCAGATGCTCATGTTTTTGACTCGGCTCGGACATGACTCCAAAATGATCGTCACGGGCGACGCGACCCAGATCGACTTGCCTCATGACGTTCGCAGCGGGTTGATCGACGCAATGGAAAAGCTTTCCGATATCCCTGGAATCGGCATGGTGAAGCTGGAGCGCGGCGACATTGTTCGCCACCCCTTGGTACAGAACATCGTGGACGCCTACGAAGGGGCCGGCCAAGAGCGCAACGGAGACCAACCCGCCGCCAAACGGCGACGGAAGGAAAAGGAATAATGTTCGGCTTCGAACACCGTTCCCGTACCAGTCAGCGCCGCTCGGCCATCCGAGAGGGCCGCCACGATTATGAGGCCCGTTCTGCGCCCCCGATGCGCGAATTGGTCCCATCCCTCGCCATCGTCGCCGGTTTCTGGCTCGCCGTCACCCTCCTCCTCCTACTTCGCAAAGATGTCGTCCCCTATCGCATTGGCGATTATGTTCCACACGACATTGTCGCCCGCGTCGATTTCCCGTTCGTGGACGAGGCCCTGCACGATCAACAAGTCAAAGTCGCCCGCGAAAACGCCCCCCGCGCCTATCGTCAGGCCGCCGGCGATATCTGGGCCAAATCTCAGGATTATCTCCTCACGCTGCCCGACACCATCCACGGCCGCGCCCCCGAAGAACTCGATTCCCCCCTACGCGACATACTCGACAGCGGCGCAATCACCGAACTTGAACAAGACCGCCTCGGCCCCGACCGTCAGCAATACAACGCCGACGTTCGCCAATTCATCAGCTATACCAAAAAACATCTCGTCGCCGAGGACGAGCCGCTCGTTATTCTCAAGCAATCGGATCGTGACGAGGAAACCCGCCTCGCCGCCAAATTCCCCACCGAGGAACGTAAGGCCGTCTTGCTTCCGCCACCGGCTGATTTGCAGAATCCGCAATCCACCGCCAGCGAGCCGCCGCGAACGATCGACGTCGCAAATGTCTACGGAACAAGTCTCCCCGAATTTTTCCAGGCCCGCCTCGACGAAGCCGCCGGCGGATTTGGCCTCGGCCTCGGCTCAAAAATCGCCCGCATCACCTTCTCCGAATTAGCCGCTAATCCAAATTATCAATATGACGACCAGGCCACCCACGATCTGCAAAACCAAGCCGAGGACGCCGTCGGAAAAAGCGCCGCCGTCGAATTCTTCAGCCGTAGCGCAAAAATAATCTCCGGCGGCTCAACCCTCAGTGATCGCGACTATCAAATCCTCAACTGGGAAAACAAGGCCTATCACAACTCTCTCACCGGCGACATTTTCAAAATCTGGCAATACCGCCTCGGCCTCGCCCTTCTCGCTGCCATCCTCACATTCATCCTCGCCGCCTACGTCGCCCGCTATCAACCCCGATGCATCAAGAACCACACCCGCGCCCTCGCTATGGGCGGTCTTCTTCTCGCCATGCTCCTCCTCACCCAGGTCGCCGGCATCGGAAACAGTTCCCTCTACATCTTCGGCATCGCCCCCACAATCGTCGCCGCCCTCATCCTCACCATCGCCTACGACCAGCGATTCGCCCTCGGCATCGCAACCATCCAGGCCATCATGGTCACCGCCGCCCTCAACCAGGACCTGGAATTCTTCCTGGTGCTATGGGTCGGCGTCCTCTGCGCCTGCTATCTGCTGGATGATCTTCGCAGCCGCAGCAAATTGATCGAGGTTGGCGGCGCGGCCGCGGTCGCCATGATCATCGCCACCGCCGCAGTCGGCGCCGTCGAGATGGAGCCGTTTTCATTCATCCGTTCCAACTGCCTTCATGTCGGCGCCGCGGGATTTGCCGCCGGGTTCATCGTACTTGGAATCCTCCCCTTCATCGAAAAAGCTTTCCGTATCACAACCGGCATGACGCTCTTGGAACTGGCCGATGCCAGTCAACCCCTCCTCCGCAGGCTCGCGCTCGAAGCCCCAGGCACCTACAACCACAGCCTCAGCGTCGCCACCCTCGCCGAAGCCGCCGCCGAAGCCATCGGGGCCAATTCATTGCTTTGCCGCGTCAGTTGCTACTACCACGACATCGGAAAAATTAATAAGCCCGACTATTTCGTCGAAAACCAAATGGGCGGCGAAAACCGCCATCTCAATCTCAGTCCAATGCTCTCCCTTCGAATCATTCAGGCCCACGTAAAGGACGGCGTCGAACTCGCCAAGGAATACCATCTCCCCAGCAGCATCCTCGCCATCATCCAGCAGCATCACGGTAAGACAGTCGTCGAGTATTTCTATAGCAAAGCCGTCCGGCAGAGCGATCAGCAGCCCGACACCGCCTGCCCCGCCGCCACTGAATTCCGCTACGAAGGCCCCAAGCCCCGCAGCAAGGAAGCAGCGATCGTCATGCTCAGCGACATCGTCGAAAGCGCCTGCCGCTCACTATCCGAACCGACCGCCAGCCGCCTCGAAGCCAAGGTCCACGAATTAGCTCGCCTGCGACTCGACGACGGACAGTTCGACGATTCCGATCTAACCCTCTGCGACCTCCAGCTTATCGAAAGAGCGATCACCAAAACCCTCATGGGCATCTACCACGGCCGAATCGTCTACCCCAGCGCCGAAACCGTGGAAACCCCCATGCGATCCACGGCGACAACCGCCTGAATCCGTGCCACTCCCCCGAATCAATTCGACACCGCGCCTGCGCATCGATATCCACGCACAGACCGGAACCCAATACGCCCCCGCGCTGCGACGCCAATTATTGAAAGCCCACGCAATCCTGAAATCGCATTTGAATGACCTCTCCCTCGCAATCGTCCCCGCCGGACAAATGGCGCATCTCCATAAAAAATTCCTCAACGAACCAGGTCCAACCGACGTCCTGACCTTCGAGCTCGATCACAACGCCCGCAACCAAATAACCTCCGGCGAAATCATCATCTGCCACACCGTCGCCCAAAAACAGGCCCGCAAACTCAACCATTCCGTCGCCCACGAATTACTCCTCTACGCCCTGCACGGCCTGTTGCACTTGTCCGGCTTCGACGATAGAACCCCATCAACTTTCAAGATCATGCACGCCAGGGAAGATGAGATTCTCACGCACCTCGGCATCGGCCCCCTCTTTTCCAAACGGAGTTCATAAATGCCTCTCTTCCTGACGATCGGGGGAGTGGCCATCGCATCGCTCCTCTCCCTCTTCTTCTCCTCGATGACCTATTCCCTGCGCGAATACTCCCGCCCGCGCCTCGCCGAATTCCTCGGCCGCCGCGATTCCGACAAATGGTTCGATTCCATCACCGACCACACGTCCGATCTCATCTTCCTCACCGCCATCTTCCGCCAGTTCTCCAACATCCTCATCCTCGTCCTCGTCTTCGCCTGCTTCGAGCAAACCTATTACACCCTCCTGATCCGCTACGCGATGACGGTCATCGTCGCCGGCATCATCGCAGTCTTCCTCGCCGTCACCATCCCCCACGCCGCCGCTAGATACGCAGCCGCCGAACTCGTCGGCTACTTCGCCCCCGTCCTCAACGCCTTGCGTCTCGCCTTCTTCCCCCTCTCAAAAATAATGCACGGCACCGACGACGTCGTCCGCCGCGCGCTTGGCGCCAGCGAAAACGAAACCGAATCACAGATCGAAGACGAAATCCTCTCCGCCGTCGAGGAAGGCGAAAAAGAAGGCGTCGTCGACACCCAGGAACGCCAGATGATCGAATCGGTCATCGAATCCCGCGGCACCACCGCCGGCCACATCATGACTCCGCGCCAAGACATCTCCGCGCTCCCCATCGACGCCACGCTGGAGCAAGTAAGAAACTGCTTCGAAAACTCCCGCCACTCCCGCATCCCCATCTACGAAAAAAATCTGGATCACGTAATAGGCGTCCTCTCCGCCCGCGACCTCATCAAACTCCTGGGACAACCCAACCCCCAATTCTCCATCTCCGACATAATGCGCCCGGCAACCTACGTCCCCGAAATCAAACCCCTGCGTGATCTCTTAAATGATTTCCGCCACCAAAAAGCCCAGTTGGCGGTAGTCCTCGACGAATACGGCAGCACCGCCGGCGTAGTCACCATCGAAGACGTCATGGAAGAGCTGGTCGGCGAAATGTCCGACGAGCACGAACACGACGAACCCTCGATGCTGAAAAAACTAGACGAAAAAACCATAGACGCCGACGCCCACATCCGCATCAAAGACCTGAACCGCGCGGTCCCCTTAAATCTCCCCGAAGACGCCGGCTATGAAACCCTCGCCGGCTTCCTAAGCACAACATTGGCCAGAATCCCCGAAAAAGGCACCATCTACGAACACGCCAACATCCGCTACACAATCCTCGACGCCGAACCCCAGCGCATCAAACGAGTAAAAATCGAAATCCTCCCGCAAGCCGTAACGGAACACGCATCGTGATTGGAGTCCCATGCTTAAAGGGCGTGAGAACAAATTCGTTTACGCCGCCCCCGCACGCCGTCTGGACGCCGGCTCAATATAAGCTTCAATGCACATGGAAATCAGCGTCGATCGGTTGATGTCATGATCCTGGGCATACCTGTCCAAGTGCTTGAGCAGCTTCGGATTCACCGTAAACAGCACACGGATCGCTCCAGTCCCAAGTTTCGGCCGTCCACGCCCGCGCCGCTGGGCGCGTTTGTGCTTCACCATTTCGCCCGGCGGTGCAGGACGAGCAGGAGGCCCCGACCCCTTATCGAATTCCCGCGTGGCTCTGGCCAATTCATCTGCCGACATTTTCGTCCAACTCATTTTCGCCATGGTTATTCCTTGCGTCTCTTGCGAGACCTTTTCTTTTCCGCGTGTGCCAGTTCACGAGAATGAATGACGCAAACCACTTGCGCCTCGCCGCTGATGAATAGCGGAAGATCGGAAATTGAAAGTGAGTCAAGTTCCACTTGTTCATCCACGGGATATACAAAAATCACTTGCAACCATCGCCCCACGCTAGTCTTTCCAATCACTCTCCATTTCCCATTGCCGATGTATTCGGGATAAGGCGATCGCGCATGTTCGACGACATGCTGAGCCTCCCTCGGCGCAATGCCATGTCTCGCGATATGAGCAATGTTCGATTCTTCCCACGAATAAATCCTCATATCACTATTAAAGTATATACTTTATTGCGCCGAATGTCCAGCCAATCTTAGGCCAAGGCCAATCACGGCGAGAGAGCCGGCCTAACGGGCACATCCCCTACCGAAATCCCATAACTCTTCCCCACCTCCGTATCAAACTCCAAAACCCCATCCTTCACCCCCCGCCCCTGCACCATCAAATCCCCCACCCGCACAACAACAGGCCCCCCACACCGCACCCGGCAAACCACACCCAAATTAGATCGAATCGTCGCCGAACGAAGCCGATGCTTCCCCCACTCCATATCCACAACAAACCCCCCACGCGCACACAACCCGCTCACCGATCCATCCCCCCAACTCTCAGGAACAGCCGGCAGCAAATCAATCTCCCCAGCCTGTGATTGCAACAACATCTCACACATCCCCGCCGTAATCCCAAAATTCCCATCCAGTTGGATCGGCGGATGTATCCCAAACAAATTCGTCGACGCCCTCCCAAAAAACCCGCGCAATGTCTTATCCGCGTGTTCCGCCTGATGCAGCCGCGCCCACAACGCCGTCCGCCACGCGTACGTCCATTCCCGATCGCTATCCCCCGTCTGCCCGCGCGCTTCCAATGACTTCTCCGCCGCCGCCGCTAGCGCTGGCGTGGTCTCCCAATTAATCTGCCGACCTGGAAACACCCCAAACAATTGCGACGTATGCCGATGATGCGGATCCTTCTTATTCCACTCCGCCTCAGTCGCATCGTACATCCATTCCGTCAGCTCCCCCCAAGGCCCAACCTTCGGCACCACCAGCGCATCCCGCATCGCCACAACCTTCGCCCGTTCATCTGCGTCTATCCCCAGCGCCTCACTCGCCTGAACACAATTGTTAAATAAATCCCACACAATCTCCTGCGAATAACTCACCCCATCCTCCTCGGGCCCATGCTCCGGCGACCACCCATCCGGCACAACCAATCTCTCATCCGGCAACCGCTTCAAATGATCCTCCCAAAATTCACAAACCTCCTTCATAATCGGATAAGCAAAATCCCTCAGATATTCCTTATCTCCCCCAAACGCATAGTGCATCCAAAGATGCTGGCAATACCACGCGTTCGCCGTCTTGTCCCACTTCCACCCCATCCCCCCAAAAATATTATGACTCGTCCGCAGCGCCCACCCACGCGATGGCCCATGCGACGGCCCCGTCGCCGTCTCAAAATCCTTCTCATTCGCCGTAGCCTCCCGCCAAGCCGGAATCTGACTCCGAATCAAATCCAGCAGCGGCAAATGACACTCGGATAAATTCGCCGGCTCCGCCAGCCAATAACACATCTCCACATTAATATTCGTGTGATAATCACTCCCCCAGGGCGGCGTATTACTGTCATTCCAAAGCCCCTGCAAATTCGCCGGCAATCCCCCAGGCCGCGAACACCCAATCAACAAATACCGCCCATACTGAAACAACAGCGCCTCCAACTCCGGATCAGCCGCATGATTCTTCACATAATCCGCCACCCGCAAATCCGTAGCCATCGCCAATCGATCAGCCGCGCTCGCCCCCAAATCAATCCGCACCCGATTAAATAAATCCTGATAATCCCTCAAATGATCCACCACCAGGGGCGAATAACCCCGCGCCAAGGCCGCCTTTATATCGCCCTGCGCGGCAATATCCGGATCTTCCCCGCGCCAATGTTTGCTCAAATCCATCACATAATCCGTCCGCGCCGCGACGATCGCCGTCACCGAATTACATCCGGCAAAATGCACCCCGTCTGAATCGTATGTGACCGTCCCACCATTACACTGAGCTGTCAGCAACGTCTCATATCGCAATCCATTCCGAAGCGTCCCCGCCGCCTTCAACGAATTCCCGGCCGCTGTCATTTGCGCCCCATGCCTGTCTCGAATTTTCAAATCTCCGCTATAAGCCCCCGGCGAATCCGCAGTCATATGCACCACCAAAACATTCGCGGGATGCGAGCAAAAATATTCCCGCCGATACCGCACCTCTCCGCTCACATATTCCACATGCCCCACCGCCCGCCCGATATCCAGATCTCGCCGATATCCGCTCTGCGCCACATGCCCCGGCAGATCAATCAGCAAATCGCTCAATGCCTGATACGCCCCCATGCTCCCATTCTCCCCGCTCGGATTATCATCCCCCGTCCACAAACTATCCTCATTCAACACAACGCGTTCCCGCCCCACACCCCCAAAAATCATCCCGCCCATCCGCCCATTCCCAATCGGCAACGCCTCCTCCATGCACCGAGTAGCCGGCTGCCCATACCACAAAACAAGATCCCCATCATCCGCCCCGCGCGCCCAACTCCCCGCCANNCGGGGCTGTCTTTGGACGGTTGCCCGTGGCGAGCAAGGTCGAGCCGAGGTCGCGCCTGAGCGCGAAAGTCATTTGCAATTGTCGCCGAAGGCAGCAATCTCGTTTCACCGGCGGCAAGAAGCATGTCAGAACTTTTTCAGGCCGGCCAACACCATCAACAGCGGCAACGCTCATTTATATACGAGCCCGCGTCTACGGCCGTCACAAAAACTGCAACCGAAAATAATCTTCAATTTTACGCTCTAATTTCTTCGACACTTCCGTCCCGCATCAATTCCCGCTACCGTTTTCAAAGCATTGAAGAATCGAGCACGATTTACCACAGGAGGAAATCCGTGCAAAAAAAACTCCGCACAATCAATCAAATCCTAACCCTCGCCCTAATTTTGGCAGGATGCACCAGCACCGCCACCATCCAGTCTCCCAATCCCATCGCACAAGTTCCATCCCCAACCACTCAACCAACCCTCCTCACCGCCGACCTCTCCACCCCAATCCCCCCACCAATCACCACCGAACTAAAACTAGGCGGCAACAATCCTCAGGGAATCAAAATCACCGCCAACAGCCAATACCTCACCAAGGACAACAAACCCTGGATCCCAGTCATGGGCGAATTCCACTACGTCCGCTTCCCCCATGCCCAATGGGAAGACGAAATCCTCAAAATGAAAGCCGGCGGAATCACCGTCGTCTCCACCTACGTCATCTGGATCTACCACGAAGAAATCGAAGGCCAATTCGACTGGACCGGCGACCGAGACCTCCATCAATTCATCCAACTCTGTGCCAAGCACGGCCTCTATGCCTACGTCCGCATCGGACCCTGGTGCCACGGCGAAGTCCGCAACGGCGGCCTACCCGATTGGCTCCTCCAAAAATCCAAAGTCATCCGCCGCGACGATCCAACCTTCATGCGCTACACCGGCCTCTATTACGCACAAATCCAAAAACAACTCGCCGGCCTCCTCTACAAAGACGGCGGCCCAGTGATAGGCATCCAACTCGACAACGAAGCCGGCAACGCTCCCAAATATCTCCTCGCCCTCAAAAATCTCGCCGTCAAACTCGGCATCGACGTCCCCATCTATTCCTACACCGGCTGGGATGGCGCCAAAGGTCCCCCCGATGAAATGATCCCGATGTACGGCGGATATCCCGACGGCTTCTGGCTCAACGAGCCCGGCGTCTCCAAGGCCGGCCGCCGCCAATACGTCTTCACCCACATCCTCGACGACGCCAACATCACCGAAAATCTCACCTCCCGCCGACGCGCCGCCACACCCGATTCCAAAAACCATTACCCCTACCTCACCACCGAAATCGGCGGCGGAATGGCCATCTCCTACCTCCGCCGCCCCACCATGTCCGCCGATGACATCGCCGTACTCCCCCTCGTAAAAATCGGCTCCGGCGCCAACATGCCCGGCTACTACATGTACCAGGGCGGCCGTGATCTCATCGGAAAACTCACCACCCTCCAGGAATCCCAGGCGACGAATTACCCCAACGACATGCCCGAAATCAATTACGATTTCCAGGCCCCGCTTGGCCAGTTCGGCCAGATCCGCGATTCCTATCACGCCCTCCGCCTCCTCCACACCTTCCTCGCGGACTTCGGCTCATCCCTAGCCCCCATGCAATCCTTCCTGCCAACCGAAACCCCAAGTTCTCTCTCCGACACCCAAACACTCCGCTGGGCCGTACGCTCCAACGGCCACACCGGCTTCATCTTCATCAACAACTACCAGCGCGGCTCAACCCTCCCCAACCACCCCAACACACAATTCAATCTCAAACTATCCGATGGCTCGCAACTCGTCCCCGCAGTCCCGGTAAACATCCCCAGCAATTCCTACATGATCTGGCCCTTCAACCTCGACATGAATGGCACGCTCCTGAAATCCACCACCACCCAGCTCCTCTGCCGACTGGATGGCGACATTCCCACCTACGTCTTCTTCTCCGTACCCGGAATCGAGCCGCGATTCGATTTCGCCACCGGCCCGATCATTCCCATCCCCACCGACATGGATTTCATTGTCACTGCCCCCGATGGACGAAAAACCAAGATCATACTCCTCACCCGCGACCAAGCCCTTCAATCCTGGAAAGCCAACTTCCGAGACGCTGATCGCCTCTTCATCTCCTCGGCAAATTTAATTTTTGATGGCCCCACCCTTCGTCTGCAAGGCAACGGCCTCCGAAATCTCAACGTCATGATCTTCTCGCCTCCCAATGCACCTCCAGTACAAAAACCCTCCCCCTCCGACCGATGGCTTTCGGTATTCTCCGTCCAGAATCCCTCTAAGAGCGTTCCCGTAACTTTCCAACAAATTACCGGATCTTCGCCGCCACGTACTGTCCACATCGGAAAACGCAGAAAACCCGAACCCCCCACCGACGCCGATTTCAACACCGCCGCAACCTGGCACATTTCGATTCCGCCCGATGCCCTCGATGGCGTGAAAGAAGTGATCCTCAAAATCAACTACGTAGGCGACGCCGCCCGCGCCTACATCGGCGACCAACTCATCGACGACGACTTCTATTTCGGCCAACCCTGGGAGATCGGCCTGAAACGCTTCGCCCCCGAAGTCCTCGAAAAAGGAATCACCATCAAAATCCTCCCCACGCCAAAAAACGCCCGTATCTACATTCAGGATGATCGCCGCCCGCGCCTAACCGCCAACGGAAAAACCACGGAATTCCAAGGCGCCGACCTCCTAAGCGTGGAACCCGAAGTGATCTACGAAGCCACCATGCCATAATCACGCCGATAGAGTGCGCCGCAAATTTTTACCCCATGGTAAAAAATCGCCCGCTTTTCTTTGAAATATCCCCCAACCCGCTACGTCACAAAGAATGACTCATACGGATCCCACAGAAAANNATTCAAGTGGAATCCGTATCAGGATTCCATGACCTCATTGAGTCGGCGTAAAAGGGTAAATCATGAATCGATCGCACATACAACCTCTCCGCCGAAAAGGGTCGCCGCTCTCGACGCCCTCAAAAGGTCGTCGCAACCTACGGGTACGCCCAGGGGCAAACCCAGGCGGAACAGCAATACAGGCTCGCCTCCCAGTCAATTCCCTACCCGATCCTGATAAAAGAAGCCGACGAGTCCGACCATCATCTCGACCAGATGAAAAAGGAGGAGCCCGCCAATGTATTCCTGCCCTGGATTCCATCGCTCACCCCACCGGCTAAGACATGGGCACGCCTGGATCGAACCCTGGACGCACTCACCGACGTGGAGGCGATCCGATCCTACGCCGCCGCCAATGATGGCCAATTCCCCCCCACCTTAGATCAGATCACCAGCACCCCCGCCCCAGACAATCCCCGCACCGGCAAACCGTTCCACTACTCCGTCCAGGGCAACACAGCAACGTTGTCCGACCTCGAAACACCGGAGTTTCCCTTAAATTACACCATCCGCATTCGCAAATGAACGCAACCAAAAAAATCCTTTGCAACAGTCGCC
>PMAK01000040.1 GCA_003153655.1 Phycisphaerales bacterium
GATGCTCTACCACTGAGCTACTTCCGCGACCGCCGGACCGGCTTCGAGGCCTCCGGCACGAACCCTCGGAGTGTACCGAAGCCCACCCACACCGTCAAGGTGCGCTACGCACCTCAGCCGGACAACGCGTTGAGTGCGCCCTTCAACATGCTCAGGACTGCACGGACCACTTTCTGGGCGCCCCGACCGAAGGGAGGACGCATTCGGTTCGCCGCTCGATCAGAACGGCCAAGCCTGGTGGGCACGCCGAGACTCGAACTCGGATGGGTCGCCCCACTGGAACCTAAATCCAGCGCGTCTGCCAATTTCGCCACAGCCGCGGCGTTCAGCCAAATCTTAAATGGCCGCCCACGCGAGTCAATACAGTTTGTGCTAAAATCACCCCGTCATGTCCGATCGTGCCGCCAATAACTTCTCCCCGCGCATCACCAATCGACGCGCGTTCCACCAGTATTTCATCACCCACAAGATCGAATGCGGCATCGCTCTGCTCGGCAGCGAGGTCAAATCACTCCGCTGGGGCCGATGCCAACTCTCCGAATCCTATGCCCGGATCGAAAACGGCGAACTGATCCTGCACGGCTGCCACATCGACCCCTACGAAAAAGCCGCCATCGGCCACGAACCCCTCCGCGAAAGGAAACTTCTCGTCCACAAACGCGAGTTGAACCGTCTCGAATCCGAAACCTCCCAAGGCGCTACAACCCTCATCCCGCTCGCCATCTATTTCAAAGACGGCCGCGCCAAGCTCGAACTCGGCGTAGCCAAAGGCAAGAAGGCGCACGACAAACGAGAATCCATCAAACGAAAAGAAATAGACCGCGAAGTCCGCCGCGCCATGACCCATCGCCGCTGACGTCCAACTCCGGCGCGGCTTGCCGACTTCAGTCGGCATGTCCCACGACCTCAATACACCGCTCAATCCGCCGCAACGACCGCTCCTTCCCCAGAAACGCCAACGTCTCAAAAATCGGCGGACTCACCATCGACCCGCTCACCGCAACCCGAATCGGCTGCGCCACCTTCCCCAACCCCAATCCCGCCGTCTCGCAATATTTCTTCACCGCCTCCTCCAGCGCCGCTCCGCTCCAATCCGCCACACCCGCCAGGATATCTCGCACATTCTTCAGCGCAATATATCCCTGCCGCTCATTCTTCCGTAACACCTTCTCCACCGCCTCCGGCTGATATTCCAGCTTCTCATCCGCCACAAAAAGAAACCGGCTCTTCTCCTCCACCTCCCGCAAAATCCGCATCCCCGCATTCATCTTCAAAACCGCCCGCAACTCCTCATCACTCGCCGCGTTCATCGGCGACTGCGGATTCACGCTCAGAAAATCCCGCATCACCGCAACCATCCGCATCTCCGGCGAAGTCGCGCAAGCCTCCGTATTAAATGCCAGCAACTTTTCCCGATTAAACTTCGCGTTCGCCTGTCCGATCCGCTCCAGCGAGAACAATTCAATCATTTCCAACGTGCTCATCTGCTCCCGATCCCCACCAGGGCTCCACCCCAGCAGCGACAGGAAATTCAGCATCACCTCCGGCAAATATCCGTTGGCTCTAAAATCATGGATCAAAATCTCCGGCAGATCAGTCTCCTTCAACCCCACCACCCCCATAATTTTCTTCTGCTCCGACCCTTCAAGCTGCCGCCCGGTGTCCGCGAGCCACCACTCAACCCTTTCCATCCCCAACTCCGCCAATCGCGCCAAATCCGCGGCCGCCATCTTCGAACTCTTCATCCATAGATGCGCGTGATGCCGGATTTTCTTATCCCGGTCCCGCTTCCCCATCTTGCTGCCGTCTTCGGTATTCAGAATCACCGGCAAATGCCCGTAAATCGGTCGCGCATACCCCAGCGCATCCTGCAAGCCGATATGGTTCACCGTATTCAGCAAATGTTCCTGCCCACGAAGAATATGCGTGATCCCCATCTCCGCATCATCCACAACCACCGCGAAGTGATACGTCGGCATCCCATCCGTCTTGCGAAGCACAAAATCCTGCACCTGATTCGCCGCCAGCACGATCTCCTTCCCCAACACCACATCCGTAAACCGATATTCCTTCACCGGCATAACAAACCGCACAACCGATTTCCGCCCATCCGCCTCAAACTTCCGAACCTGCTCCTCGGAGAGCTTCGGCCGCGAATAGATATAAGGCCGCTTCGCCCGCTCCGCGATCCGCCGCTGCCCCTCCAATTCCTCCGGCGTCTCATACGCCTTATAAGCCATCCCGCGCGAGAGTAACCCCTCAATCAGCCGATCATAAATCGCCACGCGTTTCGATTGATAAACCAACTCCGCGTTATCCCAATTCAGCCCCAGCCACCGCAAATCCTCCAACACCCCCGTGACTGAAGCCTCAGTACTACGAGCAAGATCCGTATCCTCAATGCGAAGCAAAAACTCCCCGCCAAAATGCCGCGCCAGCAACCAGCTAAACAGCGCCGTCCGCGCCCCTCCCACATGGAGATACCCAGTAGGCGAAGGCGCAAATCGAGTAACAACTTTCGAGCTCATACCAAATTTCCTATTTCAATAAGGGAGAGCCGCAGAGACACAGAGACGCGGAGACAGACGCAGAGAATCAAATCAATGTTTTCATCTGTGTGCATCTGATTTCCATCTGTGGCCAGAACTCTTCTCTGTATCTGTCTCTGCGGCTCAATCTACTTAGGCCGCATCCACCGTCGAGTTCTTGTTAACATCCAAGCACCCGGCCCCCAAGCCGCATACGACAGCGCCCCGATTCCCAGCACATACTGATGCGCCACAATCATCAGCAACACAATCCCCACGATCAAAATCAATCGCCCGATCGACCTCCGCCCGCGCAGATATCGATTCACAAAATGCGAATACCGCACATGGCTCACCATCAGCAGACCCGTCCCAAGCACCACCAGCGGCAACAGTGCCAAACATGCATTCGCCAAAAAACTCAGCGACTGCCGCGCCAATTCCTGCTCCATCAAAATCAGCGAAGCCACCGCTCCCGCCGCTCCGGGCGACGGCAATCCCAGAAAACTAAAATGATGCTGCTCCCCATGCTGATTGCTCACGTTAAACCGCGCCAATCGAATCGCCGCGCAGCACACGTACAACGCCGCCATCGCCCACACCAGCCGCGCCAGCGGCAAACTCAAGTCCGGCCCATCCACCCGAAACAATCGCAGCGCCACGAACGCCGGCGCCACGCCAAAACTGATCACATCCGCCATGCTGTCCAGTTGCCCGCCAAAATCAGTCGTATGCCGGGCGAATCGCGCCAGCCGTCCGTCAATCGCATCGAACATCATCGCCAGAAATATCAGATATGCCGCCGCCGAAAACCCATGATTAAGAAAAAAAACCGCCCATGGATCACGCGAAGGCGATCCGCTCGACGCCACCATCGCCGCCACATAAATCGCCGCGAACCCCGATACCGCATTCCCCAGCGTCGCCAAACTCGGCAGAAAATAAACAGATCGAATATACGCCCGCCGCCCGCGCCGCCGAAGACGCAGCCGTCTCTGCTCGCGCGATCGCCGCGGCCGTCGACGCTTCAAAACAAACGCCCCCTCCTCCCCCGAAGATTCCGCCGAAATCCCCTTGTCCGCGCGGCTCATGCCGGTGTCTCCCGCAATTCCAACTTCTCACTAGCGTCCGCGCCAACAGGCTTACCCAAAACCGCGATCAAATCCGCCGCCCCGCGCACAGTCTGCCCGATCTTCACCGCAATCGTAGGCTCCAGCCATTTCGCAATCGTCAGTTCCGTCCGGCTCCCAAACTTAATCATCCCAATCCGCTGCCCCCGCTCGAGCACCTGGCCATTCGAAACCGAGCAAACAATCCGCCGCGCGATCAACCCCACGATCTGCTTCACAACCATGATCGTCCGCTCGCCCGTTGGCTCAGCCAGCACAACCGTATTCGATTCATTCTGCTCCGAAGCCGCCCCATGCTTCATCGCATTGATAAATTTCCCCGCCTTATATTCAATGCCCACAACCCGCCCCGCGCAAGGCGCCCGATTCACATGCACATTAAAAACCGAAAGAAAAATCCCCACCCGAACAGCCGGCCCGCCGATCAGCGGATCATGCTCGATCTCGGTAATATCCGAAACCTTCCCATCCGCCGGCGAAACCACCGCATTTGCATCCGAAGGCCCCGGCCGCTCAGGATCCCTGAAAAACGCAAACAGCCAAATCAGAAATGGCAGCGCAACCAAACCCAATGGCCGCCACAAAAGCCCCAGCCCCCATGCAATAAGGACCAAAACCACAGACCCAATCAACATTTCGCGCCAGCCATGACGCGTCAAAGGAATCATAAACCCAAACTAGACCCCAAGAACAACGATGTCAACGAATCCCCCACTTAGCGGCGCGTGCGCAGCACCGCAGGTTACCGCTGCGCCAAAACAATCCGCGACGCCGCCAAATCTCCAACTTCCGCATGCACGACTGCACTCGGATTCTCCAACCTAACCTGCCCCTCATCCCCCGGCAGGGGGGTACTCACAAACGCACGGCAAATCAGCCCAGCCGCCCCAATCCAAACCCCAAAGCTCACTATCACGATAATTGCGCGACGAGAGATATGCATAAACCGGACCTCCATGTCCGACTATCAACTACCTTGGCCGGTCCATCCATGAACCGCTATTTTGCAAGATACCAACCATAATCGCCGCGTCAACGCACCGGTGAAACAAATGCCAATTGCCGATTGCCAAGTGCCGAATGTAAAGGCATTTCATTCGGCACTTGGCAATCGGCATTCGGCAATCATCTTTTGAAGAACGTCTTCCCCCTCGCGTTATATTTGCTGAGTCGATTATTCACATACAGCCCCTCCAGCAAAAATTCCCCAACCGACGCCAGCATCGCCGGATCGCCCGCCTCCAGCCCCATTTCCTTCGCCAGATTCATCGCCGCCTGTGGCAATCCCTTGATCGCCTTCATATTCGCCACAAATTCCTCAGCCGGCAGATCATCCCCAGCCGGAAACGTCAGGTTCCCCTTAAACTGCTCCGTAATCGCGTCATAAGCCTCGGCATCCCCATACTGCCCAAAAACAGCCTTCACAGCCTCACCCACCAGCGCCCGAATCAATTTATCCTCCGCCCCTTCTTCTTCCGCCAAAGTCATCTCAATCTTCCCCCGGCAACTCGCGATCAGATAATTCAAATCACAAACCCGCGGCACAACCCGCGTCTCCCCAGTCGTCAAACCCCGCCGTTCCGCATTACTCACCAGCGTCTCCAGATTCGCAATGCTCGTCCGCACCGAAACACCCGAAGCCTGCGAAACATGCGGACTGCTCCGCGCCAATCGCACCACCTCTTCCACAATCTCACTCATAAACGGCGGAATCTCCACCGCGATCTTGCTCTCCCCGCCAGACTTCCCATCGCGATCCACCCAAGCATTCTCCCGCGCGATCTGAATCCCCTCCGCCGTCGTCTCCGGATAATGCGTCCGAATCACCGATCCGATCCGGTCCTTCAATGGCGTAACAATCCGCCCGCGATTGGTGTAATCCTCCGGGTTCGCACTGAACACCAGGCACACATCCATCTCCAACCGAATTGGATACCCGCGAATCTGCACATCCCGCTCTTCCAGCACGTTGAACAACCCAACCTGAATCCGCGGCGCCAAATCCGGCAACTCATTAATCGCAAAAAGCCCCCGATTGCTCCGTGGAATCAATCCATAATGCATCGTCGATTCATCCGACAGATATCTCCCCTCGGCATGCTTCACCAAATCAATCTCCCCAATCAAATCCGCAATCGTCACATCCGGCGTAGCCAGCTTCTCATGATACCGAGCATCCCGATGCACCCACTCAATCGCCGCATCATCCTTCTGCTCCGCCACAATCCGCCGCCCGGTCTTGGTCATCGGCACAATCGGATCATCATTAATCTCCGTGCCGCTGAGCACCGGAATCCATTCATCCAGCAAGAGTGGCAGCATCCGCAAAATCCGCGTCTTAGCCTGCCCGCGCAAACCCAGAAAAAGCAGATCATGCCGCGAAAGAATCCCGTTAATGATCTGAGGAATCACCGAATCCCGATACCCCACGATCCCCGGAAACAGTTCCTCACCCGCCCTAAGTTTGCGGATGACATTCTTCCGCAACTCATCCTTCACGGAGCAAGGCACATACCCCGACTCCTTCAACTGCCCGACAGTCGCCGCACGCGGATGACTCATTAAAATTCACTCCAGAGAAAAATGACCACTCGATAATAGGGCAACACCCTCCCGCTTCGCCACCCGGTTCCGCAAACCAAAGTCGCATAAGCCAAATTCACACCCCGCCAAAATGGTCATCCGCCGCGCGAGTATTCGGCAAACTCTCAATCCCAGCCACCCGCCTCCCCGGACTCCGCTGCCAGTTGTCGATCAATACCCCCTCCGCGACAATCACCGGTACCGTCAGCAAAAATCGCTGCCCCAGCGCGTACACAAACGGCTCATACATCCCCCGAAGCTCCGCCAATTTCGCCGCCACCGCGTCTTCATCATGCAATTCCAACCCCGCTTCCCGCAATCGCTCCCGCAATTGCTTCCGCTTCTCCGCGGGCAGCCGATCCTCGCGCGGAGATTCCGCCGGCACCCGGAAGATCAGCGACAAATCCACCGCCGCATGCCGGGCCATCGCAAACGTAAGCTGCGCCCGGTACGGATTACACCCCTTTATCTCCGCCATCAGCACGGCACACGTATCCAAAATGCACGTCAGCGCCGCCAGCCACGATTGGTTGTCATGCTGCGACCGGAAAAAACTCAGCACCGGAAACGAAAGATGGCTCTCCAGCAACTCCGCCGACCACGCTTCCCATTCGATCAGAAACGAATTTAATATTTCGATATTTCCCACCCGCGCCAGCCGCGCAAGCACCTCCGCCGCGCTAGGCGGCGATCCCGCCCGCGCATCCAGCAGCAGAATGCTGGTCTCGCGCTTCGCAAACGACTGGTACAGTACCGGCAGATAGCTGATCACCAATGCCAGAAAACCGAAGCCCGTCCCGGCTTCCAGGACCAGCACCGCGCGCGCCGTGCGCGTATGGGGCACCCCCATCCCCAGGGTGATGAAAGTGGTCCCGCTCAGGTACATGCTCTCGAGGAAACTCATGTTGGGCGGTCCCGCGGCCCACTGCACCAGGGCGAATGCCAGCATCATCCCCGTCGCCCACACCACGATCAGGAACAGCAGCGAGAGAGGTCCGTAAAAGCTGAGATAGCGCTCGCGGCGCTTGGCCGATTTCACGCGGCGCGCCAGCCAGCCCCACACCGTCCAGGTGGACAGATAGAACAGGCGGCTCAGCCGCAAGCGCCGCGTCACCCGCCGCGGCAGGATAATCACTTCGAAAGCATCCCACAGGATGATCAGCAGGACAATGATTCCGATAATAGCGCCGAGCCCACGCATGCGAGATTCCTTTGTCGGACACCGGCATGGTCATTGTCAAGCGCACTAACCCGCGAGCGCGGGTGAGTTGGTACAATCGGATAGGCTTTTCATGCACGAACCTGCCACCCGCGAAGACTTGCAACAGACCGCCGATGCCATTCGTGCGGACTTCCGCCAGGAACTACAGCGCACCGCCGGCGATATTCGCGCGGACTTCCGCCAGGAACTACAGCGNNAACGTTTCGACGCGGTAGACAAACGCTTCGACGGCGTCGATCGCCGCTTTCAGGCCATGGAGAACCGCTTCGATCGTTTGGGAGAGACCGTCGGCAGCCTCGTGCAGCAATCCGCCGGATTCAACCGCTGGGCGGAACAACTCGACCGGAGCAACGCGCAAATCCTCGCCATCCAAGTAGCGCAGCAGCGTTTTATGGACGGCTTGGCGGACCGAACCCTTAAGCTCGAACAGCGGCCGCCTCAGTAAGCG
>PMAK01000224.1:0-8188 GCA_003153655.1 Phycisphaerales bacterium
GGTCAGGGCGGTCATCAAGGCCTGGTAGCCGTCGCGGCCGATGTACTCATCGATCTTCTCCGGATCGATGTGGCCGGAGTTCTCCAGTACGACGTAACGCTGCCCGTTGAAGTACTTCTCCACGTGGGTCTCAAGCCGCTCCACGGGCTTGCCGCCCAGGCTGTCCACGATGTCCTTGACATCTGCCTCATGCACATCCCCGTACAGGATTCCTGCGGGTTCCACCCGAACCAGGGGTCCGGCCGCGCACAAGCCCATGCAACCGGTCTGGCGCACATGGCAGCGTTTCCCGGATTTGGCGACCTCCTCGGTGAGGGCATTCTTCAGCTTGTCGCCGTGCTGGGACATGCACCCAAGAGCCATGCACACATCCACGTGGTGATCGAAGTTTTCCCGTTCGGCGGTGTTTGCTTCCGCAATCTGCAGTAGCTCTTCGTTCGTCATTTTGCAGCCCAACCTTCCAGCTGCTGTAGCAGCTTAGCCGGCTCCATCAGGCCCACCAGTTCATCGTCCTCCAGGACCACCGGAGCGCGTCCGCACGCGCCTACGCAGCGGGCGGTCATCAACGACATGTTGCCGTCGGGAGTGGTCTGGCCCGGTTTGATCTGGAGGTGTTTCTGCGCCTCGGCCACCAGCTTGTCCGCGCCCTTGATGTAGCAGGCGGTGCCAAGACACACGACGCAGGTGTGTTTGCCCTGCGGCTTGAGCATGAAGTGGTGATAGAAGGTGGCGACTCCATACACCTTGCTCAGCGGGAGGTTGAGCGATCCTGCGACGAAACGCAGCGCCGACTCGTCCAGGTAGCCGAACGATTCCTGCGCGGTGTGCAGGGTTTCGATGAGGGAGTTACCAACATACCCGTGACGGCGCATCGTGGCATCGACAATCCGCCATCGTTTGTCCGTTGAGGGCATTGTCGGTTGTTGTTTCGGGGCAGCGATCATGGTTGCATCGCTCTCTTTCTCGCGGTTAACAAATCCGCGGTAACTGTTCTCCGTAAGGTTTCTGCAAAATCCGGCTTCCCCCCATGCATGTACGCAGTTCGCATATTCCGTCGTTTTGTTTGCCAAAGATGCCGATGATCCGGGCGTCCGTTCCGTGCTTGTCCGCACAGAGAGCATCCAGCGCCTGATCGACGGAGCCCGGACGCACGACGACGACAATTTTCCCTTCGTTGGCGATGTCGAGCGGATCGATGCCGAGCATGTCTGCCGCGTGCCATGTCTCGGGACGGACAGGGATATTTTCTTCAAGCAGCGTCAGATGCAGTCCCGTGCGCGCCGCGAGGTCTGCAGCCACGCCGGCCAGTCCGCCGCGCGTCGGATCGCGCAGGAATACGACGCCCGGAACTTGCCGCAGCAGCTGTTCGATCATGTGATTCAGCGGCGCCACGTCGCTTTTGAGAGCGCTTTGCACCTGTGGCATTTCGCGGGCGAGCATCACTGCCATGCCATGGTCTGCGATCGTGCCGCTGACGATCAGCATGTCGCCAGCGCGCACCGCATCGGGATGAAGCTTGTGCGGGCCCGCCGCGCCCACACCGGCCGTTGTGATGTAGATCCCATCCCCTTGTCCGCGGCCGACGACTTTCGTGTCGCCGGTGACAATGCAGACATTGGCCTCACTGGCAGCCGCGGCGATGGAATCGAGAATATCTTCGAGCGTACGCCGTTCCAGGCCCTCGGTCAGAATCAGGCTGAGAGCGATTCCCAGCGGCCTGGCGCCGCAAACGGCCAAGTCATTCACCGTGCCGCATACAGCCAGACGTCCGATGTCCCCGCCGGGGAATTTCAGCGGTTGGACAACATAGCTGTCGATCGTGAGGGCGAGTCGCTCTACGCCCGGCAGCAGCGCTGAATCGAGCAGCTCGTTCAGCGCGCGGTTGGCCAGGCGCGGCAGCACGCAGGACGCAAGCAGGTCGTCGGTCAACTGGCCGCCGCCACCGTGTGCCAAACTGATGCGCTGACCGGTGGCTGGGGTGATACCCGAATTAGCAAGGTTGTTCGCGGAAATCATGAGCCCGCCTCAACTTTCTTTGGCGTCCTTACGTGGTGATATTTGAACCATGCTTGACACGTACCTTCGGAACTAACCATGCAGGGACCCAGCGCCCGCACGGGCGTGCAGGCGGTTGCGAATAATTTGCAGTCGATCGGAGTTGCGCGCCCGGTAATGACGTCGCCGCAACGGCAGCCAGGGTTTTCTCTTCCTGTCGGCGATCCAAGATTGAAACGTGTGCGCGCATCATATTTCGCATAGGCAGACCGCAATGTGAGACCGCTGGATTTGAGTTTGCCTAAGCCGCGCCACTGCCAATCAGCGGGCGTGAAGACCTCTTTAATAATGGCTTGTGCGGCGAGGTTGCCTTCTTCGGTGACGGCTTGCGAGTAGAGGTTTTCAAGTCCCGCCCGTCCTTCGACGACCAGTTCGGTAAGACGGGCCAGGGCCGCCACGATTTGCGGCCCTTCAAAGCCGGCGATGACACAGGGGCTGTGATATTTCTCGACGATAGGCTGGAAAACCGCCGCGCCGATGATGACCGCCACATGTCCGGGGCACAGGAAACCGTCGACCCGCACGTCCTTGCTTTCCAGCAGCGCCCGCATAGCGGGAATGATGAGCTTGTGGCTGGCCAGGATGGAGAAATTCTCGAGGCCCAGACGGTTGGCCTCGATCACAGCAGCCGCCGAAGCGGGCGTCGTTGTTTCAAATCCGACGGCGGCGAAGACCACCTCCCGGTGCGGATTTTCGGCGGCCAGCTTCACTGCATCCAATGAAGAATAGACCACGCGAACATCGGCGCCTTCGGCACGGCATTGTTCCAGGCTTCCCTCCGACCCGACGACGCGCAACATGTCGCCATAGGTGCAAAGCGTCACGTCCCGATCCTTTGCCAGTTCGATCAGTTGATCAATATCTCCCTGCGAGGTGACGCATACTGGGCAGCCTGGCCCGCTCAACAAAGTCACGTTGCGCGGCATCAAGCTGTGCAGTCCGCAACGGAAAGCGCTCATCGTGTGAGTGCCGCAGACTTCCATGAATTTCACGGGACGCGACAATGCTTTCGCCGCAATCGTCAGCCGGCGCAACGACTTTGCGGTCTGGCCTTCGGTGTGTGGGAGGATGACGGCGCTCATGGCTTGCCTCCGGTGGTTCGCAGATCCTTGATGACCGCCCATGTCTCTTGCGCTTCCTGTTCGTCCAACGTCTGGATGGCAAAGCCGGCATGAAGCAGCACCCAATCGCCTGGTTTGCATGGCGGAATGAGCATTGTGCTGATCTCCACGCGGTTGCCGTGCAAATCGGCCGTCGCCTTGGTTCCGCGACAATCGATCAATCGAGCCGGTACTGCTAAACACATACATGCCTCACGGTTTGCAGAGTCCTTTGCTGATGCGAGCGGCCGCCACGGCCGCTTGGCCGAAGGCGATTCCGCCGTCATTCGGTGGAATCTGCCGGTGCCGCAGCACGCGCAGGCCACGGCGCTGTAGGCGCGTCTCAAGCAGATCGCCAAACAATTCGTTGCAGAACACTCCACCACTGAGCGTGATCGTGTTGAGCCCTGTCGATTGCGCTGCTTTGGCCACGGCCGCTTCCCACGCCGCGGCCAGCGCTTCGTGGAACAACATTGCCAAATCATCGGCCGACACACCCTGTTGCGTCCGCCGCACGATCTTTCGTATGAGGGGCGATAGATCGATTTCAACCAATCCCTTGGCGTCGCCGAGTCCGTAGCTATCGTCTAAATTGTGCGACAGGCGTTTACATCGCGCCGCGGCGGCTTCCAGTGTGGCCGGCGCTTCCGCGTCGAAACGGTTCTCACGACACAAACCGAGCAGCGCTGCGACGGCGTCAAATGTTCGGCCCGTCGAGCTGCTCTGAATGCAATTCGTTCCGGTGAGGAGCATCTGGCTGACAAACTGGACCTGCGGATCGGGAGCCAAATGGCGGCAGATCGGCAGTTTCACAAAGTCCCGGCCGTGAGCGAGGAAAAGTAATGCCAGCGCGCTGCGCCAGGGTTGCTTGGCGGCAGCGTCGCCGCCGGGCAGCGGCATGGGCCGCATACGTCCAATGCGGCGAAAATCGGTCAGTTCCACCGCAAGCAATTCGCCGCCCCAGATGCTTCCATCGGTTCCGTAGCCGGTGCCGTCGCAGACAACGGCCAGGGCCGGCCCGGTTAATCCGTGCTCCGCAAGAACGGCGGCGGCATGGGCATGATGGTGTTGCACCGCGATCAGTGGGAGGCCCTGTTGCTCCGCGAGATGGCGCGCGTGTTGTGTGCTGAGATAGCCGGGGTGAAGATCATGCGCGATCCAGTGGGGCACGATGCCAAACAATTCGCACAAATCGGAAAACGTTCGTTTGAACGCATCGAAAGTGCGGGATTGGGTTAGATTCCCTAAATGCTGGCTGAGAATCACTTGGCAATCGCGGTAGGTCGCCACGGCACATTTGAGTTCGGCGCCGACGGCCCATCCGGGCGCTGCTTCGCACGCTCGGGGAAGGGCGATCGGCTCGGGCACATAGCCGCGCGAACGTCGGACGAAGATTGGAGCGGATGCGGCGTCGATGAGCACCGAGTCATCGACCGCCCGTTGAATCGGGCGATTGTGCCGCAGGATCGCGTCGGATAGGTCGCCAAGCCGGTCGATGGCATCGTCGTCAGCGAACGCCAGCGGTTCATCCAGATCATTGCCACTGGTCATTACCAGCGATTCGATGCCGAGCTTACGCGCTTCATCAAAAAGCAAATGGTGCAACGGCGTATAAGCGAGCATGATGCCGAGGCGGTGATTGCCGGGGGCGACCGCGTCGGCAACCGTTCCCCGGGCGATGCGACGCGCCAGTATGATCGGCGCCGCAGGTGATGAGATGAGTTCAGCGCCTTTTGGAGTCAGGCGGACCAGCCGCCGGGCCGCCTGCAGCGACCGGCACATCAGGGCGAAAGGCTTGGCGGGCCGGTGTTTCAGTTCGCGAAGACGCAGAACAGCGGCTTGGTCGTCGGCACGCACTGCCAGGTGAAACCCGCCGATTCCCTTGATCGCCACGATCTTGCCATCGGCCAGCCGCCGTACAGCGCCTTCGATGGGCTCACCGGCAATGGGCGATCCTTTTGGATCGAGAAGCTCCAACTGCGGGCCACAGTCGCGACAGGCTGTTGGCTGAGCGTGGAAGCGCCGGTCGGCGGGGTCCTCATATTCGTGCCGGCATGGTTGGCACATGGCGAAGGGGGCCATGGTGGTGCGTGGCCGATCGTAGGGGATCGAGCGAATGATGCTGAAACGCGGCCCGCAGTTGGTGCAGTTGGTGAAAGCATATCGGTACCGTCTTGCGTTGGCCGGATCACGGATTTCCGCCAGACAGGCCTCGCATGTCGCCAGATCGGCGGTGACTTCGGCCGTGGGCGTTGTCGCGAGAAGAGAATGCTGGATTTCAAATCGCCCCTCATTCGGAATTGGCGCGATTTCTTTCTCGATGATCTCTCTCACCGCGGCGGCGGCCGGTGCATCGGTCCGCAATGCGGCGACGAATTCGTCCAGCTGCCGCGCGGTTCCCTGTGCCTCGACTACTACGCCGGCGGCGTCGTTCCACACCAAACCGCCAATCTCCATCTCTTTGGCCAGTCGGTAGACAAACGGCCGAAAGCCCACACCCTGCACACGACCGGAGATGTGGAAACGACGCCGGATCACGGGATCAACCGATCGTGTCGGAAGGATCGTGTTTTTGTTCAACGAGCCTTGCATCGCTTGTGAATTCTATGAATCGCGCTGCTCAGCGCCGCCCGGAGAAATTCCGTTTTTGCTCGTAGGGAAATGCACCTATACGTAAATCGTTTCTAAGCCCGATGGATGATTCCCGACGCTTGTCCGAAAGTATTCAAAGTGCAATGCGACTGTGAGCCGTTTCGTGTCAAAGTCGGATCGGTGAAAGGATTTGAATATGTCTTCACAACATCAACAACAAATGATCGCTCAAGACGCCAACGAAGCGGCAGCGTCGGTGGCGCATCGGTTGAGCGAAGTCATTGCGATCTATCCGATCACGCCGTCATCCGCGATGGGAGAGTTCGCGGATGAATGGTCCGCGCAGAATCGCCGAAACATTTGGGGCATTACGCCGCGCGTGGTGGAAATGCAGTCTGAAGCCGGCGCGGCGGGCGCCATTCATGGGGCGCTGCAGGCCGGCGCGCTCGCCACGACCTTTACTGCGTCCCAGGGTTTGCTCCTGATGATCCCCAACATGTACAAGATCGCGGGGGAACTTACGTCGTTCTGCATGCACGTCTCCGCTCGCGCCATTGCGACGCACGCATTGTCGATCTTTGGCGACCACTCGGATGTCATGGCCTGCCGGCAGACGGGCTTCGCCATGCTCTGCTCCAACAGCGTGCAGGAAGCGCACGATCTGGCGTCTATCGCCCACGCGGCCACTCTCGAATCCCGCGTCCCGTTCCTGCATTTCTTTGATGGATTCCGAACTTCTCACGAAATCCAGAAGATCGCGATGCTCACCGATGACAACCTGCGAGATATGATCGACCCGGCGGCGGTGACTGCCCACCGCGAGCGCGCGTTGACCCCTGATCATCCCGTCGTTCGCGGAACGGCACAGAATCCGGACACATTCTTTCAGGCACGCGAGGCGGCCAATCCGTTCTATCTCGCTTGCCCGGGCATTTTGGAAAAGGCGATGGATCGCTTTGCAAGAATCACCGGACGCTCATACCGGCTCTTTGAATACGTTGGACATCCGCAGGCGAAGCGCGTGATGGTCATCATGGGTTCCGGCGCCGAGACTGCGCACGAGACGGTGGAACGATTGGCCCGGGACGGCGAGGAGGTCGGAGTTTTGAAAGTGCGGTTCTATCGACCTTTCTCAGTCGAACATTTCCTCGCCGCTATTCCGGCCAGCGCGCGATCCATCGCCGTGATGGACCGCACGAAAGAGCCTGGAAGCATCGGCGACCCCCTGTTCCTCGATGTCGTGGCCGCTCTGCACGAGGGCCTGGCGACTCTNNCCTGGCGACAGGATCATCGCCGTTTGCGAAACAGCCGACTGTGATCGGCGGGCGTTATGGCCTAGCCTCGCACGAATTCACGCCGGCCATGGTCAAGGCTGTATTCGACGAGCTGAACCAAGGCCGTCCAAAGCCTCACTTTACCGTTGGGATCAATGACGATGTGACGAAGTTATCGCTACCCGTATCGGGCGAATTCGACATTGAGCCCGACGATGTTTTCCGCGCGGTATTCTTCGGGCTCGGCGCCGACGGCACCGTTGGCGCCAACAAGAATTCCATCAAGATCATTGGCGAAGAAACGGACTTCAACACGCAGGGGTATTTCGTCTACGATTCCAAGAAGTCCGGAGCGATCACCGTCAGCCACCTCCGGTTCGGGCCGCGGCCGATTCGTTCGGCTTATCTCATTCGCCGGGCGAATTTCGTTGCTTGCCATCAGTTCCAGTTCCTGGAACGGTTCGACATTGTCAGCTATGCGAAGGAAGGCGGCGTGCTGCTGCTGAACGCGCCGTTTGAGGTCGATGCGGTTTGGACGCACTTGCCGCGTGAGGTCCAGCGGCAGATTCACGAAAGGAAGCTGCGAGTGTATGTGATTGATGCCTATCGCGCGGCGCGCGAGGCCGGAATGGGCGGTCGCATCAATACGGTCATGCAGACGTGCTTCTTTGCCATCAGCGGCGTNNGCAGGCGATCGCCCAGATCAAGAAGGCCATTGAGAAAACTTATGCAAAGAAGGGCGCGGAGATGGTGCGCAAGAATTTCGATGCGGTGGAAGGCGCCTTGGCGCACCTGCACGAATTGCCGATCCCGGCCGATCGTGTTAACGGCCGGCCGCTTCCGCCGATCGTGCCGATCGAAGCGCCCGATTTCGTGAAGAACGTGACGGCGATGATACTAGGCGGCCGGGGTGATCTCCTTCCGGTCAGCGCGCTGCCGGTCGATGGAACCTGGCCGGTCGGTACGGCTCGCTGGGAGAAGCGCAACATCGCNNTGCATCCAGTGCAACAAGTGCGCTTTTGCCTGCCCCCACGCGGCGATACGCGCCAAGGCATTTCCAGCCGAGAGCCTTGTCGGAGCGCCGACGGGGTTTGTCTCCACCGATTACAGCGCGCCCGATCTGCGCGGCATGAAATACACATTGCAGGTGGCGCCCGAAGATTGCAC
>PMAK01000224.1:8232-8354 GCA_003153655.1 Phycisphaerales bacterium
CCTGGACATTCCCGAAATCGACCGCGCCAAGGTGCGTGTGGACGTGAAGGGCTCGCAGTTCTTCCAGCCGCTCATGGAGTTCTCCGGCGCTTGCGCGGGATGCGGGGAGACGCCGTACATCA
>PMAK01000064.1 GCA_003153655.1 Phycisphaerales bacterium
GTCTCAGCGTCTCTGCGGCTCCCCGATTTCCCCCCGCAGCGCCCCAGCCAATTGTTCAAGCACCAGCGAAACATTCACATTAGCCCCAAGATATTTCTCCGCCCGCGCAATCGCATCCACCGCATCGCAAGCTCGATCCAGAAAATCCTCATCACCACTGCTTCGTATCTTCTGTCGAATCCGCCGCGCAGCAAACGCCAGATAAACCCCAAGTCCCGCGCGAACCGCCGAATCCTTGCTCGCCAGTTCATCCCGTTCCAATGCCTTCGCCGCGTATGCGTCCGCTCCCTTGCGAAGAAGATCAACCAACTCCGCCCCTCTCCCCGCAAGAATCATATCCATCGCCTCAGCAACGCCAGTGGCATGCCCCAGAATCCCATCCTCAATCCATCGAATCGCAAGCCCAAGCGATCCATCCGAAAATTCCGCCGCAGCCTCAGCTGTCGATTCATCAATGCCCCGTCGCTGTAAATGCTTCACAACCATTTGCACCGGCAACGAAGCAAACCGAATCGTCTGACATCGGCTCCGGATCGTCGGCAAAAGTTCACTGGCATGCGTGGTCAATAGCACAATCAAACACCGCCCGGCCGGCTCCTCAAGCGTTTTGAGCATCGCATTCTGCGCCGCATCAGTCATCAACTCCGCCTGCTCAATAACAAAAAATTTCCCACGCCCCAAAACAGTCTTTCGCCCGGCCGGCTCCGCCAAATCGTACCGGATGACGTTGATCGACAATTGCGTCGCCTTGCTCGTTCCACTCTTGTCATGCACCCGCGCGAGTTCTTTGGTGATGACGTGATAATCCGGATGATTCCCGCTCTCCATCACCTGGCAGCTCCGGCACTTTCCGCAGGCGTCGTCCTCCCCCGGCTTTTCGCAAAGAAAAAGCCCCGCCAACCCCGCCGCCGTCGTCGCCTTTCCCACGCCCTCCGGCCCGGCAAAGATCAATCCATGCGGCAACCGATCAGCCGCCACCGCCGCCCGAAGCGAAGCAACCGCCGCATCCTGCCCGAAGATGTCGTTCAATCGAATCATCGCGAAAACGAACCCAGAATTTTCAGCACATCGGCATGAACAACTTCAGGCGTCCGATCCGCGGCAATAACGCGAATCTTCTCAGGATCATGCGCAGCCTANNTAATTCTTCCGCACGCGCTCGTGATATTCCATCGGCCGCTGCTCAATCCGGTCCCGATCCCGCTTCAAACGCGCGGAACTCTTCTCCACCGGCATGTCCAGCAAAATAGTCAGGTCCGGCCATCGCCCCCCGATCGCAACCTCCGCCACACCGCGAATCTCCTCCGCCGTCAATCCATCCCCGCCCAGTTGGTATGCCAGCGTGCTGGAAACAAACCGATCGCAAATCACGCACTTTTCAGCCTCAAGTGCCGGCAAAATCAATTCCCGCATCATCTGCGCGCGGGCCGCCATATAAAGCAGCATCTCGCATCGCATTCCCATTTCCGTATTCGCCGGATCAAGAAGAATCGCCCGAACCATCTCCCCGATGCGCGTCGCCCCGGGATCGCGCACCGCCAGCACCTCAATCCCGGATTTCTCCAGCGCCGCGACAAGCAGCTTGGCCTGCGTGCTCTTGCCGCACCCTTCGTTTCCGTCAAAGACAATGAATTTTCCGCGCAATTGCAGCACAAGATCGCTTTATTAATTGTCAGATTTCATCGAATCGGCCAAGTTGCGCATCAACTTTTCCATCATCGAGGGCTGATTTGCCCGAATCGTCAAATCCCATGCGAGATTCCATCGCGTCGAGACCGGCGAAAATCCCATCGCCTCCAGCCGCTTCGTCATGTCCGGCATGTGCGCCGCGCCATAAAAGATTNNCATAAAAGATGGCCAAATTCTTCTTCCCCGCCGCCATCGAATCGGAAAGAACCTTCAGCGCCGCCTTGTTCCGCTCAGCAACAATAACGCTCCCGCCCGGACCATCCAAACCCATCGCCGAAAGATCCATCTGCCCCAGTTGGCGGGCGATCACAACCTTCATCTGCCGCTCACCGTCGGGATGTGTCAACATCGAAATCAGGTCATCGTCGGAATCATCATCCGCCCCCGCGGCTGGCTGCGTGGCCGGAGGATCGGTAAATGCCTTGATGAGCTGTCGAAGCATGATCTGCTCGAACGATTCTCCGCGTTCCTCCTGCATTTTCTCAAATGTTTCCTTGTCCATGTCCGCATGGACAAAGTTGGGGGCGGTGTAATCGATGTCGTCGAGTTGGAAATCAAGATCGAGAAATTTCTTGAGAAATATCTGGAACTCGCTGATGGGATTTACCGATTTTTCAGCATCGCCGGGAGCAGGTGGAGCCGCGTTTTTGGAATTGACCAGTTCATACAGCACCGCATCATAACCCTTGAAATCACGGTTCAGCCCGTCGTAGTACGCCTTCTCGCCGATATGGACGGCCCCGATGAGATGAACGACCACGCCCGCCGGATTCCGAAACGCGACATCGGCCGTTTGCAGCGATCCCCCGCCATGATCGTCATCCACGAATCGCATGAACGAATCAGGAACCGAAGGCTGCGTATCAGGCTCAGCGCCGCGGCACGGAAGAGCCGCCAAAATCATCAAAAGTGGCAACAATCGCGGCCATCGGCGTGAAAACATGCCCGACTCCCATGGTTCGGTAGACACACAAAGTATATCCCACCCGCGCCATAAAACCCACCGAACCTCGGCATTCGCAAAAACTGAGCGCTGCGTTCATCACGCATCGCACGCTATTATTCCGCGATGACTCAATCCTCTCCCACATCTCCAAAGCAAACCAAAATCGTCATCGTGGGCGGCGGCTTCGCAGGCGTTTACGCAGCCCGATCTCTTGAACGCCTCTGGGGCAACTCACCCGAAGTATCCATCACCCTCATCAGCCGGGAAAACTATTTTCTAATGACCCCCCTTCTCTTCGAAGCCAGCAGCGGCGTACTCGAGCCGCGCCATGCCGTGAATCCAATTCGGAGTATGTTCGACGAGGTTCGATTCGTTCAGGCCAATGTCGAAGCCATAGACATCGAAAAACGCCAGATCACCGCCAAACTGACTGATAACCACACCCGACAATTCGATTTCGATCACATCGTCCTCGCCCTCGGCGGCGTAACCAACAAAAACCTCATCCCCGGCTCCGAATTCGCCCGCACCTTCAAAACGCTCTACGACGCCATCTCCCTCCGAAATCATTGCATTANNGCATTGCCAATTTCGAGAGCGCCGACGTAGAAACCGACGAAAAACGCAAGCGAGCCCTGCTCAGCTTCGTGATCGTCGGCGGAGGTCTCGTCGGGCTTGAACTCCAGGGTGAACTCACCGAATTCATCAAGAACATCGGCCGCGCTTATCCGCGAATTCCTCCCAATCTAATGCATTTTGAGTTGATCGAAGCCGGCCCGCGCCTCGTCCCTGAAATGGACGAAGACCTCGGAAAATACGCCCTTAAAGTCCTCGTCGACCGTGGCGTAACTGTCCGCCTGAATACCCGCGTCAAAGCTATCGAAGACCACAAAGTTCATGTCACTGAAACCGAATCCCTTGATGCCGACACAATCATTCTCGCCGCCGGCGTAGCTGTGAATCCCCTCATCGCTTCTCTCCCGGTAGAAAAGAACCCAAAAAATCGCGTGGCAGTCGATGCCACCATGCGCAGCAAATCCCATCCCTGCGTTTGGGCCCTCGGTGATTGCGCCGCCATCCCCGATCCCGAAGGCAAGCCCTATCCCCAACTCGCCCAGCACGCCCTGCGAGAAGCCCGCCTGATCGGCCGAAATATCACAGCCGTCATTCGCGGCGAATCGCCCAAACCCTTCATCTACAAAAATAAGGGAACCCTCGCCGCCCTCGGCCGTCACAAAGGCGTCGGCCGCGTCTTCAAATTCAAAATCTACGGCTTCATCGCCTGGTGGGTCTGGCGCACCTATTACCTGAGGCAAATGCCCCGTTTCGACCGCAGGCTTCGCATCGTCATAGACTGGACCGTCGCCCTCTTCTTCAAAAACGACGTCGTAGAACTAGACATGCTTACCCGCCGATGAAGGAAACCCGAGCCGCGGAGACGCTGAGACACAGAGACAGACGCAGAGAATTTGTTCTATCTGTGTGCATCTGTTTTACATTTGTGGCAATATTTCTTCTCTGCGTCTTCCTCCGCGTCTCTGCGTCTCTGCGGCTCCCATCTCCGCAGCTCTTTTCCCCCCCAACATCCTTGACCACTTTCCACCATGCTCTTAGAGTCAATCACATGGCTGAGGACGCTATTTCCCAAAATAAAGAACGCTTTGCGCAGCTATTCGGATCCGGCGACAAACTCCGCACCATCCGCGCCCCCGGCCGCGTCAATCTCATCGGCGAACACACCGATTACAACGACGGCTTCGTCTTCCCCATGGCCATCGAGCCACAGGTTGTCGTCGTCTGCCGATCCCGCAAAGACGAAATCGTCAAAGTCGCTTCAACCGTCTTTCCCAACGAATTCGTCGAATTCTCCCTCCAAAAGAAAATCGAACGCGCCAAGCCAGCCTGGGGCAACTACGTCCGTGGCGTCGCCGCCATCCTCATGTCCGCCGGAATCCCACTTTCAGGCATGGACGCCCTCATCTGCAATTCCCTGCCCGTCGGCGGCGGGCTCTCCAGCAGCGCAGCCATCGAAGTATCAATCGCCAAATCGCTCCTTCTCCTGGCCGGCCTCAGTATTGAAAACGATCGCCTGGCCCTGATCTGCCAGAAAGCCGAGCAGGAATACGCCCTCGTCCCCTGCGGCATCATGGATCAGATGATCGTAACCGCCGCCAAAAGCGGGCAGGCGATGCTGCTCGATTGCCGGGATTTCACCAAGCAATACGTCCCGCTTGAGCCGAAAGAATTGCGTGTCGTGATCGTCAACAGCATGGTCAAGCACAACCTCGGCGACAGCGAATACGTCATGCGCCGCCGCCAATGCGAAGAAGGCGTCGCGATTCTCAAACGCGAGCATCCAACCATCAAAGCCCTGCGCGATGTGACGATGAAGCAGGTCGAAGCAGCCAAGGGACGCATGAGCGAAATCGTCTATCGCCGCTGCCGGCATGTCGTCGCCGAAAACCTCCGCGCAATCGAGATGGCTCAAAAACTTCTCATGCAGCATTACGACGAGGCCGGCGAATTAATGGTCAAGAGCCACAATTCATTACGCGATGATTATGAAGTAAGCTGTCCAGAGCTGGATTTCCTGGTGGAACAGACGATGAAGGTCAAGGGCATTTACGGTGCGCGAATGACCGGAGGCGGGTTTGGCGGGAGCATTGTGGCATTGGCACGGCCAAGATCAGTTGAGGCCCTTAGCGAACATCTCCACAAAACCTACACCGCCAAATTTGATCGTCAGCCAAATGTTTTCGTCACAACCGCAACCGCTGGAGCGTCCGTCTTGGAATAAGGATGGCCAATCATGCCCGGCGTCCGTGAAACATTCCTGAAACTCTGCCGGCGCGAGGACCTCACCCGTGACGAAGCCCGCGAAATATTCCTGCATATCATGTCAGGGCAAGCCCCAGACGCCCAGATCGGCGGATTGCTGGTGGGGCTGGCCGCCAAAGGAACAACCGCTGAAGAGTTAGTCGGCGCAGCCACGGTGATGCGAGAGAAAATCATCCCCGTAGACTCTAGCGGCGCTGGCATAGTTCTCGACACCTGCGGCACGGGCGGCGATATCCGCCACACATTCAATATCTCCACCGCGGCCGCCCTCATCGCCGCCGGCGCCGGCGTAAAAGTCGTCAAGCATGGCAACCGCGCAGCCTCCGGCCGATCCGGCGCAGCCGATGTCCTCGAAAAACTCGGCCTGAAACTCGAAACCTCCCCCGAAAATCTGCGCCAATGTCTCGATCGCGCCAATATTTGCTTCGCCTTCGCCCGCGCCCATCACCCCGCAATGAAATTCGTCGCCGAAGCCCGCAAAGCGCTCGGCATTCCCACAATCTTCAATCTCCTCGGCCCGCTCACAAACCCCGGCCGCGCCAGACATCAATTGCTAGGCGTCTTTGCCCCAGAACTCACTGATCGCCTGGCAACCGTCCTAAGAGAATTGGGCAGCGCCCGCGCCTGGGTCGTTCACGCCGAGGACGGAATGGACGAAATCTCCACCATCGGCCCAACCCGCATCAGCGAACTCCGCGATAAGCATATCCACTCCTGGACGCTCGATCCCAAGGACGTGGGAATTGATTACGCTCGTCTTTCCGATCTGCAGATAGACAGCATCGACGCGGCCGCCGAGGCCCTGACAGCCGTCCTGCACGCAAAGCCCGGCCCCAAGCGCGATATCTCCATCCTGAACGCCGCCGCCGCAATGGTCGTCGCTGAAAAGGCAAAGGATTTACCCGCCGGCGTGGCCCTGGCCCGGGAATCCATCGATTCCGGCAAAGCCCGCGCCGCGCTGGAAACGCTCATCGAAACGTCAAAAACCTGACAATCGCGATTTTTGTGCGAACGCCTTCGGCGGACATACAATACGGATATGAAAACCGGCGCAATCCTGTTGGCGGTCATATGTGCCGTCGCCTTTACGGGCCCCCCGGCTCGCGCAGCCGACAGCCCTACCACCAGCGCCTCCGCATCCGATCGCAAAACCGTCGTCATCACCCTCGCCGGCGAAATCGACGAATACAACCGCGATCAACTCTTCCGAAGATTTGAAGACGCAAAAAAACTCAACGCCAAAGTCGTCATCCTCAACATCGACACCTACGGCGGCCTCCTCACCTCCGGCCTCGAAATCTCCCGCTTCATCAAACGGCAAGGAGATATCCACGTCGTCGCCTATGTAAAAGACAAAGCAATCTCCGCCGGCGCGATGATTGCCATGGCCTGCGATGAAATCGTCGTTAGCGACTCCGCAACACTCGGCGATTGCGCCCCCATCATCTTCGGACCCGACGGCGTCGATGCCATGCCCGCCGCGGAACGCGCCAAACAGGAAGGCCCCGTCCTCACCGATTTCAATGAAAGTGCCTTGAGAAACCATCACGATCCACTGCTGGCCGCGGCAATGGTCGATGTCACCCGGGTCGTTTATTGGGTGCAAAGCGATAAAGGCGAACGCCGATTTGTCGATCAGAAAGATTACGACACGCTGATCGCGACGAAGAAATGGATTTCCGTCCCCGGCGAAGCCTGCCCGGTCGACAGCGCCACCACGTTGCTAACCGTCGATAGCGATCAGGCCGTCCGCTATGGCCTCGCGAGCGAGAAATTCTCAACGCTCGAAGCGATGGCCCAAGNNGAGAATGCCGTCGAATTTTTAAGCGGCGCGATCGTGCGCGGAATTCTGATCGTCTTGTTTTTGCAATGCCTTTATGTCGTGCTCCATGCTCCCGGACACGGCGTGGCCGAGGTATGCGGGTTGATCGCACTGGTTTTGATGCTGGGCGTTCCGCTATTGACCGGCTACGCACAGTGGTGGGAAATCCTCGTGATTTTCCTGGGACTGCTTTTGGTATCCTTCGAAATCCTCCTCCCCGGACATTTCTTCCCGGGAATCACCGGCGGGATTCTCGTCGTCTTCGGCCTCGTAATGACATTCGTCCCGGCAGGCCTGGGCGGCCCATCCATCCTCCCCAATCACACCAATTGGCCGCTGATGGAAAAAGGCATCGTCGTCGTCGCCGCCGCGATGGCCTCTTCGATCTTCCTCTGGTTCTGGCTCAGCCGATTTTTGCCAAGGATGCCCCTGCTCAATCGGCTGATTCTGACCGCCACGTCAGGCAACAAACTCGCGCCGGCAGGAGCCATCCCAGCCGTTTCCGATCATTGGCCGCCGCCAGGCGCTGTGGGAAAAGCCATTTCAGAACTAAGGCCCGGCGGGTCCGCGGAATTCTTCGATCCGCTCATTTCCGACAAACGAATCGCCTTCGTCATAAGCGAAACCGGCTACGAGCCCGTCGGCACCGAGATCGTCGTCCGCGAAGTCTCCGGCCCAAGCATCGTGGTCCGGAAGAAGGAATAGACTCCGGCCAGGGGCGAATATAATTCGCTTGCAAATCAATTCGCAGAAGTCCAGAATCATTCCGCTTGAAACGGCTGGCTTCCATTCTGCTCCTGTTCACCTTCCTGGGCCTCGGAAGCGGCGCGATGGATTATCTGCACGAATTGCAGCACGCTCGCGAAGATGCAATCGCCGATGCCAGGGCTAAAGCCGCCGGCCGCCCGATCTTCCCGCATCACCACGATGAATCGAATTGCGAAACGTGCGCCCAATTGCACATTCAGTTCGTCTTCGTGCGATGGGTGCCCACCCTCATTTGCCTCGGTCTTTTCGTTGCATTCCTGACGCTGCTCGACACCCCACTGATCTCCCGGCTAGCCCCGGCGCGGATCGATTGCCGCGGCCCGCCCGCATTCTGATCCTCTTTATTGTTCGTTAACAATCCGCAAACAGGCGATGCCGCGCTCACCGCGCGCTATACCCATGCGGAAAATCGAATCCCATCTCTGAGGACTCAGAATCATGCGAAACTACAACGGCCTTTGGGTCGTGCTGGCGCTTGCCCTTGGCATTGCCATCAGCGCCGCTGCGCACGCATCGCCCACAACTCAACCGACTACCGATTCATCGAACATATCGTTACCGCCACCGCTGCCGATGCTGCCGGCGGTAGCGCCAAACCCGACGACGGAGGCGATCGGCACACCGGCGCCGACCACGGCGCCATCGCCGCAGATGGCAAAGTCTCCATCGACAGCGCCACGGCAGGCTGTGGCGCCAAATCCCGCCGGCGGACAACTGGCCAGGGTTGTGGTCACATCCGACCTGGATTTGTCCCGCGATGAGATCGCACCCAGCCTGGGCGCGACGACCTACACCGAAGGGCCAAACCAGATCGAAGCAATTCCCGAGGGGGAAAACGCCACCTTCCAGCAGGTCCTCTTGCGTGACCCCGGCGTAGTGATGGATTCCTTCGGCCAGGAACACGTCCGCGGCGAGCATGCGAATATTACTTACCGGGTGGACGGTGTTCTGCTTCCCCAGCCGATCAACACCTTCGGACAGGAATTGGACACCCACATGATTGAGTCGGTCACTTTGATCGATGGAAGCCTCCCGGCACAGTTTGGGTTTCACACCGCCGGCATCATCGACGTGACCAGTAAGTCCGGCGAGGCCCTGCAAGGAGGCGAAGTTTCGATTTACGGGGGCGGGTACGACACGTTCGAGCCGTCGGTCGATTTGGGATGGACAAACGGGAAATGGGATACATTCGTATCCGCCTCGTACAAGAGCGACAGCGGCGGCATTGAGAATCCCACCCCGAGCTTCAGGCCCATCCATGACGATACCGACCAGGAGAAGTTATTTGTTTACTCGACCTACCACATCGATGACACGAGCCGGTTGAGTTTCATCCTCAACGGGTCCAATGCCAACTTTCAAATCCCCAATATTCCGGACGTTCCTCCGGCATTCTCCATCGGAAACCTTTCCACGTTCGATTCCGCCGAACTGAACGAAAACCAGAACGAGCAGGAATATTACGGCGTAGTTTCCTACCAAAAGACCGTCGATCAGTTTTCGCTCCTGGCGTCCGCGTTCTATCGCTACGGCCAGATTCATTTCACTCCCGACCCGGTCGGAGATCTGATCCTGCAGGGAATCGCGGGAGAANNGGAGAAATCCTCAATTCCTACACGACGAGCGGGCTCCAGGTGGACAGTTCGTACATCCTCAACGATCAGCACACCCTTCGAGCCGGGCTGATCGCGGATTACACCGTTGAAAGAAACAACACGAACACCAGCGTTTTCGCGGTCGATCCCGACACCGGAGCGGTTTCCACGACTCCCGAGTTGATCACTGACGACACGCGAAACAACGCTCTGGAGGCCGGAATCTATCTCCAGGACGAATGGAAGCTCACGCCGGACCTCACGTTGAACTACGGCGGGCGTCTCGATGAATTCGCGGCGAATTTCGACAACGAGGCCCAATTAAGCCCCAGGGTAAACCTCGTCTGGAAGGCAAACAGCACCACAACGGCGCACATCGGTTATTCGCGGTATTTCGTGCCGCCGCCGGTGCAGTATGTGCCCCCGAGCACCATCGCCAAATTCGCCAATACGACAAATGCCCCACCGAAATNNGCAACGGCCCTCCCAAGGTCGAGCGGTCGAATTATTACGATGCGGGCGTTTCAGAGCAGATCACCAAGCCATGGCAAGTGAACGTGGACGGGTTCTACAAACAGGCGAAGAACCTCGTTGATCTTGGGCAGTTCGGCGACGCGGTGATCTTTACGCCGTTCAACTACCAGTACGGCGTGGTGTACGGAGCGGAAATCAGCAGTACGTACAAGCAACGCGGCTTCTCACTCTTCGGAAATTTCGCCTATGTGCTGACGCGCGGCAAAAACATCATTTCGCAGCAGTTCACCATCGAGAATGATGAACTGGCGTATATCGCGCAAAACTCCATCCCACTCGATCACCAATCCCTGTACACGGCGTCCGCCGGGGTTTCCTATCAGTGGACAAACGATGAGGTGTACGCGGATATTCTGTACGGCTCCGGCCTGCGGTCCGGATTCGCCAACTCACAGTCGGAGCCGCAGTATTACCCCATCAATATTGGTTACGAACACGCGTTCCACCTCGACGGATCGCGTCATGACATCGTCAAGCTGCGATTTGATGTGCTCAATCTGCTTGATGAAAGCTATCAGATCCGCAGCGGCACGGGAATCGGAGTCGGCGCGCCGCAGTACGGACAGCGCCGGACTTTATACGCGGGAATCGCTTACGACTTCTGATTGGAGATCCGCACTTGAGCGATCGGTCGAATTCAATTCCTCACGTCAACGAACATGCGGCGGGGCTCTTGCCCGTGGCCACGATGGTGTTGTGGTGCGCGTGCCTGGCCGTCGGGGTGATTGGATTGCCAACGCCGCTCCGTCGATCAGCGCCGGCAGTTGAGCCCCCGCCGATCGACGCGGAGCTTTTGAATGTCGAGGCGATGAACCGGCGTCCGACGGTGGCGGAAAATCCGCCGTCGGCGCCGGCCTCGCCCGCGGACATGTCCGCCCCGCCGCCACAGCCGATCATGGCGCCTCCCAGCCCGGCCATCACATTCGCCGAGGCGGTGAAGGCGCCCGTCCACGCGGTGGAGACTCCGGAAATCGTCTCCACGCACCCATCGATCATTCAGCTCACCTTCGGCGAGGGTGAAGGACGCCAACCCCCTCCGGAATATCCCGACGAAGCTCGATTCGCGGGTCAGGAGGGAACCGTCGTCGTGCGGATGACCGTCGAAGAAGACGGCCGCGTATCCGACGCCTCGGCCTTTTCCCACTGCCCCTGGCCCATTCTGAACAACGCCGCGGTCCACGCCGTGCGAACAACCTGGCGTTTTCCCAACGGTCCCGTTCGGTCTTATGAAGTTTCAATCCAGTTTCAACTGAATCGACATCATTGAGGAGCAGTCGCATGAACCTTTCACCAGCAAACATCCTTGTGGATTATTTTCAGGAGGGCGGCCCCATCATGTGGCCGATCCTCGTGGCTTTTTTGGCGGCCCTGACCGTCGTCATCGAGCGGGCGCTCTGGTGGTGGAGTCTCTGGCGGCGCACCCAATCGCAGGTGATGGAGCAAAGCTTCGACGCCATCGCTTCAGGCGATTTTGAAAAAGCGCTCCTGCTCGTGGATGATCCAAATGATCCGTTTCTCCAGACGATCCATGAGGGCCTCGTCAACGCGCACAGCTCAATGCTGGGCGCGATGCAGTTGCGCGCGTCAAAGGAACTGGAATCGGGCGAACGCCGCCAATGGGTGCTGGGCACGCTGATCACGCTGGCCCCCCTTCTGGGCCTGCTCGGCACGATCACCGGAATCATGCGTTCATTCCACTTCGTCGGCGAGGAACAGCTTGCCCCCGCGAAAGTCAGCGGCGGCATCGCCGAAGCACTGATCGCAACCGCCTGCGGCCTGGGAATCGCCATCCTCTGCCTCCTTCCATACAACTATTTCAATCGCCAGCTTGCGCATTTCCGCGCTCGCCTTGAGCGAACGATCAACCACGTCGAACTGCTCGTGGAATCGGCCAAACATCACGGCCACGATCTCGAACAATTCGCCGGCCGCCGCGCGACCGCGGGCCGGATTGAGATAAAGGAGGCCGCCAATGCCCGTTAAACTCGATGCGAAACTCCCCTCGGACCTCGCCGAGGCCAGAATCGAGATCATCCCGCTCATCGACATCATGTTCTTTCTACTCGCGGCCTTTATGCTCGTCAGCCTGAGCATGGTGAACCTCAAGACCGTGAAGGTGAACCTGCCCACGGCCACGTCAGCGATGAATGAACCCAAGCGTGATTTCGTGGATATTTCCGTGGACAAAGCGGGATCGGCCTATCTCAACAAACGAGCGGTCGACGATAATCAACTGATCGGCGCGCTGGCCGGATTCCAAAAGGCGAATCCCGACGTGCGGATCATCATCAGCGCGGATACCGAGGCCCGGCATGGCGATGTGATTCATGTGCTCGATCTGGTTCGGCTTGCGGGGATCGATAAGGTGGCGTTCGAGATTCGGCAGCCTGGAAACGGGGCGACGCCATGACCCGCTTTTTCTTGATTTTCAATTTTCTGGGCGTGGCGGTGCTTTGCGTGCTCTGCGCCGCTCAATGGCAAACAAACAGCCGGCTGGAAAATAGCGTCGAGCAACTCGACAAGACGCGGATCGAACAATCTGCGAAAATCGCGGAGCAGACGATCACGCTGAAGGACGACGCGGCCGACCTCAGCGACCTACGGCAGCGATTGTCTATGTCGGAATCGGAACTGAAGAACGCGGTGACCGAACGGGATCATTTTGCGGCTGAGAGCAAGCAGCTTAAGACGGCTTTGGACAAATGGATGGCCGCCGTCGCGGCGCGCGATGCCGCGCTGCGGCAAGCGGGCGATCAAATCCAAAAACTTTCGACTGAGCGAAATGACGCGGTGCGGAAGTTCAATGATCTTGCGGGAAAATACAATGCGCTCGTATCGAACGCTAAATAGCGTCAAATCTGAAAATCCGGCGCAATATCCGCCCGCGTCTGCGATCTTCGATCCCGATATTTCAACTTCGGCGGATCAGCGCTCACCTGGTTATATTTCGGCACGCTCGCCGTAATAAACACATTGCCCCCAATCGTGCAACCTTCTCCAATAACCGTCTCGCCACCAAGGATCGTCGCCCCGGAATAAATCGTCACATTGTCATGAATCGTCGGATGCCGCTTCCGCCCGCGCAGCACCTGCCCATACGCCGGCGCCAGCGCGCCCAGCGTCACGCCCTGGTAAATCTTCACATTCGCCCCGATTTCCGTCGTCTCGCCAATAACCACGCCCGTCCCGTGATCGATAAAAGTCCCGCGCCCCAGCACCGCCCCGGGATGAATATCAATCCCGGTCAGGCCATGGATATGTTCAGTCATAATCCGCGGAAGCAGCGGCACATCAAGCTTATAAAACTCATGCGCCAACCGCTGAATCGTGATCGCCATCAGCCCTGGATAGCTGAAAATCGTCTCATCGGTACTATGAGCTGCCGGATCGCTGTCAAAAGCCGCCTGCACATCCGCCGCCAGCATTTCGCGAACGGCCGGAAGCCGATCAAAAAACGCGGCCACAATCCGCCCCGCCTCCTGATCGCATTCATCGCATTTGTCGCTGCCGCGATCCGACCCTGGGATTTGCTGTTTATATCGCAGGCAGCACCGCACCTGCTCATAAAGCGTATCCGTCAATTCCGTAACCCATTCCCCCACGCGCTCGGAGATGTTCTGACTCGTCAATCCCTGCTTCCCGAAATATCCGGGATACATAATCTGCCGAAGCAATTCAATCGCTTTAACAATCGCATCCCGGCTCGGCAGAAAGACGCGATTCAAATGCTGCATGCGCGGCTCGCCAATGATGCTCTGTACAAGACCATCAATGATTGCGGGCACGCGTTTGTCGAGTTCGTCACGATTCATTTTTCGGTTTCTTCTCCAAACTTTCGACTTTGAGCATATCCCTTGCCATACCACCGGGCAAATCCATAATGCCGCGAGGATGGAAACGGATTTAATGATCGGCATTTCCGGCATGCGCGGAACCATCGGCGGCTCCCTCACGCCAGCCGTCGTCTCTCGAATGGCCGCCGCCCTCGCCGCATTCCTCAAAAGCCGCGGAAAGCCCGGTCAGAAATTCCGCGTCGTCTTCGGCCGCGATAGCCGCCCCTCCGGCCCATGGGTTCGCGATGCCGCCATCGCCGCTCTCGTCGCCAGCGGAATCGAAGTCACCGATCTCGATATCGTCTCCACGCCCGGCGTAGCCATGATGGTTCGCCATCTAAACGCCGACGCCGGAATCATCGCCACCGCTTCCCACAATCCAATCGAATGGAATGGCCTGAAATTCCTAAACCGCGAAGCCGTCGCCCCGCCCCCTGCCGACGCCCAGGCCATCGCCGATCTCTATCACAGCAATCAATCCGCCTACGTTCCGGTCGAAGAACTCGTCCTCTCCAAACGCGACACCCAAACCCACGCCCTCCACGTCAAGCGCGTCTTGGAACACGTAGACGTCCTGGGAATTTCTTCCAAGCGATACAAAGTCGTCTTAGACAGCGTCAACGGCGCCGGCTGCGTCTCCTCCGCCACGATGTTAAGCAAACTCGGATGCCAACTCATTCACCTAAACGGCATTCCCGACGGCCGCTTCCCCCACGAACCCGAACCCACCGAAAAAAATCTGGTCTCGCTATCGGAAGAAACGCGCCGCCACCACGCCGCCGTCGGTTTCGCCCAGGATCCCGATGCCGACCGCCTCGCCATCGTCGACGAAACCGGCAAATACATCGGCGAAGAATACTCCCTCGTCCTCTGCGCCAAATGGCTACTCTACCGCCGCCCCGGCATAACCGTCGCCAATCTCTCCTCCAGCCGAATGCTCGACGACGTAGCCGCCGCCAACAAAAGCCAGGTCATCCGCACCCCCGTCGGCGAAGCCAACGTCATTCAGGCCATGCTCGCCCACGGCGCAGTTATCGGCGGCGAAGGCAACGGCGGAGTCATCGACCCCCGCATCGTCCCCGGCCGCGACAGCCTCGTCGGGATGGCCTACATTCTCCAGCTCATGGCCGCCACTAACCTCTCTATCAGCCAGATCGTCGCGCAGATTCCGCGCTATGAGATCGTCAAAACCAAGTTCCCCTGCCGCCGCGAAGACGCCAATCGCGTCGTCGTCGCGATGAAAAAACGCTACGCTTCCGAGAAAATCGACGTTCAGGACGGTATCCGCATCGATTGGCCCAATGCATGGCTCCATGCCCGTCCCAGCAACACAGAGCCCATCATGCGGATTATTGTTGAAGCTCCGGACCGCTCAACGGCCGAAAAATTGATAGGCGAAGCCCAGTCCGTCGTGCAGGAAACCCTTGCACATCCTTAATGCCTAGTTGCACAAAACCTCGCCGACTGGTTAATTAGATATGGCGTTGAGACGAAACAACTAAAAAACCGCTGGTCCAGCTCTCTCCATGAAAGGTCTGCCAATATGCTCCTTGCTTCGCCCCTGAAACGGCGTTCGCTCGCCCCCCTCGTCGCCGCCACGCTCTTGCTGGCGCTCTTCTTCCCAACCCTGACTTTTGCCAGCGATGTAAGCCTGAAAATCCCCGATCTCAACAAAGCCAGGTTCTTCAACAATTCCATCGGCGGACACACCCTCCTCACCTGGGGAATGGGCATCTGCGGCCTCGGCTTCCTCTTCGGCCTCGTCATCTATCGCCGACTCCAGGCCATGCCCGTCCACGAGTCCATGCGCGAAGTCTCCGAAACAATCTATGCCACCTGCAAAACCTATCTCAAAACCCAGGTCAAATTCATCCTGCTGTTAGAAGTATTTATCGGCGCGATCCTCATCATCTATTTCGGCTGGCTAGCCACCGACGAAACCGGCAAGCACTACGCTCCGCTCGAAGTCGCCATCATTCTCCTCTTCAGCCTCGTCGGCATCGCGGGCAGCGTCTCCGTCGCCTGGTTCGGCATCCGCATCAATACCTTTGCCAACAGCCGCACCGCCCTCGCTTCCCTCCGCGGCAAACCCTATCACGTCTATGCAATCCCCATCCAGGCCGGCATGAGCGTCGGAATGGTGCTGATCAGCGTCGAGCTCGTCCTGATGCTCGTCATTCTCCTCTTCATCCCGCGTAACTACGCCGGCCCATGCTTCATCGGTTTCGCCGTCGGTGAATCACTCGGCGCAGCCGCCCTCCGCGTTGCCGGCGGAATCTTCACCAAGATCGCCGACATCGGCGCTGACCTCATGAAGATCGTCTTCAACGTCAAGGAAGACGATGCCCGCAACCCCGGCGTCATCGCCGACTGCACCGGCGACAACGCCGGCG
>PMAK01000059.1 GCA_003153655.1 Phycisphaerales bacterium
CCCAGTAATGCACGCCCGCGCCCCCCAAGGGGTCAACGCCCATGCGCAGGCCCGCGCCCCTGATGGCATCCAGATCAAGCACATTGCCCAGGTCCGCGACGTACGCGTCCAGAAAATCGAACTCGTGAGTCGTAGCGGCGCGCCGCGCCTGTGCGCCTGGCACGCGCCGTATGTCCGCAAGGCCGCCTGCGAGCAGCGCGTTGGCAGTGACTTCGATCCAACCGGTNNACTTGAAGCCGCCGCTGTCGGGTGGGTTGTGCGACGGTGTTACGACGATGCCATCGGCGAGCCCCGACTTGCGTCCACGGTTGTAGACCAGAATCGCGTGCGACACGGCCGGCGTCGGCGTGTACTCGCCGCTCTTGGAGATCATGACCTCGACCTCGTTCGCCGCTAACACCTCGAGCGCGCTCTCGAAGGCGGGCATCGACAAAGCATGTGTATCGATACCGATGAACAACGGGCCATTGATGCCCTGCTTCACGCGGTAAAGACAAATCGCTTGGCTGATCGCCAGAACGTGCGCCTCGTTGAAGGTGCCGTCAAACGAGGAGCCGGCNNCGCTCGTGTCGGGTTGCCGCTTGTAGTAGGCGTCGATGAGCTTTTTGACATCCAATCGCGCGCCTTCCTTCGCAGGGTGGCCCGCGAGCGCACTGATGCGCGCGCTCATCGGCGCACCTCGCGCACTCGACGGTAGCGCCCGATGAGCGCGTTGGTTGAGCTGTCATGTGCGAGCTTGGGTTCGGTCACGCTCTGCAGCTCAGGAACAATCCGATTGGCGAGCATCTTGCCAAGCTCAACCCCCCATTGATCAAAAGAATCAATATTCCAGATCACCCCTTGCGTGAAGACGCTGTGCTCATAGAGCGCAACCAGCACGCCTAAGATCCGCGGTGTCAGACGCTCGGCGAGTATCGTGTTGGTCGGGCGGTTGCCCTCGAAAACGCGATGCGGCACGAGCCCCAGCGGCGTTCCCTCCGCTTGGACGGCCTTCGCCGGCTTGCCGAATGCCAACGCTTCGGTCTGCGCGAACAGGTTCGCCATCAACAAGTCATGCTGCTGACCGAGCGGATTTAGCGTCTGGCAAAACCCTATAAAATCGCAGGGAATCAGCCGCGTGCCCTGATGGATCAGCTGATAGAACGAGTGCTGACCATTGGTGCCGGGCTCGCCCCAAATGACCGGGCCAGTCGAATAGTCAGCAGTTTGGCCATCGCGGGTGGTGCTTTTGCCGTTGGATTCCATGTCGCCCTGCTGAAAGTAAGCTGAGAAGCGATGAAGGTATTGATCGTAGGGAAGAATCGCTTCGGTCTGGGCGTTGAAGAAATTGTTGTACCAGACGCCGAGCAGGCCGAGGATGACGGGGAGATTTTTATCGAGCGGCGTGGTTCGGAAATGCTCGTCCATCTCGAATGCGCCGGTGAGAAGCTGCTCGAAATTGTCCATGCCAACAAAAACGGCGATGGAGAGGCCGATGGCGGACCAGAGAGAATATCGGCCGCCGACCCAATCCCAGAATTCGAACATATTTTTTTTATCAATGCCGAACTTGGTGACTTCTTTTTCGTTGGTGGAGAGCGCGACAAAATGCTTGGCGACGGCTGCCGGGTTTTTGGCGGTTGCGAGAAACCACTCGCGTGCGGATTGGGCGTTGGTGAGCGTTTCCTGCGTGGTAAAAGTTTTTGATGCGATAATGAAGAGCGTTGTTTCAGGTTTAAGAATTTTGAGCTTTTCGGCAATATCGGTCCCATCGACGTTGGAAACGAAATGGGCGTGAAGGCCGGGCTTGGAATAATGCTTGAGGGCTTCGGTGACCATGACCGGACCGAGGTCTGATCCCCCGATCCCCACGTTGACGATGTTGCGGATGCGCTTGCCGCTGTGGCCCCCTNNGAGCCTCCGATTCCGATATTGACGACATCGGTGATCGATTGGCCGGTGTATCCCTTCCAGGCTCCGGAGCGGATGGCTTCGGAAAATTCCCGCATATGGGCGAGGACTGCATTGACGCCCGGCATGACGTCCTGTCCATCGACCTGGATCGGGCGATTGGAGCGGTTGCGGAGGGCGATGTGCAGAACGGCACGGTCTTCCGTGATGTTGATTTTGTCGCCGCGGAACATGCGGTCACGCCAGTCTTCAACCTTGGCATGCTTGGCCAGGTCAAGCAGGAGGCGCAGGGTTTCCTCGGTGATCCGGTTCTTGGAATAGTCGAGCAGGATATCGCCGAAGTGGAGGGAAAATTTTTGGAAGCGTTTCGGATCTCCGGCGAACAAGTCCCGCATATGAGTTGACGAGATTTTTTGGTAGTGGGATGCGAGTGCTTTATATGCGGCGGATTGAGTGAGGAAGGTCATATGGAGATTTACGGTAACGAGGGGATGAAGATCGGGCAATACGATGTCGGTTTTTGGATGAATTAAGACAATGATCGTTGCGTTTTTCCTAACGATTGGCGGCATATGCTTCGAATAGGGATCAGCGCGGCCGCCGCGAACGCCGTTGGCCGGCCCGGCAATGTTCTGACAGGTCTTCCGCGGGACAACGCTTTGAAAGATGGCGGCGGGTTGATCTATACGTGCTAGTACGTAGTCGATTGCAACGGCCCCGTGCTTGTGACTTGAAAACCGCTTACTGATTTTTGGAATAGAAACTAAGCCGAAAACGAATGTGAATATTTATGGGAGACGGACTTAAGCGATGTCGGCTTCTTGTCGAAAATTACGCGAACGTCAGTATAAAAACGGCCTCGAACAGTTCTGAGTAAGGATCATTTAATGGATAAGGTTGAGCGGGAAATTAAAAAATCTCATGGAGCGGGAAGCGCCCGAGATCATGCGATGGGATGGCCGTCGGATGCAAACTCCATGCTACTCCGGAATCTGCAAGAAACGGAAAAACTGATCCGGCAACGCATCGAATCCGAAACACTTTTGATCGACGAACTGCTGGAACTCGCGAGCGTCCATTGCGGCAACATCCAATTGCGGATGGTGCGGGTGGACATGCACGAGGTGATTGCCCGGGCTGTGCATCATTGCCAAAGTGAGTTGCATGAGAAGCGGCTGGATGTCGTGATGCACCTGGGGGCGCGATGGCATCATGTGCGCGGGGATGGCGGTCGTTTGGAACAGGTGATGTTGAACTTGCTGAGGAATGCGATTGCGTTCACGCCGACGGTTGGGATGGTGCGGATCGCGACGCGAGATGTGGGGGATGTTTTGGAGATTGCGGTGAAGGACAATGGAGTGGGGATTGAGCCGGAGGCATTACCGACTATTTTTGGGGCGTTTGAGAATGCTTCGGTCGATCTGGATTCGATGCGCGAGGGAGCAAACTTGCGGGTATGCAAGACGCTGGTGAAGATTCATGGCGGAGAGATCTTGGCTGCAAGCCAGGGATTGGGAACCGGGGCGACGTTTACGGTGACGTTGCCGACGGTGAATGGGGATTGAGGTACGGGGCTCTTGTGTTAGGCGAATTCAGTTCGTTTTCGGCGCATTAACATTCCTGCACTGGTGATCAATAGAAGTGAACCCGCCACCGGCTCGGGCACTTGCGCTGGTGGGGACCATTCCACGGCGAAGGCGCCGGTCACGCCATGGTACGTGCCGTCTGCAATGCCGTAGATATTGCCGGAAGAGTCGATGTAGTCGGCTTCGGAGTCGGTCCATGAGCCCATTGCTTGGAGCAGAGGATCGAGGTTGACGGCGGACGCTGCCGTACCGGTCCAAACGATCGCGTTCACGCCAAGATCAGTTGTAAAAGCGAAGCCCGCTTGTTGATGTCCATTGGTTGCAAGAGCCGTCGAATCCGAACCGTTGATTCCGGGAAGGTTGGTTGGATTCAGGTCCACCGCACTGGCGGCTGTACCGGTCCAGAGTAGAGCGTGAGAGCCGCTTCCAATGCCGAAGGGAAGGCTGTCGCCCTCACCCACTTGCTGATTGCCGCCAACATCGTACGCCACCGAATAGTTGATTCCATTGAGGTTGGTCGGGTTCAGGTCCACCGCACTGGCGGCAGTACCGGTCCAAAGTAACGCGTGGAGTTCACTGGGCATTCCATTTCCGTATCCGCTTCCGACCTGCTGGCTTCCGTCCGTCGCGCCGGCGCCCGAATCGGTAATTCCGATCAGGTCGGTCGGATTCAAATCTACCGCACTGGCCGCCGTACCACTCCATAGCAATGCGTGCTCATGATTTCCGGTCCCAATGCCAGAACAATTGCCCACTTGCTGGATACCGTTAGTCCCGCCCGCGCCCGAATCGGTAATTCCGATCAGGTCGGTCGGGTTCAAATCCACCGCACTGGCCGCGGTACCGTTCCAAAGCAGCGCATGGCTATGATTACTCGTTCCGTCGACGGAGCCAAAGCCAACTTGCTGGTTGCCGAAGGCGTCGTTGAGCGCCGACAAAGTAATTTCACCCAGATCAGTCGGATTTAAATCCACCGCGCCGGTAGCAGTCCAGCGGATGGCGTGGAAGTCATCGACTTTTCCATTAAGGGTGGCGTTACCGACCGCCTGTCCGGAAATCACTGTGAAGGGGCTGATAGATGAGAACCCGCTAGGCACCGTCAGCGGGTACAAGACGGACGCGGTATATGCCGAGCCCATAGCCGAGGAAGCCGCGAAAAACATACCAGTGACGATAAGCGGAAGGCGTATTCGGTTCATGTCTTCCTATTTCGTTTGCTACGAGTGAAAATTGATTATGAACATCATCTCAAATCACTGGCAAATCTCAATCAAAAAATCGGGTTTCATCAGAACTGTATTTTCGTGCAATTGGCACACGCCAGCGATATATCCGCATTGCGTTTGGCAAGTTAGCTAGAGTCTGCGGGCCAGGAGAAACGTTCGATCATCCGTCACCGGCGACACACCCCGGATTTGATCGAGGGATTGGGAGAGCTGTTTGCTTAGATTCGACAGCGGCTCTTCAGGATTCGTCGCATAAAGTTTTGCGATGTGTGATTTGACGCCTTCGATGTTCAGCATCTTGCCAGTCGAGTCTTGCATTTCGCTTAGACCATCGGTGTAGAGAAAGAGGAGTTCGCCAGGTTCAAGCTGCGCGAAGTCAATGAGCGGAGATGTCGGGAGGACGCCGAGCGGAGGATTGTGGCCCCAGGTAAGTTCGCGGACTTCGCCGGCCGGGTCGATGACGAGCATCGGCGGGTGGCCGGCGTTGAGGCATTGCATGCGGCCGGTTTTGGGGTCGAAGATCGCGGCGAGAACCGTCAAATAGCTCTGGCGGTCCATGGATTCGATGAGCAGGCGATTGAGGCTTTGGGCGAGTTCGGGGAGGGAAAGCCCCCCGCTGACCGCGTCGGCGACGATGCTATGAACGCCGGTCGCGACCATCGCGGCGGGCAGGCCTTTGCCCGAGACGTCCGCGACGATGAGAAAAACGCGGCCGTCGGGGGCCGGCAGGACATTGGCGTAATCTCCGCCGATCCAGAGGCACGGCTCGAAGCCGATCGCGATCTCCAAACCCGGCGCGGTGGGATGTTTGGGGACCAGATTCATCTGAATATTTCGGGCCTGTTTCAGTTCGTGCTGAAGCGCGGCGTTGTCCTGCGTCGTTTTACGGGCTTCGATTTGCAGTTCAGCTTTTTTGTACTGCTCGGCGGCAAGAGCAACGAGCGCGAGCCAGTCGAGCGTGCCACAATCGTGGGGGACCGTTGCATAAAGAATGTCGGCTGATGTTGCATCGACCCGAAGCGGGCAGGCGATGATCGCGGTTACCCCACGCTCGGCGTCGGAAAAATTGACGGTCAGGCCGCTGGACACAGCACCGCCGGCCACGATGGGCTGCTGACCCATGACGGCGGNNGCTTCCGCGGCGGCGACGGCGGATTCGACGACGGCGCGGGAAACTCCCGGCGGCTGCGGATGCCCTTCTCGCAATTGATGCGGGCACAAAAGCTGGGGCGATTGCACTGCGCCGCTGCGCGAGGTGCGCAAAACGACGGCCGAATTGCAACTCATATCCGGGCCAACGAGCGTTTGGCAGAGTTGGATCAATCGATCGCGCGGATCGGAAAGCTCCAGAAGATGCTGATTGAGCGAATTCACCTTCGCCAGATGTGCGGCATTGAGTCGCGGAGCCGGCGAGGAAGAAAGAGTGTGAAAATCCGTGGCGTCCGGATCTTCGACAGACCAGAGCGTGGTTTGAAGATCGTCTTCCGGCGGAGCCTCCGTAGCGGGCCAGAGGATGCGAAGCTGATACTGGCCGATTTCGATGACGTCGTCAGGTCGGATTGCATGCTCGGTGACGAGCTGTGTATTGACGCGCGTGCCGTTGCGGCTGGCAAGGTCGCGGATGATCCATTGGCCAAGGTCATCTTGAACGAGCTCGGCATGTTTGCGGGAGACGCGGGAACTGTCGAGCTGAATGTCTGCTTCAGGCAGGCGGCCGATGCCCAGCGGCGAAGCGGTCAGGTCATAGCGCGTGCTCTGGCCGAGCGGGGTCGTAACCTCCAGCACGAGAGTGGGATGCGGCGAATCGTCGGGCATGGGCGGGAGGGATGTTACACAACTTTACAGAACGTTACACTTTTCGAGAAATGATTAGTGTACACTAGCTTATCGGGCTGCGATAACCCATTTCTTCCACATGGCTTATCACCCTTTACATGCCGCAGTCAGCTTTTGGGAAGAGAAAAGTGTAACAGCGCTGCATTTGAAGTCGCGGATGGCGGAGTCGCCGCGTGAGCGGCGAAGCAACGCCCTCCGCCCAGGGGTCCGGCGGGTGAAAGTTTTGGGCGGGTTTTTGGGAAGGTGTGAGATTTGTTTTGGGAGCGCGGCGAAGCCCGTTCGCGACCTGACTATTGTCGAAGGCTTTGCGTCGGTCTGGTGGCTGCACCAGCACGGCTGCGCGCGGTGCAACGAGAGTCATTGCGTCAGGCCGAACACCTCTTCGCCTCCCTCCTCCACCGCGCATTTAGCGATTGATCGTGTTCTCTTTCGACGATTTCCTCATCGACTGGCCTATTGGAGAACTCGCGCCCGGGGTATCGGCCAGGCGTGCCGGTATTCATACATAGAAAAACGGAAGTGTGTACTTTACGCAATCTCGCATTATTGCCTTGACTTACCATTGCGTTAAGTATAAAATTAGTCGCTATGGAAAACTTAAACACAAAGAAACGTCCAGAACTAAAACACACTGATTTCATCGAAAATCTGCCAGTGGCCTGTACCAATGAGACAGCCGCAGTGGAGCTATTTGAAGCCGTCCGCTGGGGCGATACGCCGTGCTGCGTTCATTGTGGCTCTACCGCCGTCTACAAGATGATGGACGCTGCCACTGGCGGACGTTCTAAGCGGTTCCTGTGGCGTTGTAGGGACTGCCACAAGCAATACACGGTTCGCATCGGCGCGGTCTACGAGGAATCCCGTCTCCCCCTCCGGCATTGGGCCTATGCGTTCTGGCGCGCATCCACCAGCAAGAAGGGCGCGGCCGCGCTGGAAATCATGCGGCAGTGCCAAATCTCCTACAAGTCAGCGCTGTTCCTGATGCACCGCATTCGGTTTGCGATGGCCAAGAAGCCCGGTACGCCACCGAAGATGACGGGGATCGTTGAATGCGATGAACTGTACGTAGGCGGCAAACCGCGTCCCGGAACCGGCCCGCACAAGCGCGGACGCGGGACAAAGAAAACCCCGGTACTCGGCATCGTCCAGCGGGACGGCGACGTACATCGTCGGGTTGTCACTGACGTTTCCGCGTACACCCTCAAACACGCTATCCGCCAAATGGTCGATCCACAGGCGCGGGTTATGACGGATGAATGTTCATCGTACCTTGGCCTGAAAGATGAATTCGCCTCACACGAATCTGTCTGTCACTCTGCGGGCGAATACGCGGTTGGCGACGTTCACACGAATACCATTGAATCCAGTTTCGCGCTCATCAAGCGCGGGATGATTGGCGTTCACCATGCGGTCAGTAAGAAACACTTGCACCGCTATCTGGCTCACTACGATTTCCTGTGGAACGGTCGCAAGATGAATGACGGAGAGCGAACGTATGCCGCGATCCGATCCGCCGAAGGGAAAAGGCTGACGTATCGGCCAGTTCTTAAGGCGAACTGACACTAGTCAATGCGGCGTTTAGCGACAATCATTCCCAGTTGGTGCCTCAATTTTTTGTTAGGCAATACCCTAAAGGTCCATAAATATAACGATTCAAATCGCGACATCTGGCTAATGTCCGGGCTGGAGTTAAACTCACAAATTATGCCATAATACAGGCATTTATGGCTTGTTGTGGGTCATCATTCGCCGTCAGACGATTACTCAAAAACTATCATCCCGAGTGTAGAACATGGATCAACTCCTAGTTACGGAAAATACACTTGATTTCAGACTTCGCGCGCGGGTACGCTTTGTTGGTCTGAAAAAGGAATCGCACTATGGCGACCGATAATAATACGGTGATTGGATTGCAGCAGCATATTCGCGATCTTGAGGTAGAGATCGTGGATGCCAAGAAGATGGTCAACCGTCTATTGGTGCGCACTGGACAGCCGCCAATCTATTCCGAGGCGGATACTGGTTCCGAAGTCGGCAATATTTCGGCCCTGCGAAGCGACCAATTTTACGGCAAGGCACTTTCGGGCGCGATCCGGGCGTACCTGCAAATGCGTAAACATGTTGGTCCGGCGAATGTGAATGAAATTTACGATTCCCTTTGCAAGGGGGGCTTCACATTTGAGACCGAAAATGAGGAGAACCGAAAGCGAAATCTGCGTATTTCTCTGACTAAGAACACGAGCATCTTCCATCGACTGCCAAGCGGCACTTTTGGCCTTCCCGAGTGGTACGAGTCAGTAAAGCCGCAAAACGGTGAAGAAGACAAAAAGTCAAAGAAGGGACGCGGCCGACCCAAAAAACACACGACTGGGAAGAAGGCTGGAAAGGATGCTAAGCCGGAGGCGAAAAAAGAGGATTCAAAGGATGATGCCGAAACGAGTACGGTTGAGGAAGACAAGACCCCGACAATGGTCAAGGCTGTACGCATGGCGCTCGAATCCTTTACCGCAGAATTTACCAAGCAGGATGTAGTTGACTGGATTGCAAGGAAATATCCCGCCCTGAAGGCGCAACAAAAGAAGCCGTCAATTGCGGCCATGATGGGCAATCTCAAGAAGGAACTAAACATCGAGACCGTGAGTGAAGGCAATGGCAAGGAACCGCACAAGTATCGAGTTAAAAAGTGAGGCGACCGATATGAGAGGAGCCGCCAGTTAGCGCTGACGGCCCTCACGACAATCTTTAGGCTACCGGGCGGCCCGAAAGCCGGGGTGAACCCAATACTGCCACTAGCAGTACGCAGTATCGGCGAAATCCCCCGGAAAATCAACAAAAAAAGCCTGGAGTGGAGGCTACCAGCGATGGCAGCTAACCAATCTCCGTTCGCGCCGGCGGATCGTTATCCGGCGCAAGGCATACCGCCACCATGCGGCGGTAAATTCGTTGTCTCTGATGACGACGATAGCGATCCAGTTGCCATCCGGCATCGGCGCTGTCGCCGCAGCGGACAGTTCAAGCGCGTGCGGCCATCAGACCCCACGCCAATGTTGTTCTCGATGAGCAACTAAAGCTCACGG
>PMAK01000182.1 GCA_003153655.1 Phycisphaerales bacterium
GCCACATCGACACCGCCGCCCTCTACAAAAACGAAGCCGACGTCGGCCGCGCCATCCAAAAATCCGGCATCCCGCGCGACAAGATCTTCGTCACCACAAAAGTCTGGAACGCTGACATGCGCTCTGGAAAAATCGCCGAAGCCATGGACGCCAGCCTCAAGGAACTCCAGATGGATCACGTCGATCTCTATCTCCTCCACTGGCCCGTCCCCGGCAAATTCGTCGAGTCCTGGAAGAAGATGGAGTCGCTCTACAAACAAGGAAAAGCCCGCGCCATCGGCATCAGCAATTTCCTCGTCCATCACGTCGAGCAAGTCCTCGCCGGCGCAAGCATCATCCCGGCCGTCAACCAGGTCGAATGGCATCCGCTCGTCCGCCAGCAAAAGCTGGTTGATCTCTGCCACAGCAAAGGCATCGCCTTCGAGGCCTGGGCCCCGCTCATGCAAGGCAAAGTTGCAAAAGTCCCGGAACTCATCGAGATCGGCAAACATCACCGCAAGACGCCCGCTCAGATCGCNNACAACACCAAGTCGTCATGATCCCGAAATCCGTCCACAAGGAACGCATCATCGAAAACGCCGGCCTGTTCGACTTCCAGCTATCCGCCGACGAAATGAAACGCATCGACGCCCTTGATCAGAACAAGCGCCTCGGCGCGGACCCCGATAACTTCAATTTCTAATGGCCGATATCCTTTTACTAGGCGGTAGCGGTTTTCTCAGCGGAACCTGTGCGCGTTGCGCCCTCCGCGAAGGACACCGCGTCTGGACCGTCACGCGCGGCCAGCGCCCCNNATTCCGCCCCGTCCCCGCCGGCGCAATGGCCATCGTGGCCGACCGCAAAGATCGCGCCGCCTTCGCCGCGGCGATTCAATCCGCAAACGCACATTGGGATCTGGTCATCGATTGCATCGGCTACAGTGGCGACGACGCCCGCCAAGACATTGAATGCTTCACCGGCCGGCCCGGACATCTGGTCTTCATCTCCACCGACAGCGTGATTAATCCATTCACACGTCCGTGGAAGATCGACGAAACCTATGCGAAGTTCCACAACAGCCCCTACGCGCTAGGCAAGCGCGAAGCCGAGGAAGTCCTGCTCGCCGGCGGCAGCAAACTCCCGTTCACGATTCTCCGTCCCTGCCATATCTATGGCCCCGGCTCCCAACTCGGATGCATCCCGCAGGCATCGCGCGACCCGCAATTGATCGATCGCATGCGCCGCGAAGACCCGATCACGCTCGTAGGAGGGGGCCACTTCCTCCAGCACCCAATCTTCGCCGAAGACCTATGGCTGATGGCCCAAAGTTGTCTCGACAACAGCGCCACCATCGGCCAAATATATTTCGCCGCCGGTCCTGATGTCGTCGAGTGCCGTATTTTCTATCAACACATCGCAGAAATCCTGGGCGTGGATTTGACGATCAAGGAAATCGCCATCGATCAGCAACTCCGCGAGCACGCGGACACCGCCCACTTCTGCTCGCACCGCGTTTACACGCTCGACAAAGCCCGCGATCACGGCCTGATCCTCCCAACAACGCCGCTCCGCGAAGGCTTACGAATCCACGTTGAATCAATAATCGCCGGAAAAACCTGAGACCTCGGCTTTGCTACAGACTCTTAAGGCAAATTCGCGGCGATGTCATCCTTGGATCTGTTCTCATCGCTCATATCCGGCCCAACGCTGCGAAGCGCATACTCGCAATGCGCCGGCACAGTCGGCGTTTGAATCCCGCGATCTGCCGCCCAGTAGATAAGTTCGTTCTGATAGCGTTCCCAAATTAGCCGCCGCGCGTGATGAATACGTTCCCACGCTTCAAGCTGGCCAAACAGAAATGCCGCCAGCACATCGGACATCAGGTAGCTTGAACCCACATTCACCCAGGAATATTTGTCGACCTGTCCACGGAAAATCGGCCTCTCCGGATCGAAAGAAGTCTTCTACAGCCCCGAAGGATTTTTTTTCGCGAATGCGGATACGCTATACGTAGCCGATACGGGCGATCCAAAGGCCGGCTCGCTCGGGGATGGCGGCATTCAGAAATGGACGCTCAATGGATCGAGTTGGATACTTGATTATATCCTGACCCCAGCCACATCCGGCTGGGTTCCTGCCGGTAATCCCAAGGGGGTGTCCGATGGCCAGAGTGGTTTCGCGGGAATCACCGGAGAAGTCGTCGGAACAGGCGCGAACGCGAAGGTCGAACTATTTGCCGTCTCCTACACCCTGGGAGACGACGATCCCGACGGCATTTATGCAATCACCGATACCCTGAACGCGACAACCGGATCGGGTGAAACCTTTGATGAGTTAGAGTCAGCAGCAGGAAATGGAGGCCAGGTCTTCAAGGGCATTGCCTTCGCACCGGTGCCTGAGCCCACCAGTTTCACGTTGCTAGGTGCGGGCGGCATCGCGTTGCTCGGTCGCCGCAAAGCCCGGAAATCCTGACAAAGTCTCAAGCCGCCGCGCTCTTGGATTCCGGCTGTGTATCCTGTGCAAACTCACTGACCGCCTGGCGCAGAACCATCCACGAGCGTTCGCTTTCAGCGGATCGCAATAACTTCGCTGCTTGCGGAGCCACATCCTTCAGGCCAGCCGCCGCCGCTTTTCCAAGCACCAGTTGCGCAACTTCCTTGATCTGCNNTCAATGGCCTGCCTGATCTGGGCAAGCTCATCGGGAAGTTCCTGGTAAAATTTCTGCACCAATGTGGCGTTGCCGGCCGCGGCGGCGGGGGCGCCCTCCTTGGCCACGGGCTCCAAATCAACCGGAACTACTTTCAGATAGCGGCCAATCGCCTTGAATAGCTTCTCCATCTGAATCGGCTTAGTCACGAATTCATTACAACCGGCGTTGAGGCACTTGGTGCGATCGCGATCCATCGCATTTGCGGTCAGTGCGATGATCGGGCCACGGTATCCTTTGCCGCGAAGTTCGAGCATCGCGGTGAAGCCGTCCATTACCGGCATCTGCACGTCCATCAAGATCAAGTCAAACGGTTTGCCGCGTCCGGCTGCTGCCATCGCTTTTTCGCAGGCTATTTGACCGTTGGAAGCTAGTTCGATCTTCAAACCCGTTTCACCCAGTTTGGCAGCGATGAGGGCCTGATTGTCGATACCGTCCTCCGCCACCAGAACCGACCCGCTGATACGGACCTTCGGCCCGCTAAAGTCATCTTGCACGTCCATGGTCTCCTCGGGGTGCTCGTCAATCGCCGCACCGGCGAGCGAGTCGGTGCCAACAGTGACCGTGAATGTGCTTCCGCGCCCCGGCTCGCTGTTTAATGCCATATCACCGCCCAATGCCCGTGCGAAATGCTGCGAGATCGCCAGTCCCAACCCGGATCCCCCGTATTGCCGGGTGATGGATGCATCACCTTGCACGAACGGCTGGAACAGCGCCGCTTGCCTTTCAGGTGAGATACCAATTCCAGTGTCCACGATTTTCACCTCAAGCAGTGGATTCTCAGCATGAATCGCCGGTTGGATCGATACTGCGAGGCGCACGCCGCCTTCCTTCGTGAATTTGATGGCGTTGGCGATCAGGTTGATGAGCACCTGGCGCAATCGTGTCGGATCGGTCCGAATCATCTTCGGGATAGGACCATTGAAGGTCACATCCAGCGTCAGACCCTTTTCGGCGGCGCGGTGACGCAGCAGCGAACAGACCTCGCCGACAGCTCGAGCGGGGCAGCACAGAATTCGATCGACGGACATCTTTCCCGCTTCGATTTTGGATAAATCCAGGATATCGTTGATCAGGCTAAGCAGGTGCTCGCCGTTTCGACGAATGATGCTTGCATCAGCAAGCCGCTGTTCATCGGTTCGCTCCGAGTTCAGTAACAACTCCGCGAAACCGTTGATAGCCGTTAACGGCGTGCGGATCTCGTGGCTAATGTTCGCAAAGAACATCGACTTAAACCGATTGGCAGCCTCGGCGGCGTCCTTAGCAAGTTTTAACTGCTCCTCCGCTTGCGCCCTCTGTATGTCCATCCGCGACAATCTCTTCAGATTGAAACAGACGATCAGCCCGAACACGACTGTCACTGAATAAACGAACAACATGAAACAGGTTTCGAGTTCGTACCATCCGCGATGCACTCCGAAGAACAACACCCACCAAATCAAGGCTGGGGCGACCACGCAAGCAGGAAGCAGCCGTCGGGCCACCGCGCGAGTCATCTCGTTCTGTGCCCCTTTTGAGTTATCTATTGGGTTACTAATCGTTCCGACGCGATGCAGCGCCAGCTCCGAAATTTGCGGAGCGAGATAATCCGACGCCGGTGTGTTCTGTTCCATAGCGATTCCGATTTCCCGTAATATGGTTTCTGGCGCGCAATTCCATCCGTAGAATCGTCCTGGAACACTCGCCCGTTGAGGATGATTGTGAGAATTGCAACCGATGAGCGGCAGAATCAGCTTTGATTACCGGACGAAGGCCAACAATTCTTGGCGAGTAACGAAGTGGCATAGAAGACACGAAATCCTGCGGAAACAAATCAATGGGCGATACAGGGCTCGGATTCATTCGAGATTGTTGCCCTCGGCAGGATCGTGTGAAAGTCGGGTTCAATTCCCGCTGGCTCTATAGGAGGCATCTGGCCTCGCCG